>NZ_JBNNPF010000025.1:50887-84115 GCF_050275515.1 Streptomyces sp. NPDC004126 | reverse complement strand
CCCACCTCACCCCCCGCGCCGCGCCCGCCCTTCGCCGCCCCGCCGCCCCCCCCGCGGGGGGCCCCCCCCCCCCCCGGCCCGGGCCGGGCGGGGGGCGCCCCCCCCCCCCCCCGGGCCCGGCGGTCATCCGGCCTGGGCGAGGGGCACGGCCCGGGGCCGACCGCGGCGGGCCGGCGGCAGGATCCCCGCCAGGCGTTCCCGCAGGGCCGCCCGGTCCGGCTTGCCGGCCGCGGTCAGCGGTACCGCCTCCACCAGCAGGAGCCGCTCGGGGTGCTTGCGCCGCTCCAGGCCCCGCGCGGACAGGTGCTCGCCGAGGGAGTCCAGGCTCGGAGCCTGCGGGCCCCGGGCCACCACGCAGGCCGCCAGCCGCTCCCCCATCAGCGGATCGGGGACGCCCACGCACACCACGTCGCGGACCTGGGGGTGCGAGCTGAGTTCGCGTTCGACCTCGGCCGGGCTGATGTTGGCGCCGCCGCGGATCACGATGTCCTTCAGGCGGCCCACGACGTGCAGGACGCTGTCGGCGTCGAGGTAGCCCAGGTCCCCGGTGCGGACCCAGCCGTCGGGCGTGCGGTACCGGGCGTCCAGGTCGGGGGCGCCCACGTAGCAGAGCGGGGTCATCGGCCCCCGGGAGATGATCTCCCCGACGTCGCCGTCGGGCAGCGCGGCGTGGGTCTCGGGATCGGCGATGCGGATCTCGGCGACCCTGGGGTCCGGGTGGCCGGCCACGACGCCCGACGCGTCGGTCGGGGGAACCGTACGGGCCAGTCCCGTGTGGCAGTTGACCCCGTCGGCGGACCCGTAGAGGTTGACCACCGGGCAGCCGAACGCCTCCGCGGCGGCGGCGGCGGTGGTCTCGTCGAGGGGGGCGCCGCCCAGGACCAGCGCGGTCGGCGCGGGCAGCCGCTCGCCCGTCGCGTCGAGGCGTTCGATCATCATGCGGACCATGGTGGGCACGCCCAGGACGTGGGTCGGCCGGTGCTCGCGGACCGCCGCGAGGGCGGCGTCGGGTGAGAAGTGGTCGAGGAGGACCAGCGTCCCGCCGTGCCGGGCGAGGGTGACGGCCGTCCCGTTGGACCCGAAGGCCGAAGCCAGCGGTACGAGGAAGAGGCAGCGCGGCGGGGTCGCGTCGGGGATGAGCGAGGCGAGGAAGTTGCCGCGTCCGCCCGCCAGCGCGTTGTGCGAGTAGGCGATCATCTTCGGCTCGGCCTCCGAGCCCGAGGAGACCAGGATCCGGGCCGCGCCGTCCGGGTCCGGGCGGGCGGGGACGAAGCCCGCGGGATCGCGGCGCACGAGGTCCGCCCACGGGACCGTTCCCGCGGGGGCGGCGGCGGGTCCGACCGCGACGACGTGCCGGAGGGCGGGCAGGGCCCGCGCGAGCGCGTGCAGGTCGGCTGCGTGGTGGAAGCCGCGGTGCTCGGTCGCGGCGATGACGGCGACGGCCTCGGCCCGGCGCAGCAGGCACTCCGCCTCCAGGACGCCCCGGCCCACCGGGAAGGGCAGGGCGACGGCGCCGAGGGCGGCAAGGGCCAGGTCGGCGATGACGGCGTTCCTGGTGTCGGGCAGCTGTACCGCGACCACGTCGCCCTCGCGTATGCCGAGGTCTCTGAGGCCGGTGGCCAGACATCGCACCTTGCGGTCCAGTGCGGTGTAGCAGAGCGTGCCCTTGGCGTCCACGACGGCCGTGCGGTGCAGGTCCGCGATCTGGCGGGCCCGGAAGAGGCTGTAGAGGTCGAGGTCGGGGCAGGTGCCGTCGACCACCCAGGAGCGGCGGAGTTCGGCGGGCAGCAGGTCGTGCAGGTCGGCGGTCATGCGAAGCTCCAGGGGTCGGGAACGGCGGGGGCGCCGTGCGCGTCGCGGCTGATCGAGCCGCCGAAGCGGGTGTCGCGGTGCAGGTCGGCGAGGTCGGTGGTGACGGCGGTGGCGGCGAGGCCGTGGGCTCCGAGCAGGTCCAGGGCGCCGGCCGTGGAGAGGTCGCGCAGGTCGTACGCGGACGCGGCCGCCGCGCTCAGGTCGGTGGGGGCGATCCAGCCGTCGGCCGTCGGCAGCGGGTACCGGAAGCGGGCGGGCCGCCGCGGGTCCTCCCCGCGTGCCGCCCGGAGCAGGGCGGGACCGGTCAGGGTGTCGGCGGCGCCGAGGAGCGAGGAGTCCACGCGGACGCCGCGGCCGGTGCGTTCGCGCAGCAGCAGGCCCGCGAGCACGGCCTCGGCGCCGTGCAGGCCGCCGAGTACGTCGAGCAGGGTCATCAGGGAGGGGGCCGGGGGCTCGCCCTCGGGGCGCACCGCCTCGCCGACGGCGGTCCGGGCCTGCACCATGAAGTCCGTCCCCATGGGGGCGTCCCGGAGCCGGCCGGCCCAGCCGCTCGTGTAGGCGTGGACGAGCGCGGGGTTGACGAGGGCGAGGTCGTCGGCGTCGAGGCCGAGTTCGGCGGCCTTGCCCGGCGCCCAGTTGTGCAGGAAGACGTCCGCCTCCGCGGCCATCTCGCGGAGCCGGCGGCGGTCGGCCCCGGCCTTGATGTCGATCTCGACGGCCCGCTTCCCCCGGTTGAGGGCGAGCCAGCGTGCGGAGATCCCGGAGCAGGCGGGCGGCATGCCGCGCAGCGGGTCGCCGCCCGGCGGCTCGATCCTGATGACCTCGGCTCCGAGCAGGCCCAGCAGGTGCGCCGCCAGGGGCGCCTGGATGCGGCGGCCCGCCTCCAGGACCGTCAGCCCGGCCAGCGGCCGGCGGGCGGACGGGGTGGCCGGCCCGCTCGGGCCGGCGGGGGCGGGGCCGCCCGGCAGGGTCCGCAGCGACCAGGGCGCGGCGCCGTCGGCCTCCAGGGCGCGTTCCGCCAGGGTGCGCAGGACGCACACCTCGGCGCCGGAGGCCGCCGCGGCCTGCCGGATCCGCGGGAGGGGGTGTGAGCGGGTCACGGTGTGCAGGGCCTGCGGGAAGGGGGCGCAGGCGGTGGCGTAGCGGAACTGGAAGGGCCGCCATCCGGCGCGCATCGCGTCGGCCGGGGCCCCCAGGGCGCGCCAGAAGCCGGCCCAGGCGCCGGGGTCGAGGGTCTCCAGCTCGAAGAGCACGCCTTCGGCCGAGGTGAAGGGCGGTCCGCCCGGGGCGAGTTCCGCGGCCTCGCCCTCGTCCGCCCCGGCCGCGGCGAGGTACTGGGACACGGTGAGCAGCCCGGCACGGCCGGCGGTGGTGGTGACGTGGGCGGGCCCGGCTCCGCGGGCCTGCCCGACCAGCCCGGCGAGCAGTGCCTGGACGGTGAGGACGGCGGTGGCCGTCGCCGCGTAGTCGGCGGCCAGGCCGCGCGGGGCGCCGTCGCGCCGGCCGTGGACCGCCATCATGCCGGTGGCGGCCTGCACGGTGGCCTCGTCGACGAGCCCGCTGCCGGGGTCCGCCCAGCGGGCGGTGGCGCGGGCGGGCTCGAAGCCGCCTCCGGAGAGCGTGATGCCGCCCTCCGGGTCGTCGCCGGCGGGCCCGTCCGGGTCCGCTCCGAGCAGCCGCAGGTGCTCGGCGACGACGTCGGTGATCTGCGGGGGCCCCGAGACGGCGAAGCCCAGTGTGTCGAGCGGCCGGACCGTCTGCGTGGTTGCGGGGGACGCCATGCCTCTCCTCTCCCGGCGCGGCGGTGGCCGTCGCCCAGGTCGAACGGAACGCGGGAACTGCGAGGGGTGCGCACCCGACCAGTTCCTCGGACAGGGAGTCGGACAGCAGTTCCCATGGGTTCCCGGGAAATGAGGAGGAACACGGTGACGGATTCAGGCGCGGCGCACGGCGGGCCACCCCAACTCGACGAGTGCGTCGGCGAGTTGACGGAACGGGTCGGCGAGTTCGTCCGTACCCGGGTGGTGCCGTCCGAGCCGGTGCTGGACGCGGGCGGGGAGGCCGCCGCCGCCGTCCTCGAAGGGTTGCGGTCCGAGGCGCGGGCCGCCGGGCTGTGGGCGCTGCCGCTGCCCGCGGAACTGGGCGGCGGCGGGCTGGCCTTCCGTGCGTACGCGGCGCTCGCCGAGGCCGAGGGCGCCAGCGATCACGGTCCCGCCGCGCTGGGTTCGGCCCCGCTGCTCGACGTCACCATGCTGGACCGGCACGGCAGCGGCCGGGTCCGCGGGCGGTACCTGCGGCGGCTGGTCGCGGGCGAGCTGCGCACCTGCTACGCCATGACCGAGCCGGACGTGCCGGGCACCGACCCGCTGCGCACCGGCACCCGGGCCGAGGCCCGGCCCGGCGGCGGGTGGCTCGTCAGCGGCCGCAAGTGGTTCACCTCCGGGGCCGCCGGCGCCGACCTCGTCACCGTCCTGGCCCGTACGGGCGGGGCGGCCGGCGACCGGGAGGGGCTGTCCCTCCTGCTGGTCCCGACGGACTCGCCCGGTTTCCGCGTCGTACGGGAGCTCCCCGTCCTCGGGGCGGCGGGCCAGTACGAGATCGAGTTCGACCGGGTGCCCGTGCCCGCCGACCACCTCCTGGGCAAGGGCGGCGACGCTCTGGACATCGCGGGCGAGCGCCTCGCGCTCGGCCGCACCCTGCGGTGCCTGCGCTGGCTGGGCCAGGCCCAGCGGGCCTTCGACCTCATGTGCGAGCGCGCGGCCACGCGCGACGGGTCCCGGGGGCCGCTCGCCGGCCACCAGCTGGTCCAGCAGCACGTCTTCGACGCGCTGCTCGCGCTGCGCACGACCCGCCCCCTGGTGCACGAGGCCGTCGCGCTGATCGCGGCCGGACGTGACGCCCGTACCGAGGTGGGGCTGGCCAAGGTCGCGGCCGCGCGGATGCTGCAGCAGGTCACGGACTCCGCCATCCAGGTCCACGGCGCCGCCGGGCTCGGCCCCGACACGCCGCTGCCGGCCCTGTTCCGGGGAGGGAGGGCGGCCCGCGTGCTCGACGGCCCGGACGAACTGCACGTCACCTCGGTGGCCCGCCGGGTGCTGCGCGGGTACGGCGGGCGGCCCGCCGCACCTACACGCGGGTGATGTCCACGAGGCCGTCGAGGGCGGCCAGTCCGAGGGCCAGGAAGAAGTCGCCCCAGACCAGTTCGTGGCGCACCGCCAGGCCCTTGGCCGCGTCGTAGCAGCCGTCCAGGAGCATTCCCGCCGGGCGGTCCGGGCCCGGCCCCGTCAGGTGGGCCCCGGCCAGCCGGTGCAGGACCGCCTCGGCGCGGGTCGCGCACGCCCCGGCCAGGGGCGTGCGCGACCGGGACAGTTTGAGCAGGGCCACGGCCGTGATCGCGGCGGCCGAGGTGTCGACGGGCCCCCGCGGCCGGGACGCCCGGTCGGGCGGGACAAGCCGGCCCGTCAGCACACCGGTCCGCAGCAGCAGTTGCCCGGCCGCGCGGGTGAGCCGCTCGGGCCGGTGCCGGGCCACCTCCGGGTGGAGCAGTGCGTCGGCCACGGCCAGGAGCAGCCACGCCTCGCCGCGGCTCCAGCCCGGTTCCGGGTCCTCGCGGGGCCGCCAGCCCGTCGCCGCGTCGAACTGCCAGGCGGGCCGCGGGCGTCCGGGCCGTCCCGCTCCCCCGGCGCCGAGGCAGAGGTCCAGGTGCCGGTGCAGGTGGGCCGCCGCCACGCCCGGCCCGCCGGGGCCCGCTCCCGCCAGGAGGGGCACCAGCCCCGGCACGGCGTCCGCGCGGGCCAGGAGGCGGGGCCCGCCGAGCGCGGCGCCCCAGGGCACGACGCCGGCCTCGGGGTCGTAGGCGTCCAGGCAGGCCCGGGCCGCCTCCGCCCGGAGCGCGGCGGCCGCGGGCGTACCGAGGGCCGGTGCCGTGCCGTACCAGAAGATCAGCCCCCGGGTGGCGGTGTCGGCCGCCACCCACGGCGCGAGCCGCCGCGTGCACCGCGCCGCCGCCGCCCGGTCCGCTTCGGCGCCGGTGCGGCGGGCCCGCAGCCACAGCAGGCCGGCCCAGAAGCCGCCGGTCCACGAGCCGCGGCCGGTCGTCGTCCACCGCCCGTCGAGGGGGTCGGCGTACAGCGGGAACCGGTCGCCGACCTCGGCGGCGGTGACCGCCACCCGGTCCGTGACGGCCGTGAGGGCCCGGCCCGCCCAGTCGGCGGAGTTCACGCCGCCGTCCTCCCGCCCGGGCGCCGGTCCCGTACGGCCCAGAGGAACGCGACCGCTGCGGCCGCCGCGAACTCGACCGCGACCAGCAGCCAGCCGGCCCCGTACCGCCCGCTCTGCGCGAGGAGTCCGAACAGCGGCGGGCCCGCCGCGAATCCGGCGAAGAACCCGGCCGCGACGAGCGCCGAGTCCTGTCCGGCCCGGCCCGCGGCGGAGCGCTGCATGACCAGCACCATCGAGACGGCGTTGCCGGAGACGGCGAACACCCCGACCGCGACGGCGCCGGCCCACACCAGCGGACGCGCCCAGAGCCCCCCGGCCAGCAGGGCCGCGGCGCCCACGGCACCGCAGGCCAGCAGGCCCGGCAGCCATTCGGCCCGCCCCGGGCGGGCGGCCCTGGACCAGCCGATCCTGCCGAGGACGCCCGCGACGCCGAGGACGGCGACCAGGCCGCCGGCCACCGCGGGGCCCATCCCGAGGCCGCGCACCCCGTACAGGGCGAGATACGTGTTGACGGACGCGATCCCGGCCCCCAGGAACAGCGAGAACCCCGCCAGCCAGGCCGCCGCCCCACGCGGTACGAACGACGCCCGCACGGGCGGGGCCTGCGGGACGGGCGGATCGGCGGGCAGCGCGCGCAGCGCCCACACCGCGGTGAGGAGGGCGGCCCCGGAGGCCGTCCACACCGCGCCCCGCCAGCCGGCTCCGCCAGCGAGGGCGGCCAGCGGCAGGCCGGCGGCGAACGCCCCCAGCTGCACACCGGACTGCTTGAGCCCGGTCACCGCGCCCCGCCGGGCGGGCGGGACCGAGGCCAGGACCGCCTTGTTGGTGGCGGGGTTGGCCAGGGCCTGCGGTACGCCGCCCAGCGCGACCGCGCCCAGCAGCGCGCCGGCGCCCGGGGCGGCGCCGATCAGGGCGAGCGCGGCGGCGGAGACGACGAGCAGGAGCACCAGCGAACGCCGGGGCCCGACCCGGTCCACCGTCCGGCCGCCGAGCGGGGACAGCAGGGCGGCCGTCCCGAACCCCACCGTGGTCGTCAGCCCCAACAGCCCCGGGGTGAAGCCCGGTTCCTCCACCAGGCGGGGTCCCAGCGCGCCGATCAGGAAGAGCTGGAGCATCGAGAACGCCATGGCGCAGGTGAGCAGCGCGGTGAGCCCGCGGGCCTTCCCGTCCGCCGCGCCCGCCGCCGCGGCGGTCGCCTCCGCCGTCCCCTCTGCCGCCACGGAAATCCCCGCTCCCCCGATGTTGGACGTCACGACCGACTGGGCAGGGAGTCGGACGGACCGGCCCAGGAGTTCCGCGCTCGCGCTGTGTCCCGCACCACATCCGTCGAACGGTTTCGAGGCGCGCCACAGACGCGGTCGAGAACTTGTCAGGAACCGCGCACCCCCCTGCACGGCCCGGAAGGCTGGTGCGAGGATGAACCCGCCATGACGCCAGGTCACTGTTTCCGAGCCGCACGGGCCGCGATGTTCGCGGCCGTGTGCGTTCTGCTCGCGAGCACCGGCCACGTGCTCATGTCCGGTATGGCCGTGCCCTGGTGGGCGGTGTCCGCCGCGTTCGCGGGCACGGCCGCCGCGGCCTGGTGCCTCGCGGGGCGGGAACGCGGGCGGTTCGCCGTGGTCGCGGCGACGGTCGCCGTCCAGGCCGCACTGCACTCGGCGTTCTCCCTGGCCCAGTCGGTCCTGCACCCCTCCCTGCCGTCCGGCACCTCGTTCGCGCGCCAGTGGGCCGCGTACCTGATGTGCGGCGAGGGCACGGCGGGGCTGTCCGTACAGGACGCGCGGAAGGTCGTGGACGACGCGGGGCTCGGCTCCCTCGTGTACGAGCCGCCGCCGGGCACCGCCCTCGCGGACGCCGCCGCGCACGCCCACCACGGCATGCACGAGGTGCACGACGTGCCGGGCCTGGCGGACGCCGCGTCCGCCGCCACCGGGGTGTTCATGCCGCCGGGCGGCCACGACATGGCCGGGATGTCCCCGGCCGGCATGCTCGCCGCGCACCTGCTGGCCGCCCTGCTGTGCGGGCTGTGGCTGGCCCACGGCGAGCGGGGCGCCTTCCGCGTGCTGCGCGCGGTCGCCGCCCGGCTCTGGACGCCGCTGCGGCTGCTCTTCGGTCTCGTGCCGGTCGCCGTCCCGCCGCGCGTCCGCGTGCGCCGGGCGCGCGGCCGCCATGCGCTGCGGCAGTTGTTCCTGGTCCACGCCATCACCTCACGGGGTCCGCCGGCGGGAACCGCTGTCCTGTGACAGCCGGTTCCCCGAGCGTGCGCTGACGGCCCTTCCGCGGCCCGTCGCCCCTCGGGCATCGGCCGTGCCCTCCGGCCGGCCGTACTCCCTTCACCGGTGCCGCCGCGCGCGGCGCCGGACACCTTGCCCTTAAGGACCTGTGGCGATGACTCCTGCCCTGACCACCCAGCTCCGTCCCGTCGGCGAAAGGCCGGCCCGGCACACCCCGGACTCCGACGCGGAGGTGACGCGGCTGGCCCTCGACGCGCGCGACGGGGACCCCGCGAAGGCCGACCGGTTCGTGCGGGCCCTGCACCGCGACGTGTGGCGGTACGTGGCGTACCTGAGCGCGGACGCGCAGGCCGCCGACGACCTCACCCAGGACGTGTTCCTGCGGGCCCTCGCCGCGCTCCCCCGGTTCGAGGGGCGCTCCTCCGCCCGTACCTGGCTCCTGTCGATCGCCCGGCGCACCGTCGTCGACAGCGTGCGGCGTGCCGCCGCCCGCCCCAGGCTGTCGGACCGTCACGACTGGCAGGCCGCCGCCGAGCAGAGCCAGCCGTACGACCTCCCCGGCTTCGACGACGGCATCGCCCTCGCGGAACTCCTGGCCGCGGTCCCGGCGGAGCGCCGCGAGGCCTTCGTCCTGACCCAGCTCCTCGGCCTGCCGTACGCGGAGGCCGCCGTCGCCGCCGGCTGTCCCATCGGCACGGTCCGTTCGCGGGTGGCCCGCGCCCGCACCACGCTGATCGCCCTGCTGACGGACACCGAACCGCCGGCGGCCCCGCCGGGCCGGCCGTCCCCCGACGCCCCGGGGCACGTCTCCCCGCCGACGCGTCCCGCGGCGCTGGCGGCGTCCCCGGCCTGACGGTCCGCTGCCGGGCTCCGGCCCCCTCAGGGGGTCCGGAGCAGCATCGCGGCCAGCACCAGGCACAGCAGGGCCGCGTATCCCCGGGCGTGGAGGCGGTCGCCGATCCGCGGGGGCCTGCGGCGCAGGAGGACGACGACGGGCAGGGCACCCAGGAGCAGCAGGGCGGCGGCGCCGAGGTCTACGGCGCCGGCGGCCGGGAGCAGCGCCCGGGTGTCCGGCCCGGGGGCGGTGGTGAGGAAGACGGCGCAGGCGGGGGCGCTGATGCAGACGGTGAGGGGGTTGGCGAGGGCTGCGGCGGTGCCCATGGGGAGGCCGGAACGCCGCAGCAGGGGTACGGTCATGACGCTCCCGCCGACGCCGAGGAACGAGGCGACCGCGCCGACGGGCAGCCCGAGCCGGCCGGGTACGGCGAACGTCCGGTGACCGGCGGCGGGGCGGGCGGCGGAGGCCGGGCGCAGGAACCCGGGGCGGGCGAGCACGTCGGCGACGGTGACCGCCAGGTAGGCCGTGAACCCCCAGTGGACCAGCCGGGCCGGCGCGTGGCTGGCGGCGACCGCGCCGGCGAGTCCCCCGGCGCCGAGCAGGACCAGCAGCGGGACGGTTCCCCGCAGCCGGCGCAGGACCGGCCGGGGGGTGGCCGCGGTGGCCGCCGCCGCGCCCACGACCATGACCAGCGACGAGGTCGCCACGGCGACGGTCGCGGCGGCCGGGCCCGCGGCGGCGTCCGCCCAGATGATGACGGGGACGGTGACGAAGCCCCCTCCGAACCCGAACAGGACGGTGGTCAGCCCGGTCAGGATCCCGACGGCGACGAGAACGAGAGCACTCATGCGCCCAGTCCAGCCGAGTTCCCGCGCGCCGACGATCGACTGCCGGTCCCGCTCTTTCGAGTTTCGGCCACAGGCGGCGTCGGCCTAGGCTCCGCCCATGCGCAACGTGCCCCTCGCCCGGGTCGACCACCTGCCCGCCGAGGTGCTGCCGATCGCGACCGACTACCCGCCGGACACCCTGCTCGCCTGGCACGAGCACCGCCGGGCGCAGTTCCTGTACGCCGCGACCGGAACGATGCTCGTGGAGACCGACGACGGGGCGTGGACGGTCCCGGGCGAACGGGCGGTGCTGATCCCGCCGCGGACCCGCCACCAGGTGCGGATGCTGGACACGCAGACCTCCAGCCTCTACGTCGAGCCGTCCGCCGTCCCGTGGTGGCCCACCGCCTGCCGGGTCGTCGAGGTCCCGCCGCTGCTGCGGGAACTGCTGCTCGCCGCGGCGGAACTGGACGCCGACTACGCGGCGGACGCGCGCGGCGGTGCGGTGGTGGCGCTGATCCTGCTGGAGGCGGCGGCGCTCTCCGAGGTCCCCCTGCACGTGGCCCTCCCCCACGAGCAGCCGTTCTCCGCGCTGTGCCGCGGCTACCTCGCCCGCCCCGACCTGGCGGTGGGCAACACCGAGTGGGCCCGCGCCGCGGCCATGAGCGAGCGCGTGTTCACCAGACGGTTCCGGCAGCTGACGGGGACGAGCCCGGCGGCCTGGCGGTCCCGGGCCCGGCTGCTCGCCGCCATCCCCCTCCTGCGCCACAGGACCGTGACCGAGGTCGCGGCCCTCCTCGGCTACGCCTCACCGGCGGCCTTCTCCTACGCGTTCACCCGCGCCTTCGGCGTACCGCCGTCCTCGATGCGGCACTGTTGACGGGCTCCGCCGGGCACCGGGACGCCGGCCGCTTGCTCCGTGCGGGCCACGGCGGGCCGTCCCATGGCTATCGGACGCGCCGACGGGGCACCTGTGGGGCCGTGACAGAACGAAGGAACCACCGGTACGCGGTCGCCGTAGCCCACCGGGACGGCCGCCCGCAGTGCACCCGCCTGGACCGCACCGCGCTCACGGGCCTCGACGAGGCGGTCGCCGCGGTACGCGGCGCGGCGGCCTCGGACGTGTCGTTCGGGTTCTTCAACGCGGACGAGGCGTTCTTCCTGATCCTGCGGATCACCCCGGCGGGGACGGCCCTGCTGTTGTCGGACGCGCGGGCGGCGCGGCGGCACACGCTCGCCGCGCAGGCCCTGGACGCCTCGGGTGCCGACCCGTCCGGCGGGGACGCGGGGGGTGCGCGCCCGGCCGGAGACCTGGCCATCGTCTCCGGGCTGGGGCTCACCGCCGAGGCGATGGCCGCCGTGCTGGCCGGCCCGGACGGCCTGCCGGACGACCAGTTGCGGGTGATCGCCGAGCGGTGCGGGTTCGCCGCCGAGTTCGACCGGGTGAGGATCTGAGCGGGCCGCGGCGCCCGGGCCGTCCCGGGGCCTGAGCCCGGACTTGTGGCCACCTCCAATTCCACCTCCTCAAGCGCGGTCTTTTTTGGCTCATCAGCCAAGCATCTGCAAGATGATTGTCGAAATTCGGCCGCAGATGCAGTATGTACCGTCGAGGTTCGGTGTTCGCGGTCGAGGAGGTGGCGGGTGAGCGGCGGAGAGCAGAGCGGGGGCGGCGTCCGCGGGTGGCTCCGCGGTCTTGAGGTCTTCTCGGGACCGCTGCCCGAGTTCGTTCCCGAGGAGGCGCCGGACGACCCGGTCCGCCTGTTCCTGTCCTGGCTGTCGGACGCGGTCGCGGACGGCCTGCGCGATCCGCACGCGATGACCCTGTCCACGGTCGACGAGGCCGGCGACCCCGACGCCCGGGTGCTGATCCTCAAGGACGTGGACGCGGACGGTGCGGGGTGGCGGTTCGCCGGGCACGCGTTCAGCCCCAAGGGGCACCAGCTGTCCGTCCATCCGCGGGCCGCGCTGACCTTCTACTGGCCCGAGCACGGCCGGCAGGTCCGGCTGCGCGGGCCGGTCACGCCCGGATCGGCGCGGGACAACGCCGAGGACTTCCTCGCCCGCCCGGCCACCGCCCGGGCCGAGGCCCTCCTCGGCCGCCAGAGCCAGTACCTGGCCGACACCGCGGAACGCGACCAGGCGCTGGAGAAGACGCTGGCCACGGTCGGGAAGGACCCGTCCCTCGTGGACTCGGCCTGGACGCTCTACACCCTCGCGCCGGCGGTGGTCGAGTTCTGGCAGGCGGCGCAGAGCCGGGTCCACACGCGCCTGCGCTACGAGCGCGCCGCCGACGGCTGGAGCCGGTTCCTGCTCTGGTCGTGACGTCCCCTCACGCCCCCGTCCGCACCACGTCCATCCCCAAGCCCGGTCCCTGCTCACGAAGCGAGGCAAGCACCATGACGACACGCACCCAGGACGGCAGCGCGGGCGACGTCGACTACGGCACGATCGGCGCCGGATACTCCTCCTTCCGCCGCCCGGACGAGCGGATCGCCCGGTTCATCGCCGAGGCGCTGGGCGATGCCGAGACCGTGCTCAACGTCGGCGCGGGCGCCGGATCGTACGAGAGCGCGGCCCGTGTGGTGACGGCCGTCGAGCCGTCGGAGTCGATGCGGGCCCAGCGACCGGCACGACTGGCCGGCGCCGTGGACGCCGTCGCGGAGGACCTGCCCTTCCCCGACGGGGAGTTCGAGGCCTCCATGACGCTGTTCAGCGTGCACCAGTGGGGCGACGTACGGGCCGGGCTGCGCGAGATGCGGCGGGTGACCCGCGGCCCCGTGGTCATCCTCACCTGCGACCCCGCCCGGGTCCGCGACTTCTGGCTGTACCGGTACGCCCCGGAGGTCCTGGAGACCGAGGCGCGGCGCTACCCGAGCGTCGAGGAGCTGGCCGGCGCGCTGGGCGGAACCGGTTCCCTCACCACCGTCCCGATCCCGCTGGACTGCACCGACGGGTTCAACGAGGCCTACTACGGCCGCCCGGAGATGCTGCTCGACCCGGCGGCCCGGCAGGCCTGCTCGGCGTGGAGCTTCGTCGACGACCGGGTCCGCGAACACTTCGACCGGACCCTGCGCGACGACCTGCGGTCCGGGGCCTGGGACGAGGAGTTCGGGGCGCTGCGCGGCCGGGCCTCGTACGAAGGGTCGCTCGTGATCGTGCGCGCGACCCCCTAGCGGTTCACCAGAGGAAGAGAACGACGCGATGGCGATGCCCGACCGGATGGACGAACGACTGCGGGCCCTCGGCCTGGTGGAGGCCCAGCGGAAGGCCGAGGCCCTGTTCGCCGAGGTCACCCGGCGGGGGCTGGTCGCGGCCGGCAGCAGCGAGTACGAGGCCACCGACCGGATCGGGGACCTTGCCAGGGAGCTGCTCGGCACGCGCGTACGGTGGCCCGGGCGGATGGTCCGCTCCGGGCCCCACACGGTGCTCCCGTGCGCCGACGAGCCGCCCGCCGACCGGGTCGTCGAGGCCGGCGACACGGCCGCCGTCCGCCTCGGCCCGCTGCTCGCCGGGCAGGGGACCGACTTCGCCCGCACCCTCGTCCTCGGCGACGACCCGGCACGGCTGAGGCTCCGCGAGGACCTCGCCGGGATCTTCGCCGCGGGCCGGGAGGCGTTCCACGCGGACCGGCGGATCACCGGCCGGCAGCTGTACGAGGAGCTGCGGGCCCTCGCCGGCAAGGCGGGCTGGACCCTCGGCGGATGGCACGCCGGCCACATGGCCGGTGAGACTCCGGCCGCCGGCCCGATGTGTGCGCGGGCCGAGGCTCACATCGGGCCGGACAACGACGAGCCGCTGCGCCGTACGACGCCGGACGGCTGGCAGGCCCACTGGCTCCTGGAGGTCCACCTGGTCGACGAGCACGCGGGCTTCGGCGGCACGCACAAGGCCCTCCTCGACCTGTTCTGAGGCCGGCCGGCCGCGCGCCTCACCCTTCCATGAGCGCCTGGGCGACGTAGCCGCCCGGGCGGACGCCCCCGGGTACGGCGAAGAGCGCGGAGGTCTCGTGGACCAGGTAGCGGGAGAGGGCGTCGCCCTGCGAGAGGCGCCGCTGGACGGGGATGAACCCGGTGCGCGGGTCGGGCTGCCAGGCCAGGAAGAGCAGTCCGGCGTCCGGGGTGCCGTCGGCGCGCAGTCCGTCGTGGTACGACCAGCTCCGCCGGACCATGGCGGCCCCGTCGTTGCTCGCGGGGGCGGCGAGCCGGACGTGGGCGTTGGTGGCGATGACGGGAACCCCGTCGGGGCGGGTGGCGGCGAGGTCGACGGGGGTGCGTTCGCCGCCGCCGGTCAGCGGGGCGCCGTCGGCGGCCCGGCGGCCGAGGGCCTGCTCGCGGTGGGCGGGCGGCAGGGTGTCCCAGTGGTCGAGGAGCATCCGGATGCGGCGGATCACCACGTACGAGCCGCCCGCGAGCCACGCCGGCGCGTCCGGCGCCGCCACCAGGGCCTTGGCGGGGTCCGGGTTGTTGGTGCCGTCGACCTGGCCCATCAGGTTGCGCCGGCCGTCGGCGGCGGTGAACCCGGCCATGGTCCAGCGCAGCCCGGCCTCGCCGCGGGCCAGGCGTTGCAGGACCCGCAGGGCGTGGGCGGCGACGAAGGGGTCGTCGGCGCCGATCTGGACCAGCAGGTCGCCGTCGCTGCGGGCCGCGTCGAGCCGGTCCTCGCCGAAGGCGGGCAGCGGCGTGAGGGCGGCGGGGCGGGCGGCGGTCAGGCCGGTGCGGTCGAAGAAGGCGGGGCCCAGACCGAACGTGAGGGTGAGCCGGGCGGGGGCGGTGCCGGCCAGTGCCCCGGTATCGGCGGCCCGGGAGCCGGGCGGCTCCAGCCCGGCGGGCACCGCCTCCCCGCGTACGAGGTGCTCCGCGGCGGAGGTCCAGCGCAGCAGCAGGGCGGCGGCCCGGCCCCGGTCCGTACGGGCCCCGAAGTCGAAGGCGGCCAGCCGGACGTACTGCTGGCGGGGCGTCAGGATCCCGGCCTGCTGCGGCCCGTGGAAGGGGGCGGTGCCGGGGCCGCTGGCGCCGTCCTCGTCACGGAGGGCCACCGCGGCGGCGGTCCCCGCCCCGGCCAGGGCCGTCAGGCCGCCGGCGGTGAGCAGGGACCGCCGGGAGACCCGCCGGCGGGAGCCTGCCGCGGGATCAGCGGCCGGCACCGGGGGCTCCGTCGACGGTGGCGTCCACGGTGCCCACCCACAGCTGGTTCAGCTCCGAGACGTAGCGGCCGCCCTTCGTGTCCTGCGGGACGACCAGGCGCGGACCGGCGGCGTCGTCGAAGGGCTTTCCGTCCTCGGAGACGGCCAGCAGGATCTGCGACTTGGCGAAGCCGGGATCCAGCTCCGCCCAGGCGAACACCGCCCGGTAGTCGCCGCCGCCGGTCGCCGCGACCACCCCGCGCAGCTGCCCGTTCTTCTTCGAGGCGTCGAAGCGCGGCTGCGCGTCCTTGAGCACGTCGTGCAGCAGGACCCCCTGGTAGGTGTGCTTCTGCTGCCCTTTGGCGCTGGCGTACTCCACCTCCACCGACTGCTGCGGCAGGCCGCGCAGCGAGGTCAGCGTCACCGTGTGCGGCTTGTCCACCTGGCCCGCCACCCGCACCTCGCCGGGCTTGAGTGCGGGCGCGGGCGCGGGGGCCGCAGCGGTGGGAGCGGCGGGTGACGAGGGCGCCGGCGAACCGGCCGCGGCCCCGGGAGCGTTGCCGCCGCATCCGGCGAGGGCCAGGGCCGCGGCCAGAGCGACGGCGGGCAGGGAAACGCGACGGTTCACGAAGGGACTCCCCTCTCGGGCTGGGCGGACCCGACCCCTGCGGCGACCGGTCGACGTTGACCGCGTCTACAGGTGTGATCTCGGAGCCCAGCTGGCAAATGCACGGAGAAACATATCGAACAGCCGGCATTTGCCCAGGCCTGCGCCGAAGTTCTGGGGGAACCCCCAACGCGGGGGGAAGCGATGGTCGGAACGCACAGCCGCCGCGGCCTCAGATGCTGTTCCACAGCTTGCGCCAGAAGTCGCTGCGGACGTCGCGCAGCCAGTGACCGGCGGAGCAGGTCTGCTTGGGCGCGCCCGGGAAGGGCTGGGGGACCGGCCGGCCGCACCACCGGCAGGGGCGGGTGCGGCGGGCCGTCGGGAAGCGGGACCAGGACCATGCGCGGAACCGGTCCAGACGTCCCTGCGCCGGCTCGGGGTCCGGGTCCGGGTCCGGGTCCGGGTTCGGGTTCGGGTTCGGGTGCGGGTCCGGGTGCGATGCTGCCATGTCCCCAGTGAACCGGCGGGCCCCGGCCCGGGGCCACGGTCGGGGTACTCACCCCGCCGGGTACCCGCTACTCAGTTCCGCGGTGCGGGGCACCGGGGGCGGTGCCCCGCGTCCGGCGGGTGGGGCGGGCTCGTCAGCGGGTGGTGTAGCCGCCGTTGAGGAAGAGGGTCTGGCCGTTGGCCCACCAGCCGTCGGTGAGCATGTGGCGGACCCAGGGGACGATGTCCTCGATCTTGGTGAGGTCGCCGTTCATCGCGGAGGACTTGTGGTACGCGACGGAGTCGTCGTCCTCCGCCGGGTAGAAGAAGGACGTGTCCATCGGCCCGGGGGCGATGTTGTTGACGGAGATGTTGCGTCCGAAGAGTTCCTTGGACAGGGCGCGGGTGAAGTGTTCGACGGGGGCCTTGCTGCCCGCGTAGGAGGAGTAGAGGCCGGTGTAGGCCGCGAGGAGCGAGGTGACGATGGTGATGATCTTGCCGCCGTCCTCCATGCGGCGTGCCGCCTCGCGCATCACGAAGAACGCGGCCTTGGAGTTGACCGCGAACATCTGGTCGTACTCCTCCTCGGTGATCTCGGTGAGGGGCTTCTTGAGGACCATGCCGGCGGTGTTGACGCTGATGTCGAGCTTGCCGTAGCGGTCGAGCACCTCGTCGAAGACCCGCTCGACCTCGGCGACGCGGGTGAGGTCGCCCTGGATCGCGAAGGCCTCGCCGGGGCCGGCGTTGATCTCCGCGACGACGTGCTCGGCCTTGGCGCGGGAGGAGTCGCTGTTGTAGTGGACGGCGACCTTGGCGCCCTCGGCTCCGATCGTCGTGCTGATCAGGCCGCCGAGGTTGCGGGAGGCTCCGCCGACGAAGGCGACCTTCCCGTCGAGGGTCTTGTCAGGAGTCTTCACCATGGCTGTCTCTCCTTCTCTCCTTGTGGGGGTGGCTCAAGGGGGGGTGGGCCCTTCGGGCACCGTGGTCCGGCGCACCCGCGTTCAGCAGCATGCGCGGTGTCCGGGGGGAGGTTCTTGAACGATCCGCGCGGGCGGTGGGACGATCCGCTCATCCGGCGGCCGGCACCGGCCGCCACGGCGGCGCCCCGTACGGCGACGGAGGTCGCGCCGGCGGGCGCGGGCGGGAAGAATCACCTGCGTGGCCGCTTCCCGTGTCAAACCAGGTCTGGAGTCCCTGAGCAGCAGCGCCCGGGACATGGAGCACGCCGTGGTGGAGCGGGTGGTGGAACACCCCGCCGAATCCCATGGCGCCCCGCCGACCCACGTCCTGGTGGTCCACACCGGGACGTCCGCGAGCCTGTCGTGGAACGCGGACGGCACGGCCCGCCGGGCCCGGTTCCACCCCGGTGAGGCACTGGTCAATCCCGCCGGGTACGCCTCCCGGCCCCGCTGGCAGGAGGACGTGGAGCTGCTGCTCCTGTCCATGGACGCGGGGTGGCTGGAGGCGTACGCGCAGGAGGGCGGGGGGCGGCCGGGCGGACGTCTGGAGATCGCCCCGGACTTCCACTTCACCGACCCTCTCCTCACTCTGCTCGTGCAGCGCCTGGTGGCCGAGTACGAGGCCGGCACGCCGGTCGACACCCTGTACGCGGAGTCACTGGTGCAGGCGGCGGCCGCGATCGTACTGCGGCGGTGCTCCGCGGGCGGTGAGCCGCGCCCGCGCGGGGGCGGTCTGCCGCCCCGGCGGCTGGCGGAGCTGCGCGACTACGTCCACCTGAACCTCGGCCGCCGCATCACGCTGGAGGAGCTGTCCGCGGTCGCGGGCGTCAGCGCGGCCCATCTCAACCGGCTGTTCCGGGCCTCGCTCGGCGAGACCCCGCACCAGTACGTGCTGCGGCAGCGCGTCGAGCGGGCCCAGAACGCGCTGCTCCACAGCGACGACAGCATCGCCGACATCGCCGCCGCCCACGGCTTCGCCGACCAGAGCCACCTCACGCGGGTGCTGCGGCGGGCGACGGGCCTGACGCCCCGGGTGCTGCGCGAGGACGGGGCGCGCGGTCAGCCGTTGTCGTAGTCGTCGTCCGAGTCGGACCGGGCGGTGACCTTGCCGGTCGTGGCGTCCACGGAGCCGTCCCAGGTCTTGCCGTCGGATCCGCGCACCTCGACGTGCCAGGAGGCCGCCTTGCCGTTGTCGTCGTCGGAGTCCCACTCGACGGCCCACGCCTCGCCCGGGTGGGCGGCGACGGCGGCCTTGACGGCCTGCTCGGCGGTGACCTTGGCGGCCAGCAGGTCCTTGTGCTCGCCCGCGTCCTCGTCGGTGTCCACGCTCTCGCGGGTCACCTTGCCGTTCGCCGCGTCGACCGTCAGCTCGGCGTGGCCCTTCCCGTCCTTGGTGATCACGTCCACGTGCCAGACGTCGCCGTCCCGGTCGAGGGACTCGACCACCCCGGGGTAGTCCTTCAGGGCCGCGGCGGCGGCCCCCTCCGCCGTGGTGTCGGCCGGGGCGGCGGCGGGAGCCGTCCGTACCGCGTCGGCGGGCGCCGCGACGGCGGCGGCCGCGGGGCCGCCGGCGAGCAGGACCACGGCCGCGGCCGCGGAGACGTACAGGTTGCGCTTCATGGGCTCGACCTCCTCAGGCCGGCCAGGACCGCGGAGACGCGGTTGCCCGGTGCGGGCGGCCGGCAGCGAGCGTTCCCGCCCATTGTGGGACCGGTCGCCGCCGCCCGCCGCCCGGAGCCCGGCCTCCTGATCGGCCACACCGTCGCCGGCCGGCCCTACCGCCGCCGACCGGACGGGTATCCCCCCTCCCCCTCTCCGGCCCTCCGGCTCTCCGACAGGGGAATGAGCCCTTTTCGTCCCCTTGACGATATGACGGAACCCTCTTATCGTCGCGTTGACGAAATGAAGGGGGTTCGCCATGGCCGACATCACCCGGCGCCTCGGCTGGCGCCATCTGCGCTCCGCGCCCACCGCCCACATCCGCCACCACAAGCGCGGACGGCTGGTCCACGACGGCCGGGGGCTCAGCTTCTGGTACCGGTCGCTGTCGGCGGCGCTCTCCGAAGTGCCGGTCGACGACCGGGAACTGGCCATGGCGTTCCACGCCCGCACGGCCGACTTCCAGGACGTGACGGTGCAGGCCACCGTCACCTACCGGATCAGCGACCCGGCGGCGGCCGCGGACCGGCTCGACTTCTCCGTCGACCCGGACACCGGGAGCTGGCGCGGCGCGCCCCTGGAACAGATCGCCACCCTGCTCACCGAGACCGCGCAGCAGCACACGCTGGACGTACTGGCCCGGACCCCGCTGGCCGCCGCCCTGGTCGACGGCGTCGCGGCCGTGCGGCAGCGGGTCGCCGACGGTCTCGCCGCAGAGCCCCGGCTCCCGGCCACCGGCATCGACGTGGTGGCCGTGCGGGTCGTGGCGATCCGCCCCGAGGCCGAGGTGGAGCGCGCCCTGCGCACCCCGGCCCGCGAGCAGATCCAGCAGGAGGCGGACCGGGCCACGTACGAACGGCGGGCGGTCGCCGTCGAGCGCGAGCGGGCCATCGCCGAGAACGAGCTGGCCAGCCAGATCGAACTGGCCCGGCGCGAGGAGCAGTTGGTCGACCAGCGCGGCACCAACTCCCGCCGCGAGGCCGAGGAGAAGGCGGCGGCGGACGCCGTCCGGACCGAGGCCGAGGCGGCCCGCAAGGTCCGGCTGGCCCGCGCGGACGCCGAGGCGGCCCGTGAGACGGGCGCGGCGCGCGCCGAGGCCCAGGCCGCCTGGCTGCGGGTGCACGGCGAGGCCGGCCCGGGCACGCTGCACGCCCTGGCGGCGACCCGGCTGGCGGAGAACCTGCCGCGGATCGAGAGCATCACGCTCTCGCCCGACGTCCTCACCGGACTCCTCTCCCGGCTCGGACGCCCGGATGGCGGAGCGGGCGAATGAGCCTGGCCCCGCGGGCGGTGCTCGTGCACCGCAGGACCGAGTACGAGGAACTGCTCGCGCGGCACGGGACGCACGGGCAGGCCGCGTTCTTCCTCTCCAGCCGCGGCCGCTCGATCGACGAGGTGGCCCGCCGCCACGACCGCGCGCAGCAGGCGCTGCGGGAGGTGGCGGCGGCGGTGCCGCTCACCTGGCGCTCCACCCGGGTGGAGCGGGCGGACCTGGACCGCTTCCTGTTCGGCCCGGAGGACGTCGTGGTCGTGGTCGGACAGGACGGCCTGGTCGCCAACACCGCGAAGTACCTCGGCGGGCAGCCGGTGGTGGGCATCGACACCGACCCGGGGCGCAACCCGGGGATCCTCGTCCGGCACCGCAGCGCCGACGCCGCCGCCCTGCTGGGCGCCGCGACCGCCGCCGGGGGCCGGACCGAGGAGCTGACCATGGTCGAGGCCGTCGCCGACGACACCCAGCGCATCGTCGCCCTGAACGAGATCTACCTGGGGCCGCCCGGCCACCAGACCGCCCGCTACCGCCTGGGCCCCGACGGCGAGGCGGGCCCGGGCGAGGCCCAGGCCTCCTCCGGGGTGCTGGTGGGCACCGGTACGGGAGCGACGGGCTGGCTGCGCTCCCTGTGGCTGGAGCGCGGCAGCACCGCCGCGCTGCCCGCGCCGTGCGACCGGCGGCTCCTGTGGTTCGTGCGCGAGGCCTGGCCGTCGCCCGCGACGGGCACCAGCAGGGTCGCCGGTGAGCTGGGGCACGGGCAGGGGCTGCGGCTGACCGTGGAGTCGGACCGGATCGTGGTCTTCGGCGACGGGATGGAGGCCGACGCCCTGGAGCTGACGTGGGGTCAGAGCATCCGGCTGGGCATCGCTCAGACCTCGCTGCGCCTGGTGACGTGAGCGCCGCGCGCCGGGCGGGACGGCGCGTGCGGCCGCGCGGAGTCCGCATCGTTTCTGCGTGCCGCCCCTTCACCCGGCCAGGTGGTTTGGGCCGTGGATCCCCCGGCCCGGTCTGGGCGTGAACGGCCCGGGCCGGGACGCTGGACAACGGGGTCGGACGTGGCCGCCGCGCCGGGGAGGCGGGAGTCAGCAGATGAAGGTCAACTTCGCGAAGTTCCAGGGCTCGCTGCCGTACGCCTCCGAGCTGTACGGCGTCTACCAGCCGCTGCTCGGGTGGCGCTCGGCCCGGCTCGCCGAGCGGTTCGCCGCCACGGGCCCCGCCATGCGCCGCTCGCTCGCGGCGGCCCTCACCGAGAACATGCGCCCCTCCTACACGGTGGCCCCGGCCTCCGCGGCGGCCGCCGCGCCCGCCCTGACGATCGAGCCGGGCGCCCCGGTGCCCTCGGTCGCCTCCGCCCTGCCCGGCACCGTCGACTCGGTGGTCGCACGGGAGCTGCTGGCCCGGATCAAGAGGGCGGACCTCACCGATCCGGCCGTCTGGGACCGCTTCGTGGGGCCGGGGCCCGACGGGCTCGCCGCCCTGCTGCGGATCGCGGAACAGCGGATCGCCCAGGGCGGTGTCATCGTGCACGCCGCGTCCGACGGCCCGCAGGCGGCCGGCGCCGACTCCGCGTCCCTGGCCGCCGCGCAGGAGTCCCGCGTCGCGGGAACGCTGAAGAACCTGCAGGCCGCCGGCCGGTACGACGTACTGCACGCGATGTTCGCGACGGGCGGCCACCGGGTGGACGTGCGGGAGGTCGACGCCCTGGCCGGCCTGCTGGGGGGCGGGCCGCCCGGGTCGCCGGGAGCGCGGGGCCCGGCCGCCGTCGGCGCCGGGCTTCCCGAGGCCTCGCTGTCCCCGCTCGGTGTCGTCCACCTCTTCCGCCAGTACTTCTTCGAGTTCGACTCGTTCCTCGGCCCCCCAGTCCAGCACATCTGGCTCAGCCCCGGCGCTTCGGTGGAGCTGATCGAGGTCTCCACCCGCCGCACCCTCACGGAACGGACCACGGAGGCCTCCGAGGAGACCACCCGGCGCGACGAGCAGGAGAGCCGCTCCGAGGACGAGCTGTCGGCCTCGGTCAGCGAGGAGAACCAGAGCAGCAGCAAGTTCGGGGTGAGCCTGGAGGCGAGCACCAGCGGCAAGCTGGGGGTCTTCAACACCCAGGCCACCGCCCGTACGAGCTACGACTCGTCGGAGGCGCGCAAGACCGCCAAGGAGCAGACCCACAAGCAGCTGCGCCAGCAGACGATCAAGCTGTCCACGGAGATCAAGCGCAGCTTCAGGTCGACGTTCAAGACGGTCGTGGAGACCACCGACACCTCCAGCAAGCGGTACCTCCTGCAGAACACCACCGACAAGCTCGTCAACTACGAACTGCGGCGCAAGATGCGCCAGGTGGGGGTCCAGGTCCAGGAGATCGGCACCCAGCTGTGCTGGCAGACCTACATCGACCGGCCGGGCGACGAACTCGGGGTCGCCGAGCTCGTGCACGTCGCGCAGCCCCCGCAGGGGCAGGTCCAGCCCGCCCAGCTCGTGCCGATGCCCGAGCAGTACCAGGAGACCGTCGAGGGCACGTACAAGGGGCCGGACGACGACTACTTCGACGACGCTCTGGCGGACCTGCTGCTCTATCCGAAGTACGGGTACGAGTACAAGAGCCACACCAACGTGCAGTGGCTGAGCAGCAACGTCGCCGATCTGCGGATCAGTCCGTTCGCGGCGGGCAGCAACCGGCTGAGGCTGCGGATCGCCGGACACAGCGGTGACGACGGCGAGATGTTCCCCTACCGGTTCACCGTCGACTACGGCCCCACCGCCGCCTACGTGGAGCAGGTGAACAAGGTCAACGCCGAGCGCCTGAAGGAGGTCGACCAGGAGAAGGAGCGGCTGGCGAAGGAGGCGTTCTTCAAGGCGGCCCAGGAGCGGGTGAAGCTCGCCGCGGGCATCGGCCCCCGCCGCTTCGAGGACCTGCGGGAGGAGGAGCGGATCATCGTCTACCGCCACCTGATCCGCCAGCTCTTCAAGGGCAAGGGCCTGTCCGGCATCAGCAGCCAGACCCAGCACGTCATGGCCGAGCTGGTCCAGGCGTTCTTCGACGTCGACCGCATGCTGTACTTCGTGGCGCCCGAGTGGTGGGTGCCCAACAAGCTCGCCGTGAAGGAGGACCTCGGCTTCGAGGGCTCGGGGACCACGGAGAAGGAGTTCGAGAAGAGCACCGTCGTCGGCTGGGGCGGCACCGGCAACACCGGCGAGGACTACTACATCACCGCCGACTCCCGGCCCGCCAGGCTGGGGAGTTCGCTGGGCTGGCTGCTCCAGCTCGACGGCGACAACCTGCGCAACGCCTTCCTCAACGCCCCCTGGGTCAAGGCCGTCGTCCCGATCCGCCAGGGCCACGAGTTCGAGGCGCTGGACTGGCTGACCAACGCGGGCGTCGAGGGCACCGACGGACTCGACGCGCTGTACGCCGAGTCGGTGCCGGGCGAGCGCGGCCGCATGCTGCTGGTGCTCAAGCGGTACGCCTGGAGGGACCCGGAGCTCGGCGCCCGCTACCGCGACCTGCCGGCCGACGCGCTGACGGTGCACGACGCCGTCCGCTACCTGGCCGTCGTCGTCGGCGGCGACTGGCAGAAGTCGCGGACGAAGGTCAGCGACCGGCTCCCGGACGGCACGCCCGTGAACTACCTGCCCACCGACAAGGTCTACGAACGGGGCTTCGACCCGCTCGGCGAAGGGTTCCAGGCCGACGGCACCGAGCCCTTCCAGGTGTTCGACCAGTGGATCGAGGTCATGCCGACCGACCAGATCGTCGCCACCGAGGTCCGCTACGACCCGAAGACCGGGATGCAGCTCTGAGATGGCGACGACCCGCCTGACCTTCGCCGTGACCGACGTCCTCGGCCGCCCGCCGCAGGCCGGGACCGTCGCCGAGGTGAAGCTGACGTGGACGGACGCGCAGGGGCCGGTGACCCAGCGCGCCACCGTCCCGCTGGACCGCCCCGTCACCCGGGCGGTCCCGGCCGAGGAGTGGAGCCGCATCGACCTCGACGTCGCCCACCCCGACTACGCGCCGGAGTCGGTCGCGCTCACCCGCAGCAGCCCCGACGCCCCCGTGTACTGGGACAACCGGGGTGTCGGGGTGACCCGTGACGGGGACGGCCTCAGCCTCACGATGGAGCTGGGCCGCATCCGCCAGTCGCCGGTGACCCCGCCGCCGTTCACCGGCACGAGGGCCCGCGGCGACCAGCCGGGGGTGTTCTTCCGGGAGGTGCCGGGCCAGCCCCGGAGGTACGCGGTGCTGAACACGCCCGCCCCGCCCGCCACGCCCCTGTGGCTGGAGAAGGTGACCGTCCGCACCCTCACCGACGCGGCGCCGGCCCGCGCCGAACAGGAGGGCTGGGACCGGTTCCGCACCACCGACCAGGTGGTGGCCCTGGCGGACACCGGGGGCTTCCTCTGGCTGGAGTACGGCGCCAACGACGACGCGCACCCGCCGCAGCCGCGCTTCCTGGTCGCCGTCTGGGCCCCGAAGCAGCCCCCGGCCCCGTCCTCCGTCCCGTCCGTGGACGTCGTCTGCTACTTCACGCCGTCCACGGCGACACGCGGCTATCCGGTCTCCGCGTACCCCTTCCGCACCAACTACCCGTACAGCGTCAGGCGGGACACCGCGGCCGACCAGCCGTACGTCGTCGTCGGCTACCGGCACCTGTTGCGGGACCTCAATCTCGTCCAGGCGCAGCACGTCTCGGGCCGCCCGGCGGTGGTCGTCGTCCCGGTCCTGCCCGCGCTGCCCCCGGGCAAGGAGAACGAGAGGTTCGCCTGGCAGCCGTTCAACTCCCAGGAGGGCACCCACCGCCTCCTGCTGGAGGTCGTGCGCTTCCTGCACCGCTTCGGGTACGGCGGCTCCGGTTCCGGCACCGATTTCAGCCGCTGGCAGGGCAGCACCGCGCCGGTCGGCCTGCTTCCCCCGCTGCCCACCGCGCGCCGCAGCAGCTCGGTGGCCACTCCCCCGCCGGCCCTGGGAAACGTCACCGTCTCCGGGTTCAGCAGCGCGATCATGGGGATCTTCCCGCTCCTGACCCGGAAGGAGATCTCCCTCCCCGACCGCTTCCCGCGCCACCTCTTCGGCGGCGACGCGGCCGCGTTCCAGGCTGTCTGGCGCGAATGGTGGGACCTCGACCTGGAGCTGAACGCCGAGGCCACGGGCATCAAGGCCGCCGAGTACGAGCGGCTGCTCCTGCGGTGGTTCGCCGCCGGGAACGACCGCCGGCTGCGCCTGTACCACTGCGACCACACGATGGGGACCACCCCGCCGGCCCTGCGGTTCGCCGCCCTCGCCGGGCTCCCCCACAAGGCCGGGGTCCTGCCCGGGCTCGCCGAGGAGTGGCACTCCGAGGACGGCCGCTGGTCGGCCGCGTTCTACCGGGCCGGGCTCCTGCGCGCCAGGACCCGGCCGGCCGGCGTCCTCCCGCTCTTCCCCCTGGAAGCGGCCGACGCCGGCCTGATCCACCCGTTCACGGCGGCACTCGGCTTCGGCCACGCGTCAAAACTGCGCGCGGTCTGAGCGCCGACGCCGTCACCGTCGGTGTGCGGGTCAGAGGACCGTGACGGTGACACTGGGCGAGGACACGTCACCCGACTGCACCCGCAGTTCCTCCGCGCCCTTGGTGTTCAGCTTGGCGTCCATGGCGTAGCTGCTGCCGTTCTTGACGACGGTCTCCGCCTTGAGCGTGTTCCACTTCCCGTTCTTCCTGTGCTGCAGGACCACCTTGCTGCCTATCTTCAGCCCCTTGGTGCGGCCGGTGACATGGACCGTGTCCCCCGCCTTCACTTGCGACTTGTCCACGGTCATGGTGAGGCTCCCCTGTTCGGCGCCCACGCTCGGGGTCGCCTTCGGGGATGGCGTCGCGGCGGCGTACGAGGTCGCGGCGGCGCCCGCCAGCAACGTCGCGGAGAGGGTGGCAGAGGCGAGGGCACGCAGGATGGACTTCACGGTGGCTCCCGTCGGGACTGTGCAGGAATCCCCCCTCCCACCTCCGAGGCTAGTGGCCGCCCGGCCGCGGACACCGGCACGCTCCGCCGAACGGGTGACACCCGCGAGGCCCCGGGCGGCCGAGCCTTCAGGGGCGCAGCCAGATGGGATTGGTGAGGGCGGCGGGCGGCCCGGGGAGGGGTGGTGCCTGGGGCGGGTGCCGGACCTCCGCGCGGACGTACGCGGTGCGGGCGGGTGTCGTCCGCCATTCGAGGGACGTCGCGGCGGGGACGGTGAGCACCAGGCCCTGGTCCGTCACCAGCCGCAGGTCACAGCCCTCCGCCCCGGTCACCGACAGGCGGACGAGGACCTCCGCGGCCGGCCCGGCCGCCGTCAGCGCCTCCCCGATGCCCGCGTGGGCCCCGTGCCGGGTGACGGCCGTGAACTCCACGGAGACGGCGGAGGATTCGGCGGCGTAGGCGCGTCCGGAGCGCAGTCCCGCGACTATCGCCCCGCGGGACAGGTCGTCGGCGAGGACGACGGTCTGGGGTCCGCCGAGGCGGTCCGGGTCTCGGTGGTAGTCGCTGTGGGCCAGGGCCGGCAGCCAGCGGCCGGCGTCGCCGGTGCACAGGAGGCCGTCCCAGGAGGCCAGGGACACCTCGTCGTCGGGGGTCCAGGCCCCGTTCCACACCTCCACCGCGTCGGCCTCGGCGAGGCCGAACTTCCAGGCGCAGCCTATGCAGGTGGCGTGCGGGTGGGCGGGGACGACGAGGCCGCCCGCCTTGCGTATGGCGCCGGCGAAGCGCGCGAAGCGGCCTTCGCGGGCCCGGTAGCGCCAGTCCACGAAGGTGCCCGGGTCGGTGCCCACGGCCAGGACGTGGCCGGTGCGGGTGGTGATCTCCTCGCCGGTGAGGACGAGGAGCCCGCTCTCGGCGGCACCCGCCCAGGCGGTGTGGGAGCTGTGCGTGTTGTGCTCGGAGCTGTTGACGAAGTCCAGGCCCGCGGCCCGCGCTAGGCCGATGATCTCGGACGGGGTACGGCGGCCGTCCGAGTGCACGGAGTGGACGTGGCAGTCCCCCCGGTACCAGGCGCGTCCCCGGCCGGGAACGCGCTCGGGCGGGTAGGCCGCGCGGGCCGGGGGTGCCGGTTCGCCGTGCGTGAAGGTGACGGTGATCTCGTACGGCATGCCCTGCGGGGCGACCGTGTAGGGGCCGAGCGCTATGTGCCAGCGGCCCGGCTCCAGCGGTCCCGGCAGGTAGCCGGGGGTGGCCCCGTCGGCACGGACGAAGAACTCGGTGCGCGCGCCGCCGGACCAGCCCCTGAAGCCGCGGCCGCCGAGCGCGGTGCCGCGCTGGTCGAACAGGCCGATGTCGAGGGCGTTCCCCGGGGTTCCGGGCGGGGTGGGCGGCTTGTCGTAGCGGTAGGAGACGTGCAACTCGCGCACGCCCGGCGGGACGAGCAACGGCACGTACACGAAGTCGGGGGCTCCCTGCGGGATCGTGCCGTGCAGGGACTCGGTGGTGGTGTTCGGTGCCGGTGACGCGGGTGACGCGGCTGCGGCGGTGGGCGGGGTGGAAGAGCCGGCGGCGACGGTGGTGGCCGAAACGGCCGCCTGCGCGAGCAGTGTTCGTCTGCTGAGGGCCATGCGGCCAAGGCTCGCGGCGGAAGGTGAACGCGGTGTGAATGCCGGCGGCGGCGCGAGGTCCGCGACGGCCGCCGCAGGGGGGCGGTGCTCACCCGTTGGTGTGGATCGCGGCCCTCCAGTGAGCCCAGCGCGGCCCGCCGCGCGCGGTCGGCCGCTGTGGCCCGAACAGGCTGAGGCCTGTCCACTGGGAGCCGCCGGCCCACTGCGCCCCGGCGGTGAGCCGACGAAGGGTCTCCATGTCCACGTCCCCGTTCACGTCCTCCACCTCCCCCTGCGCACCCCCGGGCGCGTCGGTCTCCGTGTCGGCCCCGGGCCGCAGGAGAGCCCCGCGCCGGAACGCGGCCGCGGCCGTCGCCGCCGGTCTGGCGCTCGTCCTGGCCCTGCCCGCGACCGCCCTCGGCGCACCGGGGGACCTCGATCCCGCCTTCGACGGAGACGGCAGGGTCGCCACCGACTTCGGTGGCGGCGGCTACGACGAGAGCCGCGGCATGGTGATCCAGCCGGACGGCAAGATCGTCACTGTCGGCCTCACCGTCCCCGCGGCAGGCGGCTATTCCGACTTCGCGCTGGCCCGCTACAACCCCGACGGCAGTCTCGACACCACTTTCAACGGCGACGGCGACAACGACGGCAGGATCCAGACCGACCTGCGCGGCGGCGACGACGTGGCCGACGCGGTGGCGGTGCAGCCGGACGGGAAGCTCGTCGTGGCCGGCTACAGCGCGGAACCCGACACCGCCGGGTCGTTCACCGTCGCCCGTTTCAACCCGGACGGCAGCCTCGACACCGCTTTCGGTACCGGCGGCTTCGCCGTCACCGACTTCGGCACCGGCGGCGCGCAGGAGGCCTACGGGGTCGTGATCCAGCCCGGCGGCGCCATCGTGGCCGCGGGCGAGAGCGGCACCGACGTCGCCGTCGCCCGGTACAACGCGGCCGACGGCAGCCTCGACACCAGCTTCGACGGCGACGGCAAGGTCACCACCGCCTTCGCGGGCGGCGCCGCGGGCGCGCGCGACGTGACGATCCAGTCCGACGACAAGATCGTCATCGCGGGCCGAGCCGGCTACAACTACCCGTCCGAGGACTCCGACTTCGCCCTCGCCCGCTACAACCCGAACGGGAGCCTCGACACCGACTTCGACGGCGACGGCCGGGTCACCACCGGCTTCGCCGGACCCGACGTGGCCGGCGGGGTCGAGGTGCAGCCCGACGGGAAGATCGTCACGGCGGGCTACGCCTACTTCGACTTCGCGCTGGCCCGCTACAACCCGAACGGCAGCCCGGACACGGCCTTCGACGGCGACGGCAAGGTCACCACCGATTTCGGCGCCAACACCCTGGACCGGGGCACCGACCTGGCCCTCCAGGCCGACGGGAAGATCGTCGCCGCCGGCATCAGCCTGGCCGACTTCGCCGTGTCCCGCTACAACACGGACGGCTCCCTCGACACCGGCTTCGCCGCCGGCGGCAAGGTCCACACCGACGTCTCCTCCGGCTACTACGACACCGGCAACGCGGTGGCCCTGCAGACCGACGGGAAGATCGTCGTCTCCGGCAACACAGGCGACGACCGGGGTCTCGTCCGCTACCAGGTCACCACCCCGCCGCCGCCCGGCGTGGACCTGGCCGTCACCAAGACCGGGCCGGGCTCCGTCAGCATCGGCGACCAGGCCACGTACACGGTGACGGTGACCAATACGAGCACCACCGCCACGGCCACCGGCGTCACCCTGGCCGACACCCTCACCGGTTCCGGCACCCTCCTGTCCGCCACCCCCGCCCAGGGCACCTGCACCCTCTCCGCCACCACCGCCAACTGCGCCCTCGGCACCCTCGCCCCCGGTGCGCGGACCACGGTCAGGTTCGTCGCCGAACCCCGCGCGACCGGCACCCTCTCGGACCGGGCCACCGCCTCCGCCACCCAGACGGACCCGGCGACCGCCAACAACACGGCGACGGCCGCCACCACCGTCAACAACGCCCGGGGCTGCACGATCATCGGCACCAGCGGCACCGACACCCTCACCGGCGGCTTCGGCAACGACGTCATCTGCGCCCTGAGCGGCAACGACACCGTCCGGGCGGGCTACGGCAACGACACGGTCCACGCCGGCCCCGGCAACGACAACGTCGACGGCGGCTTCGGCAACGACACCCTCATCGGCGGCTCCGGCAACGACACCCTGACCGGCTACTACGGCGACGACCGCCTCGACACCGTGGACGGGTTCTCCGGCAACGACAGCGCCAACGGCGGCTTCAACACCGACACCTGCACCACCGACCCGGGCGACACCCGCACCAGCTGCCCCTGACGGCCGTTTCACGGCTCCGGCCCGCCAGCCGTGCCGGGGCCGGTCGACGGCCTCCTGATGCAACACGGTGTTCACCACAGCGCGCACCCGGAGTAACAACCGCTTTCTAACGTGACCGATCACCGAACCAAGGTGACGGTCCGTCATGCGACCTCACCACCCCTCCCCGGCCGGCAAAGGCGCCACTTGGGGCTCCGCACCACAGCACCCGCACCCGCCGTACCCACCGGGAGGCCCCGCATGAGAACCACCGAGTCACGACGGACCGCTGCGGGCGCCGCGGATTCCGCCGCGGATTCCGCCGCGCCCGCCGTTCAGGCCGCCAGGGAGACCCTGGAGGACTACACCCTTCGGTTCGCGCCGCGCAGCTACCGGCGATGGACCCCCATGGTCGTGGCCACCACGGCCCTCGGCGGCATCGCCTACATGGCCGACTTCTCCATCGGCGCCGGCATCGGCCTGGCCCACGGCACCGGCAACGCCCTGGTGGCCATCGCCGTCGCCGCCGTCGTCATCTTCGTCACCGGCTTCCCCCTCGCCTACTACGGGGCGCGCTACAACATAGACCTCGACCTCATCACCCGCGGCTCCGGCTTCGGCTACTACGGGTCGGTCCTGACCGGCATCATCTTCGCCAGCTTCACCTTCATCTTCTTCGCCCTCGAAGGCGCGATCATGGCCCAGGGCCTGAACCTCGGCCTCGGACTGCCCCTGTGGCTGGGCTACGCCGTCTCCACCCTCATGGTGATCCCGCTGGTCGTCTACGGCATGAAGGCGCTCAGCAAGCTCCAGGTGTGGACCACCCCGCTCTGGCTGCTGCTCATGGTCGGTCCGCTGGTCTACCTGCTCGCCAACGATCCCGGCTCCTTCGACCGCTTCCTCGCCTACGCCGGCACCGACGCGGACGGCGCCGTGAACACCGCCTCCGTCATGCTCGGGGCGGGTGTGTGCCTCTCCCTGATCGCGCAGATCGGCGAGCAGATCGACTACCTGCGCTTCATGCCGCCCAAGACCGAGGCGAACAAGCGCGCCTGGTGGACCGCCGTGGTCATGGCCGGACCCGGATGGGTCGTGCTCGGCGCGCTCAAGCAGGCCATCGGCGTCTTCCTCGCCGTCCACGTCATCGCCGAGGTCGGACCGGCCGCCGCGCCGGAGCCCATCCAGCAGTTCCGCGGCGCCTTCGAGGAGATGATGCCCTCCTGGACGGTCGTCCCGCTGGCCGTGGTCCTCGTCGTCATCAGCCAGATCAAGATCAACGTGACGAACGCGTACTCCGGCTCGCTGGCCTGGACGAACTCCTTCACCCGCGTCACCCGGCACTACCCCGGGCGCATGGTCTTCGTCCTGGTCAACCTGGCCTTCGCGCTCGCCCTGATGGAAGCCGACATGTTCAGCTTCCTCAACAGCGTCCTGGGCTTCTACTCGAACTGCGCGATCGCCTGGGTGGTCACCGTGGCCACCGACATCGGCGTGAACAAGTACGTACTGAAACTGTCCCCGCTCCAGCCGGAATTCCGCCGGGGCATGCTCCACGCGGTGAACCCGGTGGGCGTGGTGGCCTTCGTGACCGCCTCCGGCCTGTCGATCGCCGTGTACTTCGGCCTCCTCGGCGACGGCCTCCAGCCGTACTCGCCCGTGGCGGCGGCCGTCATCGCCTTCGCCGTCACCCCGCTGATGGCCGTGGTGACCAAGGGCCGCTACTACCTGCGCCGTACCGACGACGGCATCGCCGAGCCCCTGCTGGACCCGGACGGCAACCCGAGCGCGGTCACCTTCGACTGCCACGTCTGCCGGCAGTCCTTCGAGCGCCCCGACGTCGCCGCCTGTGCCGCGCACGACGCGGTCGTCTGCTCGCTGTGCCTGAGCACCGACAGGACCGGCGGCCACGTCCTGCCGGCCGCCGGTTGACCCTGCGGGAGACTCCGCGGCGGTCAGACCTTCCACAGCTGGTCGATGTACTGGGCGTCGCAGTCGACCTGGCGGACGGGGGCACCGTTCTCCTGGGTCTGCCACGGGACGTACAGGCAGCGTCCGCTCAGTCGGTTGCGGATCTGGTAATTGCCGTTGCCGACAGCGGTGAACGTCCAGACCTGGTCGATGTACTGGGCGTCGCAGTCGACCTGGAGGACGGCCGCGCCGTTCTCCCGGGTCTGCCACGGGACGTACAGGCAGCGTCCGTTGAAGGCGTTCCGGATCTGGTACTCGTCACCGCCGAGAGGAGTGATCTTCCAGACCTGGTCGACGTACTGGGGGAGGCAGTCGAACTGGATGGCCGCGGCGCCGTTGTCCGAGGTGCGCCAAGGGACCAGGACGCACTTGCCGCTGAGTACGTTGACCAGGGATGCCGTGGTGAACCGGACCTGACGCAGCCACTGCGCCAGGTCGTCCACGCGCGCGGAGACCGCTCCGGTGCGCGTCTCGCCCGAGGGCGTCCCCAGGCATCCACCCTGCCAGGAGCGGGAGTTGACGGCCACGAGCCGGTTCGCCGAGTCGAGGAGGGGGCCGCCCGTATCGCCCTTGCACAAGGCGTCCCCGCCCTTGCCGGTGACGGCGAGGGCGGTGGCGGCGGTGGAGTCGAGGGTGAAGGCGCCGGTGCGGGGCGCGTCGGGGACCCAGGTGGTCCTCGTCCGGCCGAAGCCGACCGCGGTGAGGGCGCTGCCGGCGGCCGGGGCCGTATCGGCGAGGGTGGCCGGGGTGATGGACGTCGCGGGCTCGGCGAGGCGCACCAGTGCCGCGTCGCGGTCGGTGCGCGGAACGACCTCTGTGATCCGCGAGGACGTGCCGTTGCTCAGGACGGCCTTGGCCTGGACCGCCGGCGCGCCGGGCTGGACGGGGCCGCCGGGCACGGTGGCGAAGCAGCTCGCCGCCGTGAGCACCCAGTAGCGGTCGACCAGGGTGCCGGTGCAGGCGCGCGCGTCGGCCTCGTCCCCGAGGGCGAGGCGGACGGCGTACGGGTGCCGGGTGGCGGTGGTTTCGGGTCCGGTCACTGCGTTGGCGGTGCCGGCCTGGACGGATCCGGAGGCCACCACGGCGGCGGCGAGGAGGCCGCCGAGCCGGGCGGAGTACGGGCGGTGTGCGGGCATCACAGCATCCTTGTCGACGGAGTCCGCCCCGCCGCGGTCACTGCGGGGCGGCGGGGCGGGCTGGGGAAGGGGGAGAGGGGAGAGGGGCGGTCGTCTAGGGCAGTTCGACGGCGTTCCAGTCCCATCCGGCACTGGCCGGAACGCCCGCACTCGCGGTGAACGGCTGAATGTGCCCGGCCGCGTCCGACAGGCCCGTGAACATCCTGATCGAACCGTCACCGAACCGGTACATCATCCCC
>NZ_JBNNPF010000025.1:0-50789 GCF_050275515.1 Streptomyces sp. NPDC004126 | reverse complement strand
GTATAACCGACCGTGAAGTCCCCGAAACCACCATCCGGATTCGCCACCGACGTATAGAACCCGATCTGGCCATCCCCGTGGTAGTACGCCATCACCACATCCGAGCGGCCATCACCATTGAAATCACCCGAACGCAGATCGATCGCGTTCCAATCCCAACCGGCACTCGCCGGAACACCCGCACTCGCGGTGAACGGCTGAATGTGCCCGGCCGCGTCCGACAGGCCCGTGAACATCCTGATCGAACCGTCACCGAACCGGTACATCATCCCCAGATCGGCACGACGGTCACCATTGAAGTCACCCGAAACCAACTTCATCGACCCGCGGTCCCAACTCCTCGCCGGAACCGTATAACCGACCGTGAAGTCCCCGAAACCACCATCCGGATTCGCCACCGACGTATAGAACCCGATCTGGCCATCCCCGTGGTAGTACGCCATCACCGCATCCGAGCGGCCGTCACCGTTCAGGTCGTGCGGGACGTTCGGGCGGGTCTTCTCCCGGATCCAGTCGTTCAGGTCGTCGGTGCGCGTGGAGACGGCGCCGGTCCGGGTCTCGGCGGCCGGGGACCCGAGGCATCCGCCCTGCCAGGAGCGGCTGTTGACCCCGATGAGTTCGCCCGAGGAGTTGAGCAGCGGCCCGCCCGTGTCGCCCTTGCAGATCGACGCGCCGGCCTTGCCCGCGATCGCGACGGTGGTGGCGGTGGTTCCTTCCAGGCCGAACGCACCGGTGTGGGGCTTGTCGGTCACCCACTCGGTCCGGGTACGGCCGAAGCCGACGGCGGTGACCTCGGATCCCGCGGCGGGCAGTGCGGTGGCGCGCCGGGCGGCGGCGATACCGGTGACCGGGGTCGCGAGGCGGGCGAGCACCAGGTCACGGTCGGTGCGGGGCACCAGTTCGGCGATCTCGACCGATTGGCCGGTGCCGGAGGTGGCGGTGGCCTTGAGCGCCGGCCTGCCCGCCGGGACCGGGGAGCCGGGCTTGTCGGCGAAACAGCTCGCGGCGGTCACGACCCAGGACGGGTCGGCCAGGACGCCGCTGCAGGCGCGGGAACCGTCCGCGTCACCGACGGTGAGCCGTACGACCGCGGGCTGCGCGGCGGTCGTCTCGGGACCGGTGACCGCGAGGGCCTGTGCGGGTGCGCCGACCGGGCCGGCCGCCGCGGCGGCGACGGTGAGCAGCAGTCCGGGAATCCATCTGGTGCGCCAATGGGGAGCGGGCATGGGAAGGGTCCTTCTGTCGCGGGTCTGGGGAGCGGGTCCGGGGGCGTTACCTGGCGGACTTGATCTCCATGAGCATGAAGTCGCGGCCCTGGTCGTCGGCGCTCTCGCCCACGGGTGTCCAGGCGTTCTTGTTCACGTCGTACGTCTTTTCCTCGGTGCCGGCGGTCATGTCGACACGCGTCGCGTAACTGTTCCCCTTGACCGCGAAGACGGCGGGGATCTCCAGCGTCAGGTATCCGCCGTTTCCGGTGATGCGGAAACAGATCTTCTCGTTGGCCCGGGACCAGACCTCCAGCAGGTCGGTCGCGCTCGCGCAGTCGGCCAGGAGGATGTGCCCGTCTCCCCGCTTCAGTTTGATTCCCCGCTCGGCGAGGATCTTGTCGGCGTCCGGATAACCGAAGTCCTCGATCGCGTATCCGGGGCCTTCGTCGGCGACCGCCGTCATGGCGGTGCCGTATCCGTCGCGGTGCCCGGCTCCGCCGCCGACACCTCCCGTGACCGCGAGTCCGGCCAGCGTTCCGGCAATCACCGCCGCTCCGAAGGACCGGAGCAACACCTTGCGAGCGCGAGAATTCATCTCCACACCAATCGTTGTTTTCGACAGGATCGCGAAGCCCGGAAAAGGACTGCGGGACAAAGTCCGTTCCGTGGGTCGGATTCCCTGCGGAAGCCCCTGCTGCCGGATGGACCATAGCCCCGGCGGTGCGGCGCGGGAACAGTCTGAATGAGCCAAGGAGGCCGCGGAAGGCCGATACGCCACGCCTTCGAGCGACCTTGGGCAGGGGCTTGAGAGAGCAGGCCCGGCCCGTTATTGGAGGGATCAATTCCGTATCGGCGGCCGGATGTCCGGCTTCCGATTGTTTTTGATCCCGAACCCCCCGGCACTCTTGCGTGCGGCGGGATACCGGTGCAACCTTTCCCGGCGTACGGTCACGGCTCACGCCACGGGACCGAATTCCACTCCATTTTCGCTAGAGAATCGCCTGGCTCATCGCAGACTTCCTGCCCGTCCGCCGCCCGTGGTGTGCCACCCCGAGGGCGTTCACCCGGCGGGCACCGACCCGAAGGACCGTTTTGGACACCGTCTTCTGGAGCAGGCGCCGCTTCCTCGGCGCCGTCGCGGCGACCGCAGTGGTCACGACGTCCAGCTTCGTACTCAACCCGACCGCGGCCTGGGCCGACACACCTGCGGATGCGGGCGAAGAGAGCGGCCTGTTACGGCTGCCGGACACCGAACGCGCCAAGGTGGTGCGGGCCTGGCTGCTGGGCGGCAAGGCCGTCCGCGCCTCGGCGGAGGCGGCACTCGTCGGCACGGACTCCGACGTGCGGACCTTCCTGAACGGCCGACTGGCCGCCGACACCGCCGTCGACAACCGGAGCGCGGTCCTGGCCCAGTTGGCGGCGGCCGGCAAGGGCACGCGGCGCGAGGCCACTGCCGCGCTCGCCGCCGGGGACGGGGCCGTGGCCGCGTTCCTCGGAGGCGGTTTCAAGTCCGCCGTGCTGGAGGACCTCCGGGTGGCCACCACCACCGTGATGGCGGTCGGCGGCAAGGCCGTCAACCGCGCGGGCAACACCGCGCTGAGCAACGGCTCCACGGACGTGCTCGGGTCCTTCCTCACCGACGGACAGTTCACGGCACGGCTCGAGGACGCCCGCGTCGAGGTCTCCAAGCTCGCCTTCCAGGCCGGACCCGAGGTCCAGAAGTACGCCAACCGCGCGCTGTCCGGCACCGCGCAGGACATCGAGTGGTTCCTCGACACGGGCCAGCACATCGCCCGTGCCCGCGACCAGGAGACCACCCGGATCCAGGAACTCGTCGGGGTCGTCCAGCGCGAGGGCAAGCGCGCCGACACCTTGACGAAGCAGGCCGAGGAGGCGTCGGCCCGCGCGGTGACGGCAGCGGCCGAGGCCAAGGAGGCGGCACGGATCGCCGCGGCGGAGGCCCGGGCGGCCGAGGGCGACATCGCCAAGGCCGCCGCCGCGGCCCGCAAGGCCGGTCAGATCGCCCGCAGCGCTGCCGACGCCTCGCGCCTGGCCATCGGCGCCTCTCACGCCGCCGTCCAGGCGTCCCGCCGGGCCGGCACGGCCGCCAACGCCGCGGGCTCGGCCGCGGCGGCCGCGGCCGGCGCCGCGGCGAGGGCCCACAAGTGGGCCATCGACGTCTCCCTCGACAGCACCAAGGTCCAGCAGGCCAAGGACGCCGCCGTGGCGGCCCGGGACCTCGCCGCCCAGGCCCGCACCGCCGCCGATGCGGCGGGCCACGCCGAGAACGCGTCGACGCAGTCCAAGAACGCCAGCTCGTACGCGGCGAAGGCGGCGGGTGACGCGGCGGAAGCCGCGAGGGAGGCCCGTGATGCGGCCGCCCAGCTGCCGGTGGCCAACGAGGAGGCCGCGAAGGCCAGGCAGGAGGCCGACTTCGCCGGCGCGCAGGCCGCGATCGCGACCAATGCCGCGGGAAACGCGACGCGTCTGGCCGATGCCGCGGCCCTCGCGGCCCGTACCGCACGCGCCGCCGCGGCCAGCGCCGCCGATCACGCCGAGAAGGCCGCGGCCGCCGCCGACTGGGCGGTGCAGCGCGCCGGCCAGGCGGTGGACCACGCCAACAAGTCCACCGAGTTCGCCGACGAGGCCACCAAGGCCGCGAACACGGCCACCGAAGCGGTCAACCAGGCCGTCCTGGTCGAGAAGGCCGCCCGTGAGGCCGAATGGCAGCGCCTGGAACACGACACCCGGCAGGCGGTGGAGGAGATGCGCCTGCTCGCCCGCGCCGAGGACGGGCGCAAGGCGGAGCTGGCGGGACGCCGGACCGTGGACCAGCAGACCCAGCAGAAGACGAAGGACCTCGTCGCACGGGCCGAATCCGCCCTCAGGAGCGGGGATCCGACGGCCGCGACGGCCGGCCGGAGCGCGGCCGTCGCCGTGATGGGAACCTCCCGGGGCAGCTGGTCCCGCGAGGCCGCCCGGTTCGCGCTGGCGGGCACGGACGCCGACATCCGGGTCTGGGTCGACGCCGACCGGAGGATCGCCCAGCAGCAGGACGACCGGGAGACGGCCCTCTACGTCGCCCGTACGAGCAGCGCGGACGTCGCGACGGCCGCGAGCCGGGCGCTGGCGAGCGGCGACCCGCAGGCGGCCACCGACTTCCTCGCCACCGGTGCGGCCCAGGCCGCGGCCACCGGGTACCGCGTCGCGATCGCCCGCATCCTCTCCTCCGGCCCCGGCCGCGCGGTGACCAGGGCGGCGAACGAGGCGCTGGACGGCGCCACGCCCGCCGCCCTGTACGGGTTCTTCACGGACCGGTTCGAGGCGGCGCAGCGCGAGGACGACGCGGTGGCCACGGCAGCGCTGCTGAACACCGCGGGCCCGTACACGAAGGCCCTCGCCCAGGCGGCCCTGGAGGGCCCGTCGTGGGCCCGGCGCACCTTCATCGCCCGGGTCCAGTTCGAGACGGCCCGACTCGACTACGACTCGGCGTGCCACATCGCCGGCGTGCAGGGTGCGATCGCGGCGGCCTCGAAGATCGCGCACAAGGCACAGGAGGACGCCGCCCGGGCCCAGGAGGCGGCCGCCAGGGCCCGCAACGCGGCTTCGGAGGCGTTGCAGTGGGCGGATCAGGCCAAGCAGTCGGCCGTGCGGGCCGCCAACGCCGCGCAGCAGGCCGGTACGTACGCCGACTCCGCCGAGAAGGCCGCCGGTGACGCCCGGGCCTCCGCCGTCAGGGCGAACGAGGCGGCCGGCAAGGCCCGTACCGCCGCGCGCACCGCGAACTACGAGGCCAACCGCGCCCTGCAGTCCGCCCAGGAGACGTTCAAGTCCGTCGCCGCCGCCCAGGCGTCGGCCGCCTTCTCGCACGTCTCGGCGATGCAGACGGCGGGTGACGTCGCCGCCGCGGCGGAAGCCGCGCGCGTCGCCCACGACATCGAGAAGGTCAAGCGGCTCCAGGAGGTCGTCGCCGCGGCCTCCAAAGCGGCGGAGGAGGCGAGGGCGGCCGGGAAGAACCCGGCGGACACGGCCGACAACGACAAGGTCTCCCTCCCCGCGTACAAGGAGGCGGCGCGGGAACTGGCCGAACTGACCGAGTGGGGCAGTGTGGCGGCCGGACTGGCGGGTGCCGGCTGCGCGGTATTCGGTTTCGAACCGGGCGCCATCGTGCTCGACGGCGTCGCGGTGGGGCTCTCCGAGGTCACCGCAGTGCTCACCGGCATCGGCTACGGCTGGACGAGCCACGAGTTCCAGCACGCCCTCGGCATGGCCGGCCTGCACGTCATCACCTTCGGGCAGGCCGCGCTGATCAAGAAGCTGGGAGGCGAGAAACTGCTCAGCCGTGCCCTGTCGGGCCTGCACTCGGCCGTCGGGCCGTTGGTCAGTCTCGTCGACAAGTTCGACGACGTGGAGTGGCCCTGGGAGTGACGGGCCGCTCCGGTCTCCGGCGGGTCAGACGGCCTTGGCCAGGAAGGCCCGGGTGCGGGGGTGGGCCGGGTGGTCCAGGACGGCGGCGGGCGGGCCCTGTTCGAGGACGGTCCCGCCGTCCATGAACACGACGGTGTCGGCGACCTCGCGGGCGAAGCCGATCTCGTGCGTCACGACGACCATGGTGGTGCCGGCCCGGGCGAGGTCCTTGATCACGTCGAGGACCTCGCCGACCAGCTCCGGGTCGAGCGCCGAGGTCGGCTCGTCGAAGAGCAGCAGCTTCGGTTCGAGGGCGAGGGCCCGGGCGATGGCCACGCGCTGCTGCTGGCCACCGGACAGCTGCCGGGGGCGGGCGTCGGCCTTGTCGGAGAGGCCGACCCGGTCGAGCAGTCGGCGGGCCGTCGCCTCCGCTTCCCGGCGCGGGCGCCGCAGCGCGGAGACCGGGGCCTCGACCAGGTTCTCCAGCACGGTCAGGTGCGGGAAGAGGTTGAAGTTCTGGAAGACGAACCCGATGCGGGTGCGCTGCCGCAGCACCTCCTTCTCCTTGAGTTCGTACAGCCTGCCGCGTGCCCTGCGGTAGCCGATGAGGTCGCCGTCCACGCTCACCCGGCCGCGGTCGACCTTCTCCAGGTGGTTGATGGTGCGCAGCAGGGTGGACTTCCCCGAGCCGGAGGGGCCGAGGATGACGGTGACCTCACCGGTGCGGACGGTGAGGTCGACCCCGCGCAGCACCTCCAGCGGTCCGAAGCTCTTGTGGACGCCGCGCACGTCGAGCATGACGTCGTTCACGGGTTCGCTCCTCATGTGTGCTCGGCCGGGTTGATCTGCGAGGCTTCGATCGCGGAGGCACCGGTGCCCCACTTCTTCAGGATCCGCGCGTAGGTGCCGTTCCTGATCAGTTCGTTGACGGCCGCCTGGACGGCCGGGGTCAGCGGGGAGTCCTTCCTGAAGGCGAAGCCGACGTCGAGACGGTGGTACTCGCCCAGGAAGGTGGTCTGCGCGGCGGGCTGCGCGGCCTGGTGGCGCAGCCCGTTGATCGTCGACATGACGACGTCGATCCGGCCCTGCTGGAGTGCGGTGGTGACGGCTCCGGGATCGGAGAAGACCTTGACCTCGTACGGTTTCTTCCCGGCGGCGGTGCACACGCCCTTCCGTTCGGTGAGGGTCTTCTCGAAGGTGGTGCCCGCTCCGGTACCGACGGTCAGTCCGCACAGCTGGACGAGGTCGGTGACCCGGGTGGTGAGCCGGGTGGTGCCCGTCTTGACCGCGAAGCCCTGGCCGTCGTTGACGTAGGTGACGAAGTCGACGGTCTTCAGGCGTTCGGCGGTGACGCCGAAGTTGCCGGTGCCGAGGTCGTACTTGCCGCTGCCGAGGGCGGGCAGGATCGTCTCGAACGACGCCCCCTGCCGCTCCAGCTTCACGCCGAGGACCTTGGCCACCGCGTCGGCGATGTCGATGTCCTGCCCTGCCGGCGGCTTGTCCTGCCCGTTCGGGTAGTACGCCGAGGGCGGGGATCCGATGGAGCTGCCGATCCTCAGGGTGCCCGTGCCGCGCACCTCGGCGGGGAGCAGGGAGGCGACCGCTTCCACGGTCCGTACGCCGGCCACCGGGTCGTCGGCCGGTGCCTGGGCGCCCGCCGGGACCGGGGTCCCGCCGCCGGAGCCGCAGGCGGTCAGTGCCAGGAGGGGCAGGAGGGCCAGCGCCGCGGTGGCGCGCAGGGCGGTGCGCGTCCGGTTCCCGGGGAGGTGCGCGCGGCCGCTCCTCCGTCCGCGCGGGGTGCGGCCGGCGGGGGTCATGCGCGCACCGCCGCGACGGTCCGGCGGGCGTCGGCCGCCGGGTGCGCGGCGGCGCGTGCGGCGTCGCGCTTCGCGACTTCCTCGCGGACGAGGGGGATGACGTACCGGCCGAAGTCGACGGCGTCGTCCAGCAGGTCGTAGCCGCGGGCCGAGAGGACGTCGACGCCGAGGTCGTAGTAGTCGAGCAGGGCCTGGGCGACCGTCTCGGGGGTGCCGACCAGGGCGTTGGAGTTGCCCGCGCCGCCGGTGGCGGCGGCGGTCGGGGTCCACAGCGCCCGGTCGTAGCGCTCCCCCGCCTCGGCGATGGCGATCAACCGCTGTGATCCGGTGTTCTGGGGCGCCGCGGCCTGGGTGACTCCGCCCCGCGGGTGTCGTGCGGGGGCCGCCCCGCGCCTGCGGTGGATGGCGCCCAGGGTGCGGTGGGCCTTCTCCCAGGCCAGTTCCTCGGTCGGGGCGATGATCGGACGGAAGGCGACCTGGATGCGCGGCACGTCGGTGCGTCCCGCCGCCTCGGCCGCGGCCTTCACGGCGTCGATCTGCTGGGCGGTCTTCTCCAGCGGCTCCCCCCACAGGCAGTAGATGTCGGCCTCGGCGCCGCCGACGGCGTACGCGGCGGGCGAGGAGCCGCCGAACGAGACGGCCGGGCGCGGCTGCTGGGCGGGGAAGACGTCGCTGACGAAGTCGTGGAAGCGGTAGTGCTCGCCCTCGTGGTCGAAGGGCTCGCGGGTGGTCCAGATCTTCTTGACGATCCGGATGTACTCGCCGGTGCGGGCGTAGCGCTCGTCCTTGGTGAGGGTGTCCCCCTCCCGGCCCTGTTCGTGGTCGTTGCCGCCGGTGATGAAGTGCACGGTCAGCCGGCCGTCGCTGATCTGGTCGAGGGTGGCGAAGGTCTTGGCCGCGTAGGTGGGGTACGAGACGTTGGGCCGGTGGGCGAGCAGGATCCGGAGGCGGTCCACCCTGCTCGCGATGTACGCGGCCGCCGGTGCGGGGTCCGGGGATCCGGAGCCGTAGGCGAACAGCACCCGGTCCCAGCCGTGGTCCTCGTGCGCCCGGGCGAGCCGGAGCGTGTACTCCTTGTCGAACGCGGCGCCGGATCGCGCGGTGGTTTCGGATCCGTCGTTGGTGGCGGCGATGCCGAGGAACTCCACGGGCATGGGGTGGCCTTTCGGAAGGACGGTGGTACGCACGCGACGTGCGGGGGCGGGCGTCGGCTCGTAGGGCGGCCGACGGGACCGCGGACGCGGGGCGGTGCGGTGTGGGGCGGTGCGGGCGTGACGACGCTGGGCGCCGGGACTTCGGTGCATCAGGGCGGCGGGCAGCGCGCGTCCGGGCGCACGGCACACCGCCGTGCCACGGCGGGTGGTGCGCAGGAGATCTCGGCCCGCGACGGGGTCACCGAGGGAGGGAAGGGCCGATCAGGCAGCCCGCTGCCGCATCAGGCGCGACACGCGGCGGACCACACCCGACCGAAGTCGATGTGGCCGCGCGAGACGAGGCGCTGATGGGCGTTCATGCGACTACTTGAACAGTACGCGGTGCTCTTCGTCAAGCAACGTCCCGCATCCCGGGCGGCCTTGGCCGGCCGGACCGTGCGCCCGGTTGACAGGGCCGTGCCGCGGGCGCATACGATCGTCGGCGGATCGGTCCCGCCCCGCGCGGGGGCCTTCCGGCCGCGTTGAGGGACGCGGCGAGCGTGACGACACACGTCCCGGACCCCACCCGTCCACGCCGCCGTCCCTCGACTGGAGGGCCTCCCATGGCCACCGTCCCTTCCGAACTCTCCTCCGCCGGCGCCGAGTCCGCGCCGACGACCGGCCCCGGCACTGCCCCCGGCAGCGACCCCGGCCCTGGCCCCGGCCCTGGCGGCGAACCGCTGCGGGTCGTTCCACGGCGGCGCACGGCCCGCCGGCTGTCCGCCGCCGCCGCGCTGCTGGTCTTCGCGCTGGTACTGCGCTCCGTGGTCCTCAACGACGCGTTCCAATGGCCCGTGGTGGGGCGGTACTTCACCACCTCCGCGGTGCTGCACGGGCTGCTGCTCACCCTGTGGCTGACCGGCGTGGTGATGGTGCTCGGCTTCCTGGCCGGCACCGTGCTGGCGGTGATGCGGCTCTCCGAGAGCCCGGTCCTGCGGACGCTGAGCTGGGGCTACGTGTGGATCTTCCGCTCCACGCCGCTGCTGGTGCAGCTGCTGTTCTGGTTCAACATCGGCGCCCTGTACCCCACCCTGGGGCTCGGGATCCCGTACGGGCCCGAGCTGTTCAGCGTCAAGACGGTGAACCTGCTCGGCCCGACGCTCACCGCGGTCGTCGGTCTGACCCTGCACGAGAGCGCGTACGCCGCCGAGGTGGTGCGCGGCGGCATCCTGTCCGTGGACCCCGGCCAGACCGAGGCCGCGCAGGCACTCGGCCTGAGCAGGCTGCGCACCCTGCGCCGGATCGTGGTCCCCCAGGCCATGCGCTCGATCGTGCCGACCGCCGGCAACATGCTGATCGGCACCCTCAAGGGCACGAGCATCGTCAGCGTGCTGGCGGTGCACGACCTGCTGTACTCGGTGCAGTTGGTCTACAACCAGAACTACCAGGTGATCCCGCTGCTGCTGGTGGCCACGCTCTGGTACGTGGCGGTCACCACCGTGCTGAGCGCCGGCCAGTACTACGTGGAGCGGTACTACGCGCGGGGCACCTCGCGCGACGACACCACGGGCCCCGGCCGAAAGGCATTTCATTTCACCAAGAGGCGTTATGTGTACGGCGGATGAAATAGAGCGGCGCATAAGAGCATTCCGATATCGGGGCCGTTGACACCGCTTCTCCGGGCTGCCTAGCTTACGCCGCAGATACCAGATCCGCGGCCTTCCTTCACGGCGTGACGGCTGCTTTTCGATGATGCGGTCCGCCGAAGTCGCTGGAGTGTCCTTGACCGAGCCACTGCTCCTTTCCGCACCCCCCGGCCGTGCGGACCCCCCGGGGCCGGCCGAGCGGGTCCTCCCGCTCCGCCGCCCCGGCCGCTGGGCGGCCGCAGTCGTCGTACTGGTGCTGGCCTCCCAGGCCGCACACGGGCTGATCACCAATCCCTTCTACCAATGGGACCGCTTCGCGTACTGGTTCCTCCGTCCGGTCGTGCTCGACGGGCTGCTCATCACCCTCCAGGTGACCGCGTACAGCGCGGTCCTCGGTCTGGCCGGCGGGGTCCTGCTCGCCCTCGGCCGCCTGTCGGGCAACGCGGTGCTGAGGTCGGTCAGCTGGACGTACGTCTGGCTGTTCCGCTCCGTGCCGCTGATCGTCGTCCTGATCTTCCTCTACAACCTCAGTGCCCTCTATCCCACGCTGAGCATCGGGGTGCCGTTCGGGCCCGCCTTCGTCACCTTCGACGAGTCCCGGCTCGCCACCGACATCGTGGTCGCCGTGGTCGGCCTGGGCATGTGCGAGGCGGCGTACGCGGCCGAGGTCGTCCGGGCCGGCGTGCTCTCCGTCGACCAGGGCCAGCACGAGGCCGCGGCCGCGCTCGGGATCCCCCGGTGGCGGCAGTTCACCCGGATCGTCTTCCCCCAGGCGCTCCGCTCGATCGTCCCCTCCTACGTCAACCAGCTGATCGGCCTGCTCAAGGCCACCTCGCTCGTCTTCTACGTCTCGCTGCTCGACCTGTTCGGCGCCGTGCAGAGCCTGGCCGCCACCTATCCCGGCGACGTGGTGCCGCTGCTGCTGGTGGCGACCGTCTGGTACGTGATCCTCACCAGCCTGGTCTCCGCCGTGCAGTACCACGTCGAGCGCCACTACGCCCGCGGCGCCCTGCGCGCCGTGCCGCCGACCCCCCTCCAGCGGGCCCGGGCGGGCCTGCGCGAACTGCGGCTCCGCTTCCGTCGGGAGACGGCCCCGTGACCCCGTCCACACGTATCAGAAGGAACTCCATGCGACGCCAGTCCACCCTGCGCACCAGACTCGTCCGCGGCCTCGGCGCGGCGACCGCCACCGCCGCCCTCGCCACCGGGCTCACGGCGTGCGGCGGCGACGCGAAGGCCGACGGCGGCGCGCCGGGCGAGGTGACCATCGGCGCCGTCTCCAACGGGGCCGCCCAGCAGGCCGAACTGTCCGTCCCCGTCGTCGAGTCCCTGCGCGCACAGCTGCCGAAGGCCGTCCGCGAACGCGGCGAGCTGGTCATCGGCGTCGGCGCCCTGCCCGCCGGCTTCCCGCCGCTCGCCTACGTCGGCACCGACCAGAAGACCGTCACGGGCGCGGAACCGGACCTCGGCCGCCTGGTCGCCGCGACCCTGGGGCTGAAGCCGGTGTTCAAGAACTCCACCTGGGAGAACCTCTTCGTCGGCATCGACAGCGGCAAGGTCGACGCGGCCTTCTCCAACGTGACGGTCACCGAGGACCGGAAGAAGAAGTACGAGTTCGCCTCCTACCGGCAGGACAACCTGGCCTTCGAGGTGCTGAAGGACAGCACCTGGAACTTCGGCGGCGACCACCGCGCCCTCGCGGGGAAGACGGTGTCGGTCAGCAAGGGCACCAACCAGGAGAAGATCCTGCTGGAGTGGCAGGCGAAACTCCGGTCCGAGGGCAAGGACGTCGAGATCAAGTACTTCCCCGACCCCAACAGCGTCTACCTGGCGCTGAGCGGCCGGAAGATCGACCTCAATTTCGGCCCCAACCCCTCCATCGCGTACCACATCACCCAGACGGCGGGCGGCAACGCGCCCACGCGCAACGCCGGTTCCTTCTCCGGCGCGGGCGAGGGCCTCCAGGGCCTGATCGCCGCGACGGCGAAGAAGGACGGCGGGCTGGCGAAGCCCCTGGCCGGGGCGGTCAACCACCTGATCGCCAATGGCCAGTACGCCCGTCTCCTGGCGGCCTGGAACCTCTCGAACGAGGCCGTCACCACCTCCGAGGTGAACCCGCCCGGCCTGCCCCCGGCCGGCTCATGAGCACGAACACGAACACGGGCGTCGGCACCGGTACGCGGGCCGCGCTCTCCCCCCACGTCCTGGACAACGTGGCGTGGGCCTCGCTGTCCGGCGCGCACTCCGCCTTCGCCGAGCACCCGCGCGGAGCGCCGGCCGGTACCTCCCGCGCCGCCCGGTACGACCCGGTCGTCGCCCCCTTCGCCGCCCTCGCCGACCCGGCCGACCCGCGCTCCTGGGCCGACCTGGCCGTGCTGGTCGGCGCGGGCGGCACCGCCGCGCTCTCCGGCGTCCTGACCCCGCCCGAGGGCTGGGAGACCGTCGGCTCCGTCGAAGGGGTCCAGCTGGTCGACACCTCGCTGCGCGCCGGACACGCCCGGGAGGCGCGCCGGCTGGGGCCCGCCGACGTACCGGAGATGCTCGCCCTGATCGGGCTCACCAAGCCGGGGCCGTTCCTGCCGCGCACCGTGGAACTGGGCACGTACCTCGGCATCCGCCACCGGGGCCGGCTGATCGCCATGGCCGGGGAGCGGCTGCGCCCTCCCGGCTGGACCGAGATCAGCGCGGTGTGCACCCATCCCGCGCACCGGGGCCGGGGCCTGGCGACCCGGCTGGTGCGCGCCGTGGCGGCGGGCATCCGGGAGCGGGGCGAGGTCCCCTTCCTGCACACCTCCGCGGCCAACACGGGTGCCGTGCGGCTCTACGAATCGATCGGTTTCACCGTGCGCCGCCGTCCCTTCTTCATGGCGGTCCGGGCCCCGTCAGGTACACCCGGCCAACGCCCCTGAAATTCCCCCTTCCCCTTTCCCGTTTCTCCTTTCCCCTTTCCCCTTTCGCAGGGCCGATCAGGAAGATGCCGCTCGCCGTGACCGAAATCCCTCTCCCGGCAGCCCGACGGGTGGTGGCCGCGTGAAGTTCCTGGCCATCACCCTGATCACGGATTCCACGGACCCGGTGACGGGTGCCCCCACCCCCACGCACCAGCGGTTCCGCGAGGTCGTGGCCGCCGCGCAGCTCGCGGAGGAACTCGGCTTCGACGGCTTCGGGGTGGGCGAGCGCCACGAACGGCCCTTCCTGTCCTCCTCACCGCCCGTGGTCCTCTCCCACATCGCCGCGCTCACCCGCCGGATCCGGCTGTTCACCGCCGTCACCACCCTGAGCCTGCTCGACCCGGTGCGGGCGTACGAGGACTACGCGACCCTCGACCACCTCTCCGACGGCCGTCTGGAGCTGATGATCGGCAAGGGCAACGGCACGGCGCAGCGGGAGCTCTTCGACGTCACCCCGGAGGACCAGTGGGAGCGCAACACGGAGGGCTACGAGCTGTTCCGGCGGATCTGGCGCGAGGACAAGGTGACCGCCGCGCCCCGCTTCCGCCCCGCCCTGGCCGGAGCGGAGGTGCTGCCGAGGCCGTACCAGCGGGCCGTCCGGATCTGGCACGGGAGCGCCACCAGCCGGGAGTCCGTCGACCTCGCCGCACGCCACGGGGACCCGCTCTTCTCCGCGAACGTCACCCATCCCATCGGCCCGTACGCCGAGCTGGTCCGGCACTACCGGGAGCGGTGGGAGCACTACGGGCACGATCCCGCGCACGCGGTCGTCGGCGCGGGCACGGCCGGCTTCCACACGGCCCCCACCTCGCAGCAGGCGGCGCTGGCGTACCGGCCGGCCTTCGCCCGGTACCTCGACGCGCACGCGCGGCAGGGCCTGGCTCCGGTGTTCGCGACGCTGGAGGAGTTCATCGAGCGCAGCTCGGCACTGATCGGCAGCCCCCAGCAGGTGATCGAGAAGGTCCACCGCTACCACGCGGAGTTCGGCCACAGCGTCCTGCACCTCCAGGCCGAACCGGGCGGGCTCACCGGCGCCGAGCACCGCGCCTCGTTGGAGCTCTTCCAGTCGGACATCGCCCCCGTACTGCGGCGCGAGATCCCCGGCCCCGCCTTCCCGCCGGCGTGAGATCGGCTCACCGCCCGTCCTCGGCCAGTAGCCGCAGCGCCTCCAGGGCCACGGTGGCGGCCCGCCCGACGCCGTCCGCGACCACCTGGCGGTGCGGGTCGTAGCCGCCGGTGGCCTCCACGTCCACGAGGTCGTCGGCGTTCGTCCCGTCCACCACCAGTACGCCGCCCGCGGTCAGTCCGCGCAGGGAGGCCGTCACCAGCAGCGCGGAGAGTTCCATCTCGATCGCGGCGACGCCGGCCTTCCCGTACTCCGGGACGGGGAGCAGGCCCGGCTGGAACGCGGCGCGGGTCCAGACGATGCCCCGGTGGTGGGGGGCGGATGATGCCTCGCGGGCCGCCCTCGCGAGTGCGAGGACCGCTTCCGGCGCGGCCACCGCGGGATACTCCGGTGGCAGCAGCTGTGCGGTCACCCCGTCGTCGCGGACCGCCCCCTCGGCGATCACCAGGTCGCCGTCGGCGATGCCGGAGCGGATCGCCCCCGCCGTGCCCAGTCTGATGAGGGTGCGTACGCCCGCGTCGGCCAGCTCCCGGAAGAGCAGGATCGCTCCGGGGCCGCCGACCCCGTGTGAGGCGACCGCCACGGGCAGCCCCGACCAGCTCCCGGTGAAGAGGCGGTACTCGCGGTGGTGGGACACCTCCTCGGCACCGTCGAGGAGTTCCGCGACGGTCGCGGCCCGCGCCGGGTCGCCCACCACCAGTGCGGAGGAGGGCAGGCCGGTGGCCGGGATGCGGGTGAGGGGCAGCAGGTCCAGCGTCATGTGGCGGCTCCGGTCTTCGTGCGGGCGGTACGGCGGCGGCGCGCCGTGGTCAGGAAGAGCGCCGCGAGGGTGACGGCGTACGGGGCGGCGTCCGTGGCCTGCTGCGGGAGGCCGAGGCCCTGCAGGCGGAAGCCGACCGCTTCGGCGAGGGCGAACAGCAGGGCCGAGAGCAGTACGCCCACGGGCGCGGCGCGCCCGAGCATGACGGCGACCACGGCGATCCAGCCGCGGCCCGCGGTCATGTTCTCGGAGAAGAGGGTGACGTTGCCGAGGGCCAGCTGGGCTCCGCCGAGGCCGCACAGGACCCCGGACGCCAGGACCGCGGCGTAGCGGTACGCGACGGGGCTCACGCCCAGGGCCGCCGCGGCGTCGGGTGCTTCGCCGGCCCCGCGCAGCCGCAGTCCCCACACGTGCCGGGTGAGGATGAAGGCGGTGAGGGCGACGGCGGCCCAGGAGAGGTAGGCGAGCGGTGACTGGCCGCCGATCAGGGGGAGCCCGATGAGGCCGGGGTCGTCGAAGGTGCCCCGTACGCCGAAGACGGTACGCAGCAGGAATCCGGTGAGTCCGAGGGCGAGGAGGTTCATGGCCACGCCCAGTACGACGGCGTCGCCGCGCAGGGTGACCGCGCCCACGGCCAGGACCAGGGAGTACGCGGCGCCGGCGAGCGCTGCCGCGACCACGCCGAGCCACGGGCTGCCGGTGAACCAGCTGGTGGCGACGGCGCTGAAGCAGCCGGTCAGCATCATGCCTTCGAGGCCGATGTTGAATACGCCGGCCCGCTCGCAGATCGCCCCGCCGAGGGCGGCGAGCAGGATCGGGGTCAGCGCGCGCAGCACCGACTGGAGGAGGTCGAGGTCGAGGGTCATCGGGCGGCTTCTTCCTGTTCGCCGCGCGTACGGCGGCCGGCCGGGCGCCGGGGCATCCGCAGCCGGGCGGCGAGGAAGACGACGACCAGGGCCTGCAGCACCTGGGTCAGCTCGCGCGGTACCTCGGTGGCGCGCTCCATGCTCAGGCCGCCGACCTGCAGGGCGGTGAAGAAGAACGCGGCGAGGACGGTGCCGAGCGGTGCGGCGGCGGCGAGCAGCGCCGCCGTCAGCCCGGTCCAGGTGTAGCCGGGCGCCGTGAGCGCCCCGTCGAGGAAGCGGTACGGGAAGCTCAGCACCCCGATGGCCCCGACCAGGCCGGCGAGGGCGCCGGAGGTGGCCATCAGGCGCAGCGTCAGCCGGGGCCGGTCCACGCCGGCGTAGGCGGCGAACCGGGGGCCCAGGCCGGTCATGCGGGCCTCGTACCCGGAGCCGGTGCGCGCATCGGCGAAGGCGTGGACGGCGGCCGCGGCGGCGACGAGGAGCAGGCCGACGGTGATCGTGGTCGATCCGAGGGCGGGCAGGGCGACGCCTTCGGGCAGCCGCCGGGTCTGCGGGAGGCTGGAGCCGGGCTCCTTGAGCGGGTAGCGCGCCAGGTACGAGGCGAAGGAGACGGCCGGGTAGGACAGGAGCAGGCTGCTGACCAGCAGTGGGACCCCGAGCCGGGTTTCGCAAACCGCGGCGAGTACGGCGTACGCGGAGCCGGCTGCCATGCCGGCCAGGAGGGCCGCGGCGACGGCGAGGGGGGCTGGCAAGGGGGCGTAGAGGCCGGTGACCGTGGCGGCGAGGCCGCCGAGCACCAGCTGGCCGTCGCCGCCGAGGTTGATGAGTCCGGCGCGCAGCGGCACGGCCAGGGCGAGGGCCATGCCGAGGACGCTGGTGCCGGTGGTCAGGGTGGCGGCGAGCCCGTCGGGGCCGAGGGATCCGCTGATCAGGGCGGTGTACCCGGTGAGCGGGTCCGCCCCGGTGCCGGCCAGCAGGAGCGCGCCGATGGCGAGGGCGGCGACGACGGAGAAGAGGACGGGAGAGCGCAGGAGGTCCGTGCGCGAGGAGGGGGTGGCCGTTGCGGTCATGCCGGTCGGGCCTCCGCTCCGGCGAGGGCGAGACCCAGGCTGCGTTCGTCGGCCTGGTCGCGGGTGTAGGAGGCCGTGATCCGGCCCTCGTACATGACGAGGACCCGGTCGGACAGGGCGCGGATCTCGCTGAGTTCCGCCGAGACGAGGAGCACCGCGTGGCCCGCGTCCCGGTAGGTGATCAGCTGGTCGTGGATGTGCCGGACCGCGCCGATGTCCACGCCGCGCGTGGGCTGTTCCACGAGCAGCAGGGGTGCCTCGTGGGCGAGTTCGCGTCCGACGAGGAGTTTTTGGAGGTTGCCCCCGGACAGTGCGCCGGCCGGGGCGGCGGGTGAGGGCGTCTTGATGCCGAAGCGGTCGATCAGGGTACGGGCGTGCGCGCGCAGGACCGCGGGGCGCAGGAGTCCGCGGCGGGTGGCGAGCCGCCGGTGGTGGCCCATCGCCAGGTTGTCGGCGACCGAGGCGGTGGGCGCGGTGCCCACGGCCGCGCGGTCCTCGGGTACGTAGGCGAGGCCCGCCGCGCGGCGCCGGACGGGCGAGGCGTGCGTGACGTCCTGTCCGGCGAGTTCGATGCGGCCCGCCCCGACGGGGCGCAGGCCGGCGATCGCCTCGACGAGTTCGCTCTGGCCGTTGCCGGCGACACCGGCGATGCCGACGATCTCGCCGGCCCGTACGGTCAGGTCCACTCCGCGTACGCCGGTCACGGTCAGCACGTCCGGGCCGGGAGTGCCGGGCGGGTGCGGGCGGTCGAGGTCCACGCGGCGGCCGGTCATCGCCTCGGCGAGTTCGCCCGCGGTGGTGTCGCGGGTCCGCAGCCGGGCGGTGACGCTCCCGTCGCGCAGCACGGTGACGCGGTCGGTGCCCTCCAGCACCTCGTGGAGCTTGTGGGTGACGAGGATGACGGAACGGCCTTCGGCGGCGAGGGACTTGAGGACGGTGAAGAGCCGGCCCGCCTCGTCGGGGGTGAGTACGGCCGTCGGTTCGTCGAGGATCAGGACGCGGGCGCCGCGGTGCAGCAGCTTGAGGATCTCCACGCGCTGCCGCACTCCGACGGGCAGGGTGGCGACGCGGGCGTCGGGGTCGACGGGCAGCCCGTGCTCTTCGGCGAGTTCGGCGACCCGCCGGCGCGCGGCCGCCCGGTCGAGGAGTCCGCGGCGGCGGGGTTCGGCGCGGAAGACGACGTTCTCGGCGACGGTCAGCGAGTCGAAGAGCCGGAAGCCCTGGTGGACCATGCCGAGTCCGGCGTCGATCGCGTCCGACGGGCCGGAGAAGCGGACTTCGCGCCCGTCGATCCGGATCGTCCCGGCGTCCGGCTGTACCTCCCCGTACAGGACGGACACGAGGGTGGACTTCCCGGCGCCGTTCTCCCCCATCAGGGCGTGGATCTCGCCGCTGCGCACGCTCAGGTCGACGGCGTCGTTCGCGAGGGTGCCGGGGTAGCGCTTGGTGATGCCGGCGAGCTCGACGACCGCCTCTTCGGGGTTACTTGGCAGCCGGGTCATCGACCTTCAGCTCCCCGGAGACGATCTGGTCGCGCAGCTGCTTCACCCGGTCGAGGACCTGGGGGTGCTGTGCGATGACGCACTGGGATCCGGCGACGCCCTCCTCCAGCCCGGTCAGGCTGATGCCGCCCTCCTTGAGCCCGTAGGAGGCGGTCCCGCCGGCCTGGCCGCCGATGACCTGCTCGATGCCCTTGCGCACGGCGACGTCGGTCTTCTTGACGACGTTGTCGACGACGGTGCCGGGTGCGGAGGGGCACTGGTTGACGTCCACGCCGTACGCGAGGGCGCCCTTGGCCTTCGCCGCCTCGAATACCCCGTAGTTGCCCGCGGCCGCGGCCGCCAGCACCTGGTCGGTGCCGCCCGAGATCAGGGAGTTCGCCTGCTCCTTGGCGCGGGCCGAGTCGTTGAAGGGGGACTGGCCGCCGACGAAGCGGGTGGACGCCTCGCTCGACGGCGTGACCGCCTTGGCCCCGGCCGCGAACGGCTCGCTGTACCGGCGGAACTGCGGGGTGTCGATCACGTCGACCGCCCCGACCTTGCCGCTCTTGGTGAGCAGCCCGGCTTCGGCACCGGCCAGGAAGACGGCTTCGTGCTCCCGGAAGACGGCGCAGCTCACGTTGGCGTACGTCTTCCCGGTGCAGGCGTCGACCACCAGGAACCTCTGGTCCGGGTGGGCCTCGGCCTGCTGGGCCACCAGGTCGGCGAACTCGAAGCCGACCAGGACGATGACCTCGGGCTTGGCGTCGACGGCGGCCTGGACGTTCTGCTGCCGGGAGGCCGCGTCGGTGGACTCGTACACCCTGGAGCTTCCCGAGCGTGCCGCGGCCGCGGCCTTCACGCCGTCCACGGAGAGCTTCAGGAACTCGTTCTGCCCCACCGCGTCGGGGGTGACGAGCGTGAACGCGGGGCCGGCGCCCTTGCCGCCCTCCTCCTTCTTCGCCGCCGCGGCGTTGCAGCCGGTGGCGAGCAGGGCGCCTGACGCCACGGCGGCGGCGACTCGAAGGGCGCGGGTACGGGGTCTGCGGGACATGGGGGTGGCCTTCCGGGACTGCACGGGAGCACGGCGAACGGGAGTACGGCGGCTCTGGGGTGCGCGGGGGTGGGCGGGGGGGCGCGGGGGCGCGGGGGTGCGCGGCCGCTCTGGTGTGAACGGCGCGGTGCATCGATGAAATCGATGTGAAATCGGACGAGTTCCGAAAGGGCTCGTCAGTGGTTCGGCGAGGGGGCGCTCAGCCGCGACAGGCGTCGCTGGCGCACCGGCCGTAGTCGAGGTAGCGGCGCAGCGTCAGCAGCATGTGCGCTCTCCTCCTCGGACTGGGTGCAACAGATCGTTGAGGCCAGGAGCGTAACACCGGGTGCGGCCGGACCCGTCCTCCGTCTCGAACTCTGGTTCCCAGGACTGCTGTACGGTGGCGCGCACCCCTCCCCCCGCCCCTTCCGAGCATTTGGAGTGCACTGCCATGACCAGGGAACTGCGTGCCGTCGAGTGGGCCGGAGACGGTCTCGCGCTGATCGACCAGACCGCTCTGCCGCACAGCGAGGAGGTGCTGCGCGTCACGGACGTGGACGGCCTGGTCCACGCGGTCAGGCGGCTGGTGGTGCGCGGCGCCCCGGCGATCGGCGCGGCCGGGGCGTACGGCGTGGCGATCGCGCTGCTGCAGGCGGAGCGCGAGGGTTGGGACGGCGCCCGGATACGTGCGGAGGTGGCCCGGATCCGGGCGGCCCGGCCGACCGCGGTCAACCTGGCCGTCTCCGTGGACCGGGTGCTGGCCCGGCTGGACGGCGGCGTGACCGCGGTGCTGGCCGAGGCGGCCGCCGTGCAGCGCGAGGACGTGGAGGCCAACCACGCACTGGGCGCGCACGGCGCGGACTGGCTGCTGAAGCGGCAGGCCGAGGACCGCCCGCTGCGCGTCCTGACGCACTGCAACACCGGGGCGCTCGCCACGGCCGGCTGGGGCACGGCGCTCGGCGTGATCCGGGAACTGCACGCGCGTGAACGACTGGAGACGGTGTACGCCGACGAGACGCGGCCGCTCCTGCAGGGGGCCCGGCTGACCGCCTGGGAGCTGGCCCAGGAGGGCATCGCGCACTACGTCCAGGCCGATGGCGCGGCGGCCGGAACGATTCTGCGCGGGGAGGTGGACGCCGCGGTGGTGGGCGCCGACCGGATCGCGGCGAACGGCGACACCGCGAACAAGGTCGGCACGGTCGGCATCGCGCTGGCCTGCGCGTACGCGGGCATCCCGTTCATCGTGGCCGCCCCCACCACGACGGTGGACCTGGCGACCCCGCACGGAGACGACATCACCATCGAACTGCGGGACGAGGAGGAGGTGTTGGAGTGGGCGGGCGTTCGCACCGCCCCGGCGGGCTCCCGCGGCCACAACCCCGCCTTCGACGTGACCCCGGGCGCTCTGGTGACCGCCCTGGTCACCGAAAGGGGCGTCCTGGAGGTCTCGGCGGGCGAACTGCCCGGTCTGCACCTGGCCTGAACCCGGCCCGGATCCCCCGGCCCGGACCCCCGGGGTCGGGCACGCCGAAGGGGCGCTCCCCTCTCGGGGGGCGCCCCTTCGGCGCGGAGGACCTCGTCAGCCGGCCGCCAGCTCCAGTTCCAGCAGCCACTCCACTACCTCGGTGTGGTGGCGGGCCTGGCGCGGGGAGTCGCCCCACACGTACAGCCCGTGCCCGGCCACCACCACCGCCGGCATCCGCGGGTCCCGGGCGGCCTCCAGTCGGTCTCCGAGCACCCGCATGTCCTGGCTGTTGGCTATCACGGGCAGGGTGACCTCCTCCCGCTCCGCGGGATGGCCGATGCCCTTGAGCATCTCCAGGTCCTTCAGGACGATGCCGCCGGGCTGCCTGCGCCCCATGAGGACGGAGGCGACCGTGTGCACGTGCACCACCGCGTTCGCGCCGGTGAGGCGGGCCACCCGGGCGTGCAGCTCCGCTTCGGCGGACGGCCTGCCGCCGCTCACCGCCACGCCCTGCCCGTCGACCAGCACCACGTCCTCGGCGGTGAGTTCGCCCTTGTCGCGGCCGCTCGCCGTGACGGCCAGCCGGAAGGGCTCCCGGGAGAGGAGTACCGAGAGGTTGCCCGAGGTGCCGCGCATCCAGCCGAAGGAGGCGAAACGCGCCGCCTCGGCCGCCAGTACCGCGCCCGCCTGCTCCAGGCCGGTCACCGCCGTCATGCTCCGCTCCCCACCGGGTCGATGTCCTCGAAGGTCCGGGCCTGTGGGTGGTCCCCCGGCCCCTGCGCGTAGTACGGCTCCCCCGGCCGCCGCACGCCCACGGCCCGCCAGCCCGCCGCCCGGGCCGCGTCGAGCTCGCCCGGGCGGTCGGAGAGGAACAGCAGCCTGGCGGGCGGGATCCCGGTGTCCTCGGCGATCGCGCGGAAGGATCCCGCCTGCAGCTTCGGTCCCGCGTTCTCCGTGTCGTACCAGCCGGTGACGAGGTCGCGCAGATCCCCCTCGGGGCTGTGTCCGAACCACGCCCGCTGCGCGGCGACCGAGCCGGACGAGTACACGTACAGCCGCACGCCCGCCGCGTGCCACCGTCGCAGCGCGGGCACCACGTCCCCGTAGAAGTGCGAGACGAGGTCGCCGCGCGCGAACCCCTCGGCCCACAGCACGCCCTGGAGCGTCTTCAGCGGCGTCGCCTTGCGGTCCGCGTCGAGCCAGGCGTTCAGTGCCTGCTCGATCCGCGCCGGGCCCGCGTCCGGCTCCCCCAGCTCGGTCCGTACCTGGGCGAGGGCGCGGGCCACCTCCGGTTCCCCGGACCGCTCGGTGAGCAGGGCGCCGAACCGCCGGCGTGCGTACGGGTAGAGCACGCCGGTGACGAAGCCGGTGGAGCTCGTGGTGCCCTCGATGTCCAGTACGACGGCGTCCGCTCCCGGACTCACGCGGCGTACTCCGCCGTGATCGTGTCGCAGTCGGGGAACCGCCGCGAGATGCCGCTGCCGGTGAAGCTGCCGATCCAGCCGTCCTCCTCGTGGAAGAAGCGGATCGCGGTGAAGGCGGGCCGGGTGCCCATGTCGAACCAGTGGGTGGTGCCCTTGGGCACGCCGAGGAGGTCCCCGCGCTCGCACAGCACCGCGTGGACCTCACCGTCCACGCGGAGGTAGAAGATGCCGGAGCCCGCGACGAAGAAGCGCACTTCGTCGTCGTCATCGTGCGTGTGCTCCTCCAGGAACTTCTCCCGCGCGGCCTTCGCCTTCCCGGCGAAGCCGGGGTCGTCGTCCGGGTGCAGGGCGACCACGTCGACGGTGGCGAAGCCTTCCGCCGCGGTCAGCCGGTCGATCTCGGCCCGGTAGGCGGTGAAGACGGTCTCGCTGTCGGCGTCCGCCGGAACGTCGTCGCGCACCGGCCACTGTTCGTAGCGGACCCCGAGCGGCGCCAGAGCGGCGGCGATCTCGGCGGGCTCGGAGGTACGGCGTACGACGGTCTCCGGGCCGCTCTCCGGCCAGGTCGTCAGCAGCGTCACGTGAATGCTCCAGGGTGGGATGGAAGAGGGTGCGGGCGTGCGGGCCCCGGCCCGGGGCCGATTCTCGCCGCCCGTTGTTGCCGCGGCGTGGCGGGCGTGTGGCAGGTTCCGGCCTCAGATCCGCAGGACGCGCGCCCTGCGGTATTCGGCGCGGGCGAACAGCGAGAAGGTGTCGTCGCCGCCCGGTTCGAAGGCGGCCTGGCCGAGCGGGACGTCCAGGACCCGCGTCCATGTCGCCCGCGCCGGATCGGAACTGCGGAAGAGGCCCCTGTCGGTGGCCGCGAGGACGACTGTGCCCGATGCCGACACCGCGATCCGGTTCACCGCACGGAAGTCCGGGGTCTGCGTCGCCGGCAGGGGTGCCCATGTGGTCGCGTCGGTGGTGCGGAAGATGCCGTTGCCGCGCAGGGCGTCGGTGTTCGAGAAGCCCTCGCCGGTGCCCACGTAGAGCGTCGAGGGGTCGGAGGGGTCCATCGTCATGCACGCGCAGGCGAGGTTGCCGAGGAAGTCGTCCACGGGCGCCCATTTCGCGCCGCCTTTGCGGGTGGTCCACACGCCGCCGCCCGCGCTCGCGGCCCACATCCTGGTCGGGTGACCCGGGTCGACGACGATGGCCCGGGAGCGGCCGCCGATGTTGCCGGGGCCGAGCCACTCCCACTGGGTGAGCGTCATCCCGGCCGTCGGCGACGGCCGGTCCGCACGCGCGCCGCGGTGACGGCCGGTGGTCCGCACCGGAGCGCGGACGATCAGGACTTTGGCCCTTGGTTCCGCCTGCCTGCTGTACGCCCAGCGCACGGCGAAGCGGCCTCGGGCGTCTAGTACGCTGAATGCGGGAGTCTCGTTCCATACAGGGCACGGGGTGTTCCGCAGTCAACGGAAGTGGTGAGCGGCGATGGGTGAGAGCAGTCCCGCCGATCGGCAGACCATGGCCGGGCGTCTTGATTTCCTGATCAGGACGATCCACCCGGCCGACCGGGGACCCTATTCGTACATGGAGATCGCCGAGGGAACCCGGCGGCTGCCGGGGCCGTCCGTGTCCCACGGCACGGTCCAGACGATCCACCGGGGTGCGAACGTCAATCCGGGCGTGGAGTCGATCAAGGCCATTGCCAACTTCTTCGGCGTCACCCTGGGCTATCTCGGCGACGGCGAAGAGGCCGGGGCGGTCGAGCGCCGCATCGAGGAACGGATCGCGCGCCTCCGCGAGGAGAGCCGGAAGGCGGCGGAGGCCGACGCGCTCGCCCAGGTCCTGGAGGACGAGAACGTCCAGGCGGCCGCCTTCCGGCTCAGCGGCCTCTCGGCGGGCTCCCTCCGCTCGGTCGCAGGCCTGATCAAGCAGCTCCGCAAGGCCGAAGGCCTGCCGGACGTGCGGCCGCCGCGGCGCCGGAGGAAGTGAGACGAGCCTGCGCGGGCAGGGTCGACGCTTCGCAATATTACGGTCAAGGCGGTTCCAAATTGGGCAAATATGCCCGATTTCGCCACGTAAGGTCTGTGTGGACCGACAAACAAACGAACAAGCAAACAAGCAGTATGAAGTGGTTGATCTTCTCGCCGACTGCTTGAGACGGCGAGGAGCCAAGACGTGTTCCAGCGGCTACGGACAGACGCCGAATGCACCGCCATCGCCGACCGGTTGCCCCTCCCCCAGCCGTTCGATCTCAACACGTTCTGCGACGGCATCGCGGAGCAGCGGGGCCGACCGCTCGTCCTGCTCCCGCTCGACGGCCCACCCGACCCGGCGCTGCCCTGCGGCATGTGGGTCGGCCTGGACGTCGCCGACCTCGTCTTCTACGACGCGGCCGCCCCGGGGGTCCTCAGAGTGCAGATCGTGCTGCACGAGGTCTCGCACATGCTCCTCGGCCACGTCGCCCCCGAGTTCGCCCCCGCCCGGACGGACACCTCCCCGGCAACCGGCGCCGAGCTGCCCGTCGCCGCGGCCATCCGCGCCGAGGCGGCCCGGATCCGGGCCGCGGCCTCCGAGAGCGAAGCGGTCGACGAGGAGCTGGGGCTCGACGTGGGGCGCATCGCCCACCTGATGGGCCGCTCTCGGTACTCGACACCGCAGGAGCGCAAGGCCGAGACCCTCGCCACGCTCATCCACGAGCGGGCGAGCCGTGCGGCGCAGTCGGCGTCGCCCCGGCACGAGGACCAGCTCGTGCGCCTGCAGGACACCCTCGGGCATCCGATCCGGAGCACGTGAGCGTGAGGGGGTTCGAGTACGCCGTGCTCGCCGGGCTGTGGGGGGCGTCCCTCTGGCGGGCGCCGTCCGCCCTGCGCGGCCCGAAGCAGCGCGCCCTGTGGCTGGCCTTCACCGCCCTGGCCGCGTCGATGACCCTTCAACTCGGCGACACGGCGGACGGCTTGGACCTCACCGTGGACGCCGGTGGGCTGTCGGCCCTGCTCGTACACGGGCTGGGTGTCATCGCGGCCGTGGCGGTCATGGAGTTCGTGGCCGCCGTCGACGGCAGCGGCACGCGGCGCCGTACCCGGATCCGCCGGCTCGTCGCCGCAACCGCACTGGCCGCCATGGGGCTCGTCCACCGGTTCGGGCTGCCCCCGGCCGACGGCGTCGGCTTCTTCCGGCTGGCGGCCGGCGACGCCTTGGCCACCGGGTACTACCTGGTCGTCCTCGTCTACCTCGGCATCGCGCTGCGCGCCGCCGGGCGACTGCTCTGGAGCAGCGCCCGGGTGGCGAGGACCCGCTGGCTGCGGGTGGGCGCACGCTTCATGGCGCTGGGGGCGGCGGCCGGAGTGCTGCACACCGGCTCCCGCGCGGTGTACCTGCTCGGACGGCTGCCCGGCCTCCTCCCCCAGGCGTACGACGCCGTGGCCGACGCCGCCACCGCCCCCCTCAAGCACGTCGCCGTCGGCCTGATCCTCGCCGGCAGCAGCCTCCCCGCTCTCGGGGTGGCCTGGCGGGCCGCCCACGACTGGCGGCGGCTGCGCGAGCTGCGGCCGCTGTGGGAGGACCTCACGCAAGCCGTACCGGACGTCGTGCTCCACACGGAGCTGCTGCGCGGCCCGCGGCTGCGCCTGCACCGGCGGGTGATCGAGATCCAGGACGCCGCACTGACCCTCGCGCCGCATACGACCGCCGAGGTACGGGAAGCGGCGGTCCGGGCCGCGCAGAACGCCGGATTCGGGCCGGAGACCGCGCAGTTGGCGGCCGAGGCGTTCGCACTGCGGGCGGCCAGGGAGGCCAGGGGACGGTGCGACTCCCCGGCCGGCGCAGGGGCCGCGCCCACGGGCCCGGAGGAACCCGACTTCGACGCGGAGGTCGCCCGGCTCTGCCGGCTCGGCCGCGCCTACCGCTCTCCCGCGGCCGACGCCTTCCTGGAGTCGCCAGGACCGGAGCGGTCGCCGGTGTGATCTCCGGTCGTCATTGGAGGGGCAGGTGCCGTCCCGGCCCCGGGATCCCGGGCCGGGACGGGATGCCTCCGGGTCAGCCGAAGATGACGGAGCGGAACGTGAGCCTGTTGCCGAGGACCTTGCCCGGGTTCATGACGTAGAAGGTGTCGCCCTGGCAGCCGAAGTCGAGGAAGACCGTCGCCCTCGACAGGGTCCCGTTGCGGGGGTTCCTGGCGGGGTCTACGTCGGTGGCTCCGGGGACGTCGATGCACTCCTCGTTCGGGGGGTCGACGAGCTCCAGCGGGAGGGCGTGGCCTTCCGCGCGGTAGGTGAAGATACCGATGGCTGCCGCGTTGGCGGAACTCGGCATGGCGAGGGTGAGGAGCAGGGCCCCCATGACCGCGGGGACGGCTGTACGCAGACGCATCGGAATCCTCCGGAACGCAACGGGTCAGAGACAGCGCCGACTGTAGGGGTGCCACGACGCGCGGAATCGATTCTTCCGTTCGTGTCCGCACGTGTCGCCCCGCGGCCGTCCAGCAGGCCGTCCGGCATGGCTCACCAGTCGTCGCCCGGGGGCCGGTGAACGGTCCCCCGCTCGTACAGGCTGGTCCCTTCGGAGCGGGTGGTGCCGGGGGCCTCGTCGGGGAGGTCGCGGGCCGTGCCGAAGTAGCGGCTGGTCCAGCGGTGGTAGCGCAGGTTGCCGGAGATCATGTGGCCGAGCTCGCGGACGAAGACGCGGATGTCGGGGCGTTCGCCGAGCGGGCCCTGGAGGACCGCGTCACGGGCGGCGGCGAAGGCGTCCTCGGCTTCCGTGGCGCGGGCGGCGAGCCGGTCGAGGGCCTGCTGCAGGGTGAGGTCCTCGGTGGCCATCAGCACCCGCACGCCGTTGCGGGTCTCGCCGGCCTCCCTCTCCTTGGGGAAGGAGTACAGGTCGTTCACGAGGATCCAGTGGTCCATGACCCGCCGGCAGGCCGTGCGCAGGTCGTCGTCCTCGTCGGTGGCGTCTCCCAGGTCGATGCCTAGCGACCACTGCACGAGCTCCATCAGCCAGTGGCCGAAGACGTCGACGCCTCGTGCGTCGAGGTAGGAGTCGAAATCGGCGCGGGCGCCTCCCGCGTCGTCCGACGCGGTGGCCGGGCGCAGTGCCTGCTGGGCGACGACCTGCTTGGCCCGGGTGTCCATGCGCACGCTGACGAAGGTCCGGGGCACCAGGAGCTCCTGGCCGGCGCGGACCAGCCGTTCGACTGCGGAGCCGCTGCCCGGTGCTCCGTCGATGGCCGTGCACAGGGCGCCCGCGAGCCGTATGCGGGCGGCTGTGTCGTCGCGGACGTCCGGAGCGGAGAACGCGTCGTCGACGAGTGTCGCCCAGATCATCCACGCCTGCTGGGCGAAGAACCTCTCGGGGAGGGTGTGGGGGAAACAGGCGGCGCCCCAGTACGTGTGGGCCTGCTTCAGGTAGCCGTCGGTCCTGGGGGCGTCCTCCGGGCGCTCCTCGAAGCAGTCCAGCAGGTACGGCCTGATCCAGTCGTGCACCGCGGGCGCGGTGTCCCCGTAGTCCGGGTGCAGCATCAGCGGCTGCCGCACGGGGATCGCCGGGAGTACGTACCGGGAGTCGTGGTCGAGGGAATCCTCGGGGTGTGCGGGTGCCATGGCGTTCGTCCTTCTCGTCTTCCGGGCGTCACGCGGCGGTGCGCTGGCGCGCCGCGAGGTCGGCGGCTGCCCGCAGCCGCCGGGGGGTGAAGGAGTCGGTGGCACCGGCGCCCTGGCCGGTGTTCAGGTTCCAGCCGGAGATCTTCTCGGCGACCTGCGGCAGGCGCCGGTCTCCGGGCCGTACGTCGATCCGGAAGTGGCTCTCCTTGGGAGTCTTCTCGTCGCCGCCCCAGCGTACGACGCCTTCGCAGTCGGCCAGGATGTCGCGTACGACGGTCAGTTCGGCGGGGAAGCAGCCGTCGCGGGCGCCGGCCGGGTACAGGAGCGGGCGTATCGCGATCGCCGTCCCTGAGAGCCGGTTGCTCTCGTAGGGCTGGGCGACGGCCCGGTCCGTGTGGTGGCCGTCGGCGAGGAGGACGGTCAGGCCGGAGCCTTCGATCTCCATGCGGGTGGCCGTGTCGATGAGGGGCCATCCGTTCGCACTGGTCCTGCCCTGCCAGGGTGCGGGGCCGGGGGCGGGCGCCGCTGCCGCGGTGCCGGTCGTCATGGCCCCCAGGAGGACGGTCGTGCCGGCGAGGCCGAGACCCGCGGTGAGCAGGCGGCGTCTGGTGGGGTGGGCGGAGCGGGGGTGGACGTCAGGCATCTGAGGGGGGTTCTTTCAGTTGTCGTTCGGGTTCTTCGAGGTAGGCGCGGCAGCGAGGGCCGCCGTACCCGCGCAGGCGGCGAGCAGTCCGAAGGAGACCGCGGTGGTGACGGGCGCGCCGATGCGGGTGGTCGTGCCGTCGTTCCAGTGGCAGACGGCGCGGGGCGGCAGCGCCCGGTGTTCCACGCGGGTCAGGTCCTGGCGCAGGTGGAACGTGTCGGGCCGTTCGACGGCCAGGCAGCGTTTCTCCTCGGTCAGTGTCAGGAACGGCCGGCGCTCAGCACCGCGCCGCCGCCGGTCAGCATCTCCTCCGCCACGGCCGCGGCCTTGGACGGCGAACCGCCGAGCCGGTTGGCGTAGTGGTCCCGGTAGCGGTGGAGGTGGCCGCCGCGCTGATAGACGTCGCGGAACGCCTCGACCACGGTGGCGCCCTGGAGGATCGCGCGGCCGATGTCATAGCCGTCGACGTCCTCGATGAGGTCGTTGAAGCCGAACGTCGTGGTGACGTTGATCTTCGCGAGGCGGTCCGTGCAGTAGGTGTGGCCGGAGGACCAGCGGTCGCTGTCGCGCCGCCATTCGGCGTAGAAGGTGACCAGGTCACCGCCCCAGCCGGCCAGGTCCCCGGGGTTGACGTCGTTCCCACTGGTCAGGCCGTGGAGCTCGACTCCGTTGGCGGCTGCGGCGAGGTGGTCCACCGACAGGTCGATGCCGGTGCCCGTGCCCGGATCCTTGAAGTCCTTCAGGACGCCGACGTTCTTGCTCCTGGCGAAGTCGATGAACCCGAAGTCGGGCTCGCCGACCATGGTGATCCACTTGTTGCAGGGCCCCCGAGAGCACCGAGGCGGCGATCGCCACTGCGTGGTGACGGTTCTTCATCATGGGTTTCGCAATCGTGTCGTTCAGACGGGGTTCGGGTGGTAGTTCCACGAGGCGTTGTCGTTGTAGGTGACGCTCAGATTGCGCTTGGACTGTGCCTCGACCACGTCGTAGGGGCCCTTGTACCAACTGTTGTAATGAACACGCACAGCCTGGCTCGCGTAACGGCTGTCGGCGGAGGCCGCGTTGTTCTTGATGGGCGTGCCCGACCCGTTCCCGGTGTCGTAGTTGAACACCCCGGCGAAGTCCCAGGACGGGATCCCGTCCACGTGGCCCATCGCGGCCACCGCGCCCGCCTGGTTCGAGTTGTAGTAGACGCAGGCCGATCCGGGGTAGCACCGGGCCGTAGCGGCAGCGTGTGCCGAGACCGACGAGGTGGCGACGGCCGCGCCGAGGACGGCCGCCGAGGCCGCCGCCCTCGCGACAGAGCGCTTCCTGCTCATGAATGAACTCCCTGGAAATCGAAAAGACGCCTGCCCGGATATAGAGAAGGGGCCGACTGCGTTTCTTCACCTTTTCACAATCGCACCGCACAAGGGGGTGACCAAGGTCCCGAAACGGACGACCCTTGGTCCTTCTCCATTTCCCGGCCAACGGCGCCTCGCGCAAGATCCGTGAAGTTCGGCCGCCACCTCAACCAGATTTCTTTCAACAGGAGTTGAGGGAGGGGAGGAAATCGGCTGCGCCCCGAAAAAGCGAAATGCGGCGGGCGACTGATGTGTTCCAGTCGCCCGCCGCAAAAAGTCGACGGCGAGAATTAAATCAAACACCGGCGATAAATGGAGTTCACATGGGCCGCGGGCCGCGAGATCGCCCGCGCCGCGGAGTCCCGCCGCCCGCGGCAGCCGGCGTCCGGAGGGGATCTCTCCGGCCCTCCGGACGCCGACGCCCCCGCAGGGGCGCGCCGCCGCACCGCAAGGGGCGACGGCCGCCCCGTCCGCATCCGTTCGCGCACACGATCGACAGGTGCGTTCTGCTAGACGCAGAACGTGAACCCACCGTCCCCTTGGCATCTAGTGCGCTAGATGCGGTGTGCGATGAACATAAGCCGCCACGGGTGTGGGTTGTCAAGTCGGCGCCGGACCTCACACCAGCGCCGGGCGGGCACGGTCCCGCTGCCAGCGCTCGTCGGTGCGCAGCGGGGAGAGGGCCAGTGGCACGAAGGCCAGCAGGGCGGTCACGGCCGCCGTCCACAGGGCGGTGCGTACGCCGAAGGTTTCGGCGAGGAGGCCGCCCAGGACGCCGCCGATGGGGAGGACGCCCCACATCACGAAGCGGATGGTGGCGCTCATCCGGCCCAGCATCTCGGGCGGGCACAGCTGCTGGCGGCAGCTCATGCTGTTGACGTTCACGATCATCAGGCCCGCGTTCAGGACGGCGAAGGCGGCGCCCGCCAGCCAGAACCGCCAGCCGTGCGCGGCGAGGGGCACGAGGAGGCCCAGCAGGCCCACCACTGCGGAGCCGATCCACATCGCGGGGCCGACGCCGAGGCGTGCCGTGACCGGCCGGACCAGGGCGCTGCCGCCGACGGCCGCGAGGCCCGCCACGGCGAAGAAGAGGCCGATGGCGCCGGCGGACAGGCCGAGCTCGCGCTGGAGGAAGAGCACCAGCATGGCGGAGGTGACCGCCCAGGACAGGTTGAACAGCGCACCGGCGAGGGTGATCGCGCGCAGCACGCGGTGGCCGAACACCAGGCTCAGGCCCTGCCGGATCTCGCCCGTGATCCCGGGCCGGTCGGCGGCGGGAGCGGGCGCGGCCTCGGTGTCGTCGATGCGCCACAGCAGCAGCGCCGCCGCCAGGAACCCGGCGGCGTTGACGACGACGGCGGTGGGTGCGCTGAGCCACTGCGCCAGCCAGCCGCCGGCGCTCGGGCCGGCCACCTGGCTGACCGAGCGGCTGGACTCCAGCTTGGCGTTGCCCTCCAGCAGCCGCTCCGGCCCGACCAGGGAGGGGAGATAGCTCTGGTAGGCGGTCTCAAAGAAGACCGTGCATATGCCCAGGCCGAACGCGACGGCGAACATCTGGGCCACGGTGAGTACGCCGAGCCACCCGGCGACGGGGACGGAGGCCAGCAGCGCCGCCCGGCCCAGGCTCGCGGCGACCATCACCGGCCGCTTGCGGAGGCGGTCCATCCAGGCGCCGGCCGGGAGGCCGATCAGCAGGAAGGCGACCATCTGGAAGGAGGCCAGCGCGCCGACCTCGAAGGGCGTGGCGTCCAGCGCGAGGACGGCGACCAGCGGCAGGGTGATCTCGGTGGTCTGCACGCCCAGCTGGCACAGGCTCTGGGCGCCCCACAGGCTGCGGAAGCCCCGGTCGCGGTTCAGGCTCGTGGCTGCGGCCGGAGCCGTGGCGTCCGCCGGGCTGGGTGGGGTCATCGGGGGGTCACCTCAAGGATCGGGCCGGTCGTGGTGTCGGTGAAGTGGACCTCGCGTTCCAGCTCCCGGAAGGCGAGCCGGTCGCGGTGCAGCTGGTGCGGGTCGTGGTGGGCGAGGACCGCCCATCCGAGGCGCAGGGTGGAGAGCAGGTCGGTGGTGGCGGGTACGAAGTCGCCTTCGCCGACGCCCAGGTGGACGTGGCGGCAGCTCGGCAGGTCGAGGGCCCGCCGGTAGGCGTCCAGGTTGCCGATGGTGCCGGTGGTGGGGGCGATGGCGTAGACGGCGGCGACGGGCCACAGCAGCCGGTAGTCCGGGCGCGGGTCGGCGCCGTCGGCGAGCCAGCGGGTGAGCCGGTCCAGTCCGCTCTCGCCGGTGGCCAGTTCGGCGAGGGCGGGCAGTCCGGCGCCGGGGGGCCGGACGCCGGTCTCGATCAGCCGGGGCCCGTCGGGGGTGAGCATGACCTCGCTGTGGGCGAGTCCGAAGCGCACCCCGAGGGCGTCCAGGGCCCGTTCGGTGTAGGCCACCAGCTCCGCGTGGCCGGGCAGGTCGTACGGCAGGAACTCGACGCTCTCGTAGACCGCGAAGCTGCCCGCGTTGGCGGTCTTGCCGTAGCGGCAGATGTTGGTGACGGTGTGGCGGCCGCCGTGGCTGAAGGTGTCGACGACGTACTCGGTTCCGGTGACGCGTTCCTGCACCACCACCTCGTCGTTGGGCAGGCCCAGCACGTTGACCCTCCGCAGGAGGTGTCCGACCACCGTGCGCAGGCGCTCCTCGTCGGCGGCGGGCACCAGGGTCACGTCCTCGGTGCCGCCGGACAGGGCGGGTTTGACGACCAGGTCCCGGCCTTCGAGGGCGCACTCGCGCACCCACGCCCAGGCCTCGTCGGCTCCGCGTACGAAGGCGGAACGGATCGCGGGGACCCCGGCGGCGGCCAGGGCTTCGGCCATCAGGCCCTTGTGGCGGCGGGCCGGGGCGAGGCCGGGGTCGTTGGCGAGTCCGGGGGTGAGCGCGGCCGCCAGCCGGTCGGCCAGCAGGACGCCGCTCTCCGCTCCGGCGAGGACGGCGACCGGCCGCAGCGCGGCGAGTACGGCGACGAGGGCCGCGGGGTCGTCGGAGTCCGCTTCCAGCAGGACCTCGAAGTCCTGGGGGCGGAAGGCGGTGGTGTAGACGGGCGGCGGAACGGGGTACGAGGTGACCCCGACCGGTACGAGGCCCGCCCGGCGCAGCAGGCCGGGCAGTTTCGCGCCCGAGGAGTAGGGGTCGACGACCACCACGTGGCGGGCGGTCATGCGTCCGGCCCCCGGCCGCCCGCCGACGCGGGGACGGGGAGGTCGCCGGCCTGGGGGGCGAGGGCGGCGGCCAGTTCGGCGGGGGTCGGGTGGTCGAAGAGGAGGGTGAGGTCCGGTTCGACGCCGAGGCGTTCGCCCATCAGGGGGGCCATCCGGATCGCGGTGATGGAGCTGCCGCCGAGGTCGAAGAAGTCGTCGTCCGGTCCGATGCCGTCCACGCCGAGGACCTGCTGCCACAGGTCGATCAGCTCGGCGGTGAGGGCTGCCGTGCGGGGGTCGTTCATGGGGTTCAACTCCACTTTTCCGAGGTTGCCTTGTGGGTGGGGCCGAGCGTGAGCCCGGGGGTGGTCCGGATCCGGGACGGGACGGCGTGGCGCGGCAGGAGCGCGGCCAGGTGGGCGCGGATCTCGCGCGGTGCGAGGCGTTCGCCCGGGGCGGGGACCACCGTCAGCCCCAGGACCTCCCCGGCCGGGCCCGTCACCGCCTCCGCGTGCGCCTCCAGGACCGAGGGGTGCCGGCGGGCGGCGGACTCGATCTCCTCGGGGGCGAGCCGGTGCCCGTTCACGGACAGCTCGCGGTCCAGCCGGCCGGTGATGCGGATGCCGCCGCCGGGCAGCCGCTCGCCGCGGTCACCGGTGCGGTAGAGGCCGTGTCCGGGCGCTGCGCGCGGGTCGGCGGCGAAGCGCCCCTCGCGGCCGGTCCCGTCGAGGTATCCGAGCGCCAGGCGGGGGCTGCGTACCAGCACCTCGCCGCTGTCCGGGGCGAGCAGCAGCTCGGCTCCGGCCACCCCGGCGCCGATGTCCAGCCCGGCGGAGTCGGGGACGCCGGCCGCGTCGAGGGCGGCGACGTCCACGACGGCGCAGGAGGCGATCTGCGGTGTCTCGGTGGCCCCGTAGGCGTTGACGAGGACCGCGTCACAGGCGCGGCGCAGCCGCCGGGCGAGCCCGGCGCCGAGCCGTGCGCCGCCGGAGACGACCAGCCTCAGCGAGCGCAGGGCGCCGCCGTCCGCCGCGGTGTCCGCGGTGTCCGCGGCGAGCAGCAGTTCCAGCAGGGCCGGGGTGGTGTGCAGGACGGTCGGCGCGGCCTGCCGGAGGAAGCCGAGCAGCGCGGCGGGGTGGGAGAAGACGTCGGCCGGCGGGACGAGGAGGGTTCCGCCGCTGCCGAGCGGGACCAGGACGTCGCGCAGCAGGGGGTCGTGTCCGAGTCCGGCCAGCAGCGCCACCCGGTCGCCCGGGCCGGGGCGGAACGTTTCGGCGTACCAGTCGAGGCCGCGGCGCAGCGCGTCCGGCCCGGCCAGGACCGCGGCGGGGCCGCCCGTCGTTCCCGAGGTCAGCAGGATGTGGCTGCCGCCGTGCGCCGGCCGGGGGCCGGACGTGCCGTACGGTTCCGTGCGGTCTCCGGACAGCCGCCAGCGGGGCCGGACCAGCGCCTCGCAGGCGGCGAGGCGTTCGGCCGGCAGAGCGGCGTCCAGCAGGGCGACGCACGCCCCGGCGGACCAGGCCGCGAGCAGGGTCACCGGCAGGCGCGGGTCCCGGGTGGCGTGCAGGACGGCGGTGTCGCCGGGGGTGACGCCCGCGGCACGCATCCGGGCCGCGGCGGTGTCGATCCGTTCCAGCAGCCGCCGGTAGGTGAGGGTCTCGCCCGGCCCGCTCAGCGCCACGGCGTCCGGGGTGCGCCGGGCGGACTCCCGTACGGGCTCCACCAGGGCGGCCGGGCCGCGGGGGTCAGTGCCGGTCATCTTCGAAGACCACCGTTCGCAGTTCGGAGGTGTAGGGCGCCCCGGAGCGGTCGGTCAGCCAGAGCGAGTCCGCGTCCGGCAGCAGCTCCGACAGGCTGATGTCCGCGCCGCCGCCCTCGCGCGCCGTCCGGCGCACCAGCCCGGCGAGGGTGTTGGTCAGCGGGATGCTGCTGAAGTCCACGAAGACGGGCTTCATCTCCAGCGGCACCGAGCAGAACACCCGCTCGGGCAGGCCGTGCCGTGCCACGAAGGCCCGCATCTGGAGGTACCGGGTGCGTTCGTCGAGCTGGAAGGCCCAGTCGAAGCGGCGGGCCGGCAGTCTCCAGGTCTCGCGGGCGACGGTGAGCCGGCCGATGCCGACCCGGGGCGTGTGGCGCCCGCGCGGCAGCATCCGGAAGGCGTTGACCGTGACCGCCGACAGGTAGTCGCCGATCACCTCGGCCAGCGGGAAGGTCCGCCCGTCCGGCAGGTGCCGCACCACGAGGCCCTCCGCGGTGCGGCCGGCCTCCAGCGCGGCGGCGGGCAGCACCTCGCCGGGCAGGTGGCAGACGTCGTCCTCGCCCAGGGCCCAGTACGTCCAGGCGGGCGACAGCAGCGCCGAGGGCGGGCTGGTGCGGCTGGTGACCGCGCCCCAGCTGCGCGGGGCGGCCAGCATGACGCGGCCCGGCCCGGCGGCCCGTTCGGCGAGGGCGAGGAGCCGCGCCCGGTCCGGGCTCTGCTCGACGAGGGCCCTGGCCTCCACCGTGTTGTACGCGAGGTGCAGTTCGCCGAGGACGAGGTCGAAGTCGCCCCGGTTCACGGCCTCCACCGAAGCGGCGGCCAGCATCACGTCGGGCGAGTGGTGCCGTGCCCCCGCCCAGGGCGGTGCCTCGCAGGCGAACGCCTCGCGTACGGCGGACGCGATGTCCTCGGCCGCCACCTCGTGGCGGCGCACGCCCTCGGGCACGGCGAGGATCCGGGCCCAGCGCCGCTGGAGTTCGGCGGTGGCCTCGGCCGCCAGGGGCGGGGTTCCGGCTCCCGTGTACAGGTCGCGGGTGGCGAGGGCGAGGAGGGAGGTCAGCGGCACCCGGTCCTGCCCGGTCCGCGTCTGCTTGCGGGTCAGGTACGCGTCGAAGCGTTCGAGGTAGGCGGCACCGATCCGGGCGGCCAGCCAGCGGCCGCTGTCCAGTACGAGGGCCAGCGGGTCGGCGAGTTCGCGCAGCACTCCCGCGCCGAAGCCGGCGCTCACCTCGCGGGTGGTGTCCTCGTAGACGAGGGTGCGGCCCGCGTACGTCCGGCCGTGCAGGCGGGTGGCGGACTCGCCGGTCAGCGCTTCGAAGGCGCCGTCGAGCCCGGCGAGCGCGCCGGCCAGCCGCTCGGGGTCGCCGGCGGCGGCCGCGACCCGGTCGCGTGCTCCGGTGAGCGCGTCGAGGTCGCGCAGGGCGGCCTCGCGGGCCGGGGCGTCGGGGACGCGGGCCAGGCGTTCGCGCAGCCGCAGCTCGGGGTGGGTCTCCAGGGGGCCGCCGAGGTCGAGGCGGAGCACGTCGCGGCGCTCCAGTTCCCGCACGGCGTCGGCGACCCGCTGTTCGGGCAGGTCCAGTGCGGCGGCCAGCTCCCGCACCGTGCGCGTGCCGTCGCACCGTAGGAGGACCTCCGCTTCGAGCGGGTCCAGCGGTACGGGCGCGCCGGTGGGGCGCAGGACGGCGCCGTCGCGCACCAGTTGGGCCGGCACGGGGCGGGGCGGCAGTCCGGGGAGCAGCTCGGGCCGGGCGGCGAGGGCGCGGGCGACGAGGTCGACGGCCCAGGACTCGAAGTACACCGTGCGCCGGCCCAGGAGCCCGGTACCGGGCAGTACGCGGGTGTGTTCCGTCGAGGGTTCCCATTCGGCCCAGCCGACGGGGCCGAAGAAGCCGATGGATTCGTTCTTGGTGGCGTAGCGCTGGGCGTAGGCGACGATGGAGGATTCGCGTTTGCGTGCCCGGGCGTCGCGGCGCGAGTCGGCCGTCTCACGGTCCAGGCAGGTGCGTACGAACTCGCGGTTCTGCCAGGTGACGGCCTCGCGGAAGTGCGGGTCGCGGGCGAGTTCGGCGACCGCGGCGGACAGCCGGGCGGCGGCGGTCTCGAAGCGCCCGGCGAACTCGTCCGCCCGCGCCGGCTCGGGGCGGCGCCGGCCCTTGGCGGCGGTGTCCTCGTTCAGCTGGTCGGCGGCGCGTGCCAGCCCGGCGTCGGTGAACGCGTCGACGGTCCGCCAGGGGAAGCCGGGGCCGCGCAGCACCGCGCCCTTCCACAGCCTCCAGCGGCCGTCGCCGAGCGGTATGTGATCCTCTGTCATGGCTTCCCCGGTCACGGTGTTCGCGTTCCCCACTCCTCCAGGGCCCGTCCGCACGCCTCCAGGCGGCGCAGATAGGCGGCGGCAAGCTCTTCTGCGTCCCGGTGGGGCAGCAGCGCGCGGCGGTAGACCACCGCTCCGGACGGCCGGGCCGTAGAGGCGTCCAGTTCGAGCGCGACGAGCCGGCGGCTGGTCAGTTCGCCCGGCAGGCGTACGGCCCGTGTCTCCAGTCCGGGCACGGCGAGCTCGCCGCGCGGTTGGGTGTGGTAGCCGATCCGGGCGTGGTAGCCGGTCGGCAGGTCCAGTGCGCGCAGCACCCTCTGGTAGTGGACGTCGAGCCTGCCCAGTGCCGCGTAGTGGCCCCGGTGCATCGTGGCGACCAGCTCGTGTTCCGTCGTGTCGGGCGTCACGCGCACCGGGCAGAGCAGCATGTTGGTGAGGTCCCCGACCATGTGCTCGGCGCCGCGTGCGTGCCGCAGCGCGACCGGGCCCGCCAGCAGGAAGGACTGCTCCCCCAGGACGTCGGCGATGCCCAGCGCCCAGGCCGCCGAGTGCGCCACGTACGGACTGACCCGGGCCTTTCCGGCGGCCGCGAGCAGCGGGCGCTGGAGCGTCTCGGGTACCTGGACCCAGGCCTTCCCGGCCCGGTGGTCCCCGGCCGTGGCGGCGGCCTCGGCGAGGGTGCCCTCGGGCCGGAAGCCCTCCATCCTGCCCGCCCAGTGGGCGAGATGGCGTTCCCACGGGTCGCCCTGGGAGCGCTGCCGCTGCCAGGCCGCGAAGTCGCGGAACCTGCCGGGCTCGGGCAGCGGGCGGCCCTCGTACAGTGCGCCGAAGTCGCGCAGGGCGATCGCCATCGACCAGCCGTCGCAGGTCAGGTGGTGGAACAGGAACGCGGCGAGGTGGCGGTCGGGGCCCGTGCGGTAGAGCCGTACGCGCAGCTGCGTCTCGCGCCGGACGTCGAAGCTCCGGGCCCGTTCGGCGGCGACCAGGGCGAGCGCCTCCGGGTCTCCCCCGGCCGCCTCGACGTGGCGGACGTCGACCGGGCCGGGTGCGAGGATCCGCTGCGTCCAGCCGTCCGGGCCGTGCTCGAACACCGTGCGCAGTGCCTCGTGGCGGGCGGCCAGCGCCCGGGCCGCGTCGTCGAAACGGGCCGGGTCGACGGGGCCGCGCAGCTCCAGTACGCGGGCCAGGACGTAGGGGTCGCCGTCGGCGGAGTCCCCGGCCTTCGCGAGGAATCCGAGGATGGAGGCCTGGGTGTCGGTCGTCTCCGAGGTCGCGGTCACCGCTGTTCCCCCGCCGGTGCGCGGTCGGGCAGGACGTCGGCCAGCGAACGCAGCAGGGTCGCTCCCGCCGGGTAGGCGGCCGCGGGGACGCCCGGCGCGGGGACGACCAGCAGGCGCGGCCCGGCGGCGGCCGCCGCCCGCGCGCCGTCCGGCGAGTCCTCGAACGCGACGCAGGCCGCGGGCCGGACGCCGAGGACCGCGCAGGCGGTCAGGTACGGCTGCGGGTCGGGCTTGGGGCGGCAGGCTCCGTGCGCGCCGACCACGGCCGACACCTCGTCCCTCAGGCCGACGGCCGCGATCACGGCCCGGACCGCGGGCTCCGGGCTGTTGGACACCACGGCGACCGGCATGTCCCGGGCGAGGGCGCGTACCAGTTCCACGGCACCCGGCATGGGACGTACGCCCTCCCGGGCCACCGCCTCGGCGTAGCGGCCGAGGAGCTGCGCTTCGACCTCGTGCGGCGTCAGGCCGGGGGTGTCGGCGAGTGCGTGGAGGCGTTCCACGGTCCGGGCGATGGACGCCCCGGTCAGTTCCCGGGTCAGCGCGTCCACGTCGGTCTCCCGGCCGAGGGAGCGCAGCACGAGCTCCATGGCGGTGCCCCACAGCGGTTCGGTGTCGACGAGGAGGCCGTCGCAGTCGAAGAGTGCCGCGGCGGCCGGCCGGCCGCCGCGTTCGAGCAGCTCCCTCACGCGGCGGGCCCTTCGGGCTGGTCCCGCAGCCGTGCCATGGCGGCGAGCGGAACCCGGGGCCCGGGGTGCCCGCACTTGAGGGCGCCGGCCCGGTTCCCGAACGCCGCGGCCTCCTGGACGGAGGCTCCGCGCAGCCGGGCGGCGAGGAAGCCGGCGTGGAAGGCGTCCCCGGCTCCGGTGCTGTCGACCACCTCGGCGGGGAAGGCGGCCGCCTGGAAGTGGCGGCCCTCCTCGTCCAGTCCGGTGCAGCCGTCGGCGCCCTTGGTGGCGATCACGACGGCCGGGCCGAGGGCGCGGACGCGGGCGAGCGCCTCGGCCTCGTCGTCCGTCCCGGCGAGGGTGCGGACCACTTCCAGCGGGGCGGCCAGTTCGTCCACGTGGGCGAGGAGCCGGGCGGCGTCCTCGCGGGCGACCTCCAGGTCGGCGAAGACCCGTACGCCCAGGCTGCGGGCGAGTTCGGCGGCGGCCACGGAGGCCTCGAACTCGTGGCCGTCGGTGTAGAAGGCGCGGGTCCGGCGGAGGGCGGCGGAGGGGACGAGGTCGGCGGGGGCGGTGAGCCGCGGGTCCTTGCACATGACGATCGAGCGGGTGCCGGAGGTGGTGTCGACGGCGACGACAGCCACGTGGTTGGGGCAGTCCGGGACGGTGACGGACCCGTCGACGGTGATGCCCGCGTCGGTCATCGAGGCCCGGACCCGCTCGCCCCAGGCGTCGTCGCCGAACATGCCGACGTAGTGGACGGCCAGTCCCAGGCCGGCGAGGTCGACGGCGGCGTTGGAGCCCTGGCCGCCCGCGTGCTGCGTGAGGCTGTCGGCGTGGACCTTCTGGTCGGGGCGCAGGGCTTCCCGGCCGGTGAACACCAGGTCCATGGTGTTGAAGCCGATCACGACGACGTCGCTGGGGTGCATGGTCACTGCTCCTTTCCGGCGGTGGCCGGGGTCAGGCACACCTTGAGGTGGCCGGTGGGTTCGGTACGGTGTCCGGCTTCGAGGTCGACGCCCAGCAGGGCGAAGGCGCGGGCGAACTCCTCCAGGGGGACTTCGGCGGTCACCGCGCCGTCGAGCGGCAGGGCGCCGTTGGCCAGGAGTTCGACCGCGTCGCCGAAGGTGCCGAGCGAGTCGATCGAGCCGATCACCTGGATGCTGTTGTCGGCGATCCGCGCGGGGTCGATGGTGGCGGTGCCGCCGCTCAGTCCCACGAGGAGCAGCTGGCCGCCCGGGTTGAGTACGCCGAGGGCCTCCTCCAGCAGGACGCCGGTGGTGTCCACGACCACGTCGAGGCCGGTGCCCGGCCGGGCCAGGCGCTCGGCCGCCTCGGACAGGGTCCCGACGACGGGCCACAGGCCGGGCAGGGCCTCGCGCAGTGCGCCGGCCCGCGCCGGGGAGGCTTCCACCAGGACGCCGGTGAGCCCCTGCTGGGCCAGCAGCGACGCGTACATGACGCCCATCGGGCCGGCGCCCAGGACGGCGGCGCGCAGCTGGGGGGTGAGGCGGAGCCTGCGTACGCCGGTCATCGCGCAGGACAGCGGCTCGCCCAGCACCATCGCGGGGCGGTCGTTGCCCGCCGGGATCGGGTGGAGGAACGTCCGGGTGGTCAGGTAGTACTCGGCGAACAGGCCGTCGGCGGAGACGCCCGCCTCGGTCTCGTGCTTGCGTGCGCAGTGGTTCTCCCTGCCCGACCGGCAGGGCGGGCAGGAGCCGCAGTAGTACGTCGGGTTGACCACCACGGGGGTGCCGACGGGGAGGTCGGTCACGCCGGGGCCGGTCTCGGCGACCTCGGCGACGCTCTCGTGGCCGAGGACGACGCCCGGTGTGGCGGTGTACTTGCCGGTGGCGATGCCGATGTCGGTGCCGCAGATGCCGGTGCGCCGCACCCGCACCACGACGTCGTCGGGTCCGGTGGCCCAGGGTCTGGGGCGTTCCTCGACGCGCAGGTCGAAGGGGCCGTGGTAGACGAGGGCCTTCATGGGCTCGGGGTGCGTCACGGGCGGTCACTCTCCAGGGTCTTGGTCGCGTCCAGCAGGGCCAGGCGCAGGCGGGCGCAGATCTCGTCCAGGTCGCGTTCGTCGGCGATGAGGGCGGGCCGGACCTTGACGACGTTGCCGAAGCCGTAGCGGGAGCCGCGCAGCACGAGGTCGTGCCCGGATTCGGCGGCGGCGATGGTGGCCCGGGCCAGTTCCGGGTCGGGGGATCCGTCGGGGCGGGACAGCTCGATGCCCCACATGTAGCCGAGGCCGCGGACGTCGCTGATGGCGGGCACTTCGTCGGCGAGGGCGCGCAGCCGGGTGCCGATGGTCGCGCCCAGTGCGTCGACGCGGTCGAGGAAGCCGGGCTGTTCGAGTACGTCGAGGGTGGCGTGGGCGGCGGCGAGGCCGAGGAGGCCGGCGCCGCTGGTGAAGGAGTGGTCGTGGGGGTCCAGGACGTCGAGTTCCTCGCGCATCAGCACGGCGCCGACGGGCAGGCCGATGCCGCCGAGGCCCTTGGCCAGGGTGACGACGTCCGGTTCCAGGCCGAGGTGTTCGGAGGCGAACATGTGGCCGGTGCGGCCGAGGCCCGTCTGGACCTCGTCGGCGATGAGGACGATGCCGTGCCGGTCGCAGATCCGCCGCAGTTCTCTGAAGAACTCGGGCGGCGGCACGATGTTGCCGCCGTTGCCGAGGACGGGCTCGACCAGCACCGCCGCCACGTCGCCGCTGCTGGCGTACTCCAGGAAGTCCTCGATCCGGGTCGCGCACAGTGCCTTGCAGCTCGGATAGGTGGAGTTGTAGAAGCAGCGGTGGCAGTAGGCGCCGGGAACGATCAGCGTCTCGGTGGTGGCGGAGGCGGGGAAGGGCCGGCGGCGGAAGGCGTTGCCGGACATGGCGGTGGTCGCCATGGTCTGGCCGTGGTGCGAGAGGAAGAAGCTGACGACCTGCCGGCGCCCGGTGTACTTCTGGGCGATCTTCACGGCGCACTCGTTGGCGGTGGAGCCGGACACGTCGCGGATCCAGCTGCGGGAGAGGGCGGCCGGGGCGTGGGCGAGGAGCCGGGCGGCCAGGGCGTCACCGGCCGGCCGGGTGAAGCCGGAGCCGGCGTGGGAGATCCGGCCGGCCTGCCGCTGGACGGCCGTGACGACGTGCGGGTGGGCGTAGCCGAGCGGCAGGTTGAAGGTGCCGGAGGCGGCGTCCAGCAGGGTGCGGCCCTCGGGGGTGCGCAGCCACAGGCCGTCGCCGTCCAGTGCGGGCTCGGCGGCGACCGTGCCGAGGGCGGTGGTGTCGGTGGTCACTGGGCCCGCCACCAGGCGGCCGTGTCCGACGGGAGGCTGATCCGGTCGGCGTCGGGGGCGTCGAAGGGGGCGCTGGAGAGCAGCAGTTCACCCGGGCGGGGCAGCTCGACGGGCTCGCCGGTGGTGTTGACCGTGCAGACGACGGCTCCGCGGGCGAAGACCAGGGTGCCGGACGGGCCGGGCCGCCAGTCGAGGGGGCCGTCGCCGAGGTCCTCGGTCTGCCGGCGGATCCGCAGCGCCTCCCGGTACAGGGCCAGGGTGGAGTCCGGGTCCTTGTGCTGGACGGCGGCGCTGAGCCCGGCCCACGCCGCGGGCTGCGGCAGCCAGGTGGGCTCGGCGTCCTCGGGTGCGAAGCCGTAGGGTGCGGCGGTTCCTTCCCAGGGGAGGGGGACCCGGCATCCGTCGCGGCCGCGTTCGGTGTGTCCGGAGCGTTCCCACTGGGGGTCCTGGAGGGCGTCCTCGGGCAGGTCGAGGATCTCGGGCAGGCCGAGCTCGTCGCCCTGGTAGACGTACGCGGCCCCGGGCAGCGCGAGGGTCAGCAGGGCGGCGGCACGGGCGCGGCGCAGGCCCGTTTCGCCGTCGCCGTAGCGGGTGACCACGCGGTGGACGTCGGCGTTGCCGAGTGCCCAGGTGGCGGTGGCGCCGACCGCGGTGTGGGCGGTCAGGGTCCGCTCGATGGTGGTGCGGAGGGCCTCGGCGTCCCAGGGGGCGCAGAGGTAGTCGAAGTTCTGGGTGTGGTGGAGCTCGTCGCCGCGGACGTAGAGGGCGAGCCGGTCCGCGTCGGGGGTGACCGCCTCGGCGACCGCGATGCGCTCGCCCGGGTACTCGTCGAGGATCCGGCGCCACGCGCGGTGGATCTCGTGGACGCCGTCCTGGTCGAAGTAGGGGACGGCCTCGCTGCCGAGCAGTCCGGCCTGGGCGCTGCGGCCGAGGTCGGGCAGCCCGGCGGCCTTCACCAGGCCGTGGGCGTCGGCGATGCGCAGGCCGTCGGCGCCGCGGTCCAGCCAGAAGCGGATGACCGAGCGGAACTCGTCCTGGACGGCCGGGCTGTCGAAGTCGAGGTCGGGCATCTCGGGGGCGAACAGGTGCAGGTACCAGTCGCCGGGCGTGCCGTCGGGGTCGGTGGTGCGGCTCCAGGCCGGGCCACCGAACACCGACTCCCAGTCGTTGGGCGGCAGTTCGCCGTCCGCGCCCTTGCCGGGGCGGAAGTGGTAGCGGGTGCGCAGCGCGGAGCGGGGGCCCTCGCGCAGGGCCCGCTGGAACCAGTCGTGCCGGTCGGAGGTGTGGTTGGGGACCAGGTCCACGATCACCCGCAGACCGAGGGCGTGGGCGTCGCCGATCAGGGCTTCGGCGTCGGCGAGGGTCCCGAACAGGGGGTCGATCGCACGGTGGTCGGCGACGTCGAACCCGCCGTCGACCATGGGCGAGGCGTAGAACGGGGTGATCCACAGGGCGTCGACGCCGAGGTCGCGCAGGTGGGGCAGGCGGGTGCGCAGGCCTGCGAGGTCGCCGACGCCGTCGCCGTTCCCGTCGGCGAAGCTGCGCGGATAGACCTGGTAGACGACGGCATCCCGCCACCAGGCGGCTCCTGTTGTGCCGTGAGCGTGCTGCATCAGTGCAACCAATCGTCGGTGGTGGACATGAGGACTTGGCGCGCCGTGGTGAGGCTAGGAGGCGGATCTTGAGACCGTCAACGGTCTTTCATGAGTTTTCTGCAAGAAATTGCAGCTCAGCGCAGCACGAACGGGGAAGTAACGGGCATTGCCCTGCCCTGCTTGCTGAAATTTTCTGCAAGATCTTCCAGAAGGGGGTTGGTCGGCACTACTGTCCTGCCGAACAAACAGGCCCCCCAGGCCCCCGTCAGAGGAGACCCTCAGTGACCCAGACCGTCGCCGACGCGCCGACGTCCGCCCCGCGGCCGGACGCGGACCACCGCCCCCAGGCCACGCCCGAGTGGTGGCGCGGCGCGGTGATCTACCAGGTGTTCCCCCGCAGCTTCGCCGACGGCAACGGCGACGGCGTCGGCGACCTCCCCGGCGTCCGCTCCCGCCTGCCCCACCTGCGCGACCTGGGCGTGGACGCCGTCTGGCTGTCGCCGATCTTCGCCTCCCCGCAGGTCGACGCCGGCTACGACGTCTCCGACTACCGGCGGATCGAGCCGGTGTTCGGCGACCTCGCCGACGCCGAGGCGCTGATCCGCGACGCCCACGCCCTGGACCTGCGGGTGATCGTGGACCTGGTCCCCAACCACTCCTCCGACCGGCACGAATGGTTCCAGCAGGCCCTGCGCGAGGGCCCCGGCTCCCCGCTGCGCGAGCGCTACCACTTCCGCCCCGGCAAGGGCGAGGACGGCGAACTCCCCCCGAACGACTGGGAGTCGATATTCGGCGGCCCGGCCTGGAGCCGCACCACCGACCCCGACGGCACGCCCGGCGACTGGTACCTGCACCTGTTCGCCCCCGAGCAGCCGGACTTCAACTGGGAACACCCGGCCGTCCAGGACGAGTTCCGCTCGATCATCCGCTTCTGGTTCGACCGCGGCATCGACGGCATCCGCATCGACGTCGCCCACGGCATGGTCAAGGCCGCGGGGCTGCCGGACATCGGCACCAAGGAGCAGCTCAAGCTGCTCGGCAACGACGAGATGCCGTTCTTCGACCAGGACGGCGTCCACGAGATCTACCGCGACTGGCGCCGCGTGCTGAACGAGTACGGCGACGACCGCATCTTCGTGGCCGAGGCCTGGACCCCGACGGTCACCAGCACCGCCAAGTACGTCCGCCCGGACGAACTGCACCAGGCCTTCAACTTCCAGTACCTGGGCACCGACTGGGACGCCGCCCCGCTGCGCGAGGTGATCGACGTGTCGCTGGACGCGATGCGCTCCGTCGGCGCGCCCGCGACCTGGGTACTGTCCAACCACGACGTCACCCGGCACGCCACCCGGTTCGGCAACCCGCCCGGCCGGGGCACCCAGATGCGCACCCCGGGCGACCGCGAACTGGGCCTGCGCCGGGCGCGGGCCGCGACCCTGCTGATGCTCGCCCTGCCCGGTTCCGCGTACGTCTTCCAGGGCGAGGAACTCGGCCTGCCCGAGGTCGTCGACCTGCCCGACGAGGTCCGCCAGGACCCGTCCTTCTTCCGCCACAACGGCCAGGACGGCTACCGCGACGGCTGCCGCGTCCCGATCCCGTGGTCCGGCACCGAGGCCCCGTACGGCTTCGGCCCGGAAGGCGGCCCGAGCTGGCTGCCGCAGCCCGCCGAGTGGGCCTCGCTCAGCGTCGAGGCGCAGACCGGCGACCCCACCTCCACCCTGGAGCTCTACCGCAGCGCCCTGGCGGTCCGGCGCCGGCACCCCGCGCTCGGCGCCGGCGACCGGGTCACCTGGCTGGACGCCCCGGCCGGGGTGCTCGCCTTCCGCCGCGACAGCGCCGAGGGCTCGTTCGTCTGCACCGCCAACATCACCGGTGCGCCGGTGGAGATGACGGCTCCCGGCGAGGTCCTCCTCGCCTCCACCGACGCGGGGCCCGCCGGGCCGGTCGCCGTGATCGAGCCGGACACCACCGTCTGGTGGGCGGTCTGACCCCACGCGCGGGCGGTGCGGCCGGGCACCCCGCCCGGCCGCACCGCCTCCGTCCGTCCCGCCCCGCCCCGCTGTGAGGAGTTCCCCATGGACACGGACACGACGCCCCACCTGGTGTGGGACTGGAACGGCACCCTGCTCGACGACGCGCCGCTGATCGCGCAGGCCATGAACGCCGCCTACCGGGCGGCCGGGCTGGCCCCCATCACGTACGACCGCTACCGCGCGGCCTTCTCCCTCTCCTCGGCGGACCTGATCCGGCGCACCCACGGAACAGTGCCCGACCAGGACGCCCTGGCGAGGATGGCGGCCGCCTACCACGCGCACTACCGGAGCGGCAGCGCCTCCCTCGCCGTCGACGCACTGGAGGCCCTCGCCCTCGCCGACCGGCAGGGCGTACCCCAGTCCCTGCTGTCGCTCCACCCCGCACAGGCCCTGTCCGCCGCACTGGCCGGACACGGTCTCGCCGACCGCTTCACGCTGGTCACCGGCCGTACGGGAGACGCCTCCGGCGGCAAGCACCCGCGGCTGCTGGACCATCTGGCGGCGCTGGCCGGGGCGGGCGTGGCACCCGGCAGGGTCGTCCTGATCGGCGACACGGAGGACGACGGCGACGCCGCCCGCCGCGCGGGGGTCCGCGCCGTCCTGCACACGGGCGGCGTCCAGGACCGGGCCGGCCTGGCACGCGCCGGCTGGCCCGTCGCCGATTCCCTTCCGGCGGCCGTCCGGATGGCGACCGCCGGCTGACGCCCCCCGGGGGGCCGCCCGCGGGGCTCCTCGTACGGCGGCGGTCACGGAGCGGGGTGCTGCGGCAGGGCCGCGTACGCGCTGGTGGATCCGTCGGGCAGGCGCCGGAGCCGGCTGCTCTGCGCCAGTGCCGCCACGATGCCCAGGCCGCGCCCCGACTCGTCACCGGCCCCGGCCGGCCCGCCGGGCCGGGTGGGGAACGGGTCCGCCGCGACCGGGTCGAAGCGTATGGAACGGCGGGGAGCAGCGGATGGACCGGTGCGCGAGGCGTTCCTGCGCCCTCAGGCCGAGGGGTTCCTGCGCCTGTACCCCAAGCGCGGTGCGCAGGTCGTACCGGTCCCGCTGTCGGCCGGCCGGGACATCCTGCAGGCCCGCATGCTCCTGGAGCTCTTCGCCTTCGACTCGGTCGCCGGGCGCGGCGATGAGGCCGTACGCGCCCTCGGTGCCGAGCTGACGGCGGTGACGGCGGTGACGGAACAGCACCACGCCATCGCCCACGCCCTCACCTCGGGCGACGGGGCGGCCGCGCGCATCCTCCTGAGCGAGCACCTCACGGCGATCCTGCGCCGCCTGGGCCTGCACGACCGGCCGCTGACCCTGCCCGCTCCCCCGGCAGCGACCGCATAACGCCTCGCGCCGGACCGGGAGCCCAGGCCGGCAGGGTCACGCGAGGGACTCCGGCGCCGGCACGGTGAGGGCCAGCGCTCCGGCCACGGAGGCGAAGGCGCGCTCCATGTGCGCGGCGAGTCCTCCCCGGCCGCCCCCGTCCCCATCCCCGTCCCCATCCCCGCCCCCGTCCCCGCCCCCGTCCCGCTGGACGGTCCAGTCCTGGACGGCACAGCGCCAGGCCGAGACGGCGATGTCGAGGGCGATGCGCAGCCTCGGATCGGAAGGGTCCAGCGGGGCGAGGCGCTCGCCGAGCAGGGCGAGGATGACCTCGGTGGTCTCGGCGCAGTGGCGGAGGCTGTGGGCGGCGAGCTGGGGGGTCCGCCCGATCAGCCGGCACAGGACGAGGAACTGGCTCTCCCACCCCTCGTCCATCCGCTCCAGCGTGGCGGCGTGGGCGCGGTGGAGCGCTTCGACGAGGCTTCCGGAGGGCTGGAGCTCGCCGAGCAGTTCCAAGTGGGCTTCCCAGTAGAGCTTCTGCGGCGCCAGGGCCACGTCCTCCTTGGACGTGAAGTACCGGAAGAAGGTCCGCTTGGAGATCTCCACCTCGTCGGTGATGTCGTCCAGCGTGGTGCTCTCGAACCCGTCCCGGGTGTAGCGCTCCAGGGCCGTGGCGACCAGCGACTGCCGGGTGCGCAGCCGTTTGCGCTCACGCAGCGGCAGGCTCCTGTCCGCCCCTGCGGCGCCCCGATCCGCCGTACCGCTCGTCCCACCGGCCATACGGAGGAGTCTAGGGCCACGACCGGCAACTGCACATCAGCGCAGTGTGCCACTGAGCAGCAAATGCCACTGAGTGGCACAATGGGTGGCGAGGGAATCACCCCACCCCGTCAGGAGGACCCCATGCATGCCGTGATCGTCGACGACTCCGCACCCGGACGCCTGCGCCTGGCCGAGGACGTGCCGGACCCCGCACCGGCACCCCACCAGGCCCTGGTCAGGGTTCACGCCGTCTCGCTGAACCCCGCGGAGTTCACCTACCTGCTGCCGCAGGCCGCCCCCGGCAGCGTCCTGGGCTGGGACGCCGCCGGCGTCGTGGAGCGGGCGGCCGCCGACGGCTCCGGCCCAGCCGCCGGCACACCGGTCATCACCCTCGGCGTCTCCGGCGCCTGGGCGCAGCTGCGCGCCGTGGACACCACGCAGATCGGCACGGTGCCGGACGGCGCCGACCTCGGCCCGCTCGCCACCCTCCCGGTCGCCGCCGGAACGGCCCTGCGGGGCCTGCGCCGCCTCGGTCCGATCCTCGGGCGCCGCGTCCTGATCACCGGCGCGGCCGGCTCCGTCGGCCGGTACGCCGTCCAGCTCGCCGCCCTCGGCGGCGCCCACGTCATCGCCGCCGCCCGCGACGAGGACCGCGCACGCGAACTGCGCGAACTGGGCGCCCACGAGACCGTGGCCTCCCCCGCCGACCTCACCACCCCCGTATGGGGGGCCGTGGACCTGGTGGGGGGCGATGTCACCGCCGACGCCTACCGCTGCGTGGACGAGGGAGGCACTCTGGTCACCCTCGGAGCCGCGTCCGGTACCGCCACGACCTTCCCGCCCGGTGCCCTGATGGCCGACCCCGCCCGCCCCAACCGTCAGATCGCCACCGTCCTCGGCCTCGCCGACCGCGCCGATCTGACCTGGCTCGCCGAACAGACGGCGGCGGGACGACTGCGGCCCCACATCTCCTGGCGCGGCGCCTGGACCGACGCCGCCGACACCATCACCGCCGTCCGCTCCGGCCGCCTCCCCGGCAAGGCCGTCCTCACCCTCGACTGACCCGACCGCGCCTACTGCGGTGCCGGTCGGTGGCGCAGGGCGGTGAACATGAGGAGAGCGGCCACCGGCAGGAGCAGTGCGGCGCTGATGGTGCTGAGCAGGCCGTAACCGGCCTGGGCCATGACCAGGCCGGCGAGGACGCTGCCGATGGCGGCCGCCGCTGACATCGCCAGGCTGCTCAGGCCCTGTGCGGCGGCCCGGGCGGACAGGGGCACCGAGTCGGTGAGCAGGGCCGAGCCGGCGACGGTGCCGGCGGACCAGCCCAGGCCGAGCAGGAAGAGGCCCGCCGCGCTCTGGGCATGGCCGCCGGACGCGGTGCCGGCGACCAGGGCGGCGATCGGGAGCAGTCCCGCGGCGAGGCCGATGCCGGTCAGGCGGCCGGCCCGGTCTGCGAGCCGGCCCATGAGCGGCGAGAAGGCGAACATGCCGCCGATGTGGCAGCTGACGACCAGGCCGACGAGGTCGAGGTCCGCGCCGTGGTGGGCGAGTTCGACGGGGGTCATCACCATGATCGAGATCATGGTGGTGTGGCAGACCGTGAGGGTGAGCAGGGCGAGCCGCGCCCTGGGTGAGGCCTTGACGGCGGCCAGCCCGGCCCGCCACAGAGGGCCCTCGGACGGCTGGTCGTCGGAGGTGCCCAGGGCGCGGGCGGTGAGCAGCGGGTCGGGGCGCAGGAGCACGGCGATCAGCGTGCCGGTGAGGGTGAAGACGGCGGCGGCCCAGACGAAGGGGCCGGCGGCCGCGGGTATGGCGGTTCCGGCGAACATCTCACCGGCGGGGGCGGTGAGGTTGGGGCCGACGACGGCGCCGACCGTGGAGGCCCAGACGACCGCGGAGATGGCGCGGGCACGGCGCTCGGGCGGGGCGAGGTCGGCGGCGGCGAAGCGGCCCTGAAGACCGGCGGAGGACGCGGTGCCGAAGGCGGCCATGCCGAGCAGGAGCAGCGGGAAGCTCTCGACCGAGACGGCCAGGACGACGAGGCCCGCCCCGAGGGTGGCGGTCGCGTAGCCCGCGAGCAGCCCGGCACGCCGCCCGTGGGTGTTCGCCAGTGCCGCGAGCGGCAAGGCGGCCAGGGCGGCTCCGACCACCGCTGCCGTGGTGGCGAGGCCTGACAGGGACTCGGTGCCGCTGATCTCGGCGGCCGGCGTCGGGGTCAGCGCGGTACTCAGGGGCACGCCCAGGCTGCCCAGCATCTCCTTGGCGACCAGAACGGTGGTGATCCGCCGCTGGACGGCGGGCAGGTCCGCCTCGGAAACCGCCGGCCGGGCCGCTCCGGCGGTGCGGGACGGTTCGGGCGGCTTCCGGTGGGAGGGGGTCACAGCAGACACCCCCGTCGCCCGCGGGCGGACATGACGGGGCAGGCGGCGGCAGGATTCACCGCGGCAGTGTCCCACCCGCCCACCGGCCCGGGGTAAGGCGAGAACCAGACGTGCGGACTCGGGCCATGCCCCGCCTCACGAGCGGTTACGGCCGCCGCGGCCTTGCGCTCAGCCGGGCCGCGCAGCCTGCCACGTCCACGACGTGCGGCGCGGGCGTCCGTCCAGTGCGCCGCGGCCCGTACACCACAGCAGCACGTCGGCGGGGTCCCCCGGCGGCGC
>NZ_JBNNPF010000024.1:0-120013 GCF_050275515.1 Streptomyces sp. NPDC004126 | reverse complement strand
GAATTTCGCTGCGCGAAATCCAGCCCGCGCGGCGTTTGAGCGCAACGGGGTCAGGGGCGGAGCCCCTGGGAACGGTGGAAGGGCGGGTAGGGGACCCAGCCCGCGCAGCGGCCCACCCGCCCGCAGACGACCAACCGGCACCAGCCACCCGAACCGGCCCCGCCCGACACCCGGCGGCCGGAGGCCGGCGCAGCGCCGCGAAGCCGGGGAGGCCCCCAGGGGCCGAGCCGTGCGAGCGGCGCGTCAAGAAGGGGCGCGGCGGGACAAGGACAGGGTGCGGTGCGCGGCAGCGACCACGGCGGGGTCGACGAAGCGGCCGTCCGGGAGGGCGAGCGCGCCCGGGGTGGCGCGGGCCGCCGTGACGATCTCCTCGGCGGCGGTGACCTCCTCCGGCCCGGGGAGGAAGGCGCGTTCGATCACCGGGAGCTGCCGTGGGTGGATCGCCGCACGGCCGAGGAACCCCAGGGCCCGCCCCCGCGCGCAGGAGGCGGCCAGCGCCTCCAGGTCCCGGATGTCCGGGAAGACCGACTGCGCCGGCGGTGCCAGCCCGGCGGCCCGGGCGGCCACGACGACCCTGGAACGCGGCCAGTCCAGCCCGCTCTCCGCACAGACGCCGAGGTCCGCGCACAGGTCCGCCTCGCCCAGCGTCAGCCCCTGCAGGGACGGGTGGGCGCGCGCGATCTCGTACGCCCTCTCCACCCCCAGCGCGGACTCCAGCAGCGCGTACAGCGCCACCCCTCCGGTGCGGTCCGCGACCCGGGTGATCTGTTCCGGCGCGTCGACCTTGGGCAGCCGCAGGCCCGCGAGACCGTGCAGCTTGGCCAGCGCGGTCAGGTCGGCTCCCGACCAGGGGGAGCCGAGGGCGTTGACGCGGACGTGCACGGGGACCGGCGGCCGCTCGGTCAGCAGCTCGGCGGTGGCCGCGCGGGCGTACTCCTTGCGCGAGACCGACACCGAGTCCTCCAGGTCGACGATGACGGCGTCGGCCCCGCTGCGCAGGGCCTTCGCCACCACCTCCGGGCGGTCCCCGGGTGCGTAGAGCCAGGTCAGGATCAAAGGGCACCTTCGGTACGGAGGGCGGCGATCTCGGGCCCGGTCAGGCCGAGCTCGGTCAGGACGGATTCGGTGTCCGCGCCGTGCGGGCGGCCGGCCCAGCGGATCCCGCCGGGGGTCCCGGACAGCCGGAAGAGGACGTTCTGCATGCGGATCGGGCCGAGTTCGGGGTCCTCGACCTCGGTGACCGTGTCGAGGGCCGCGAACTGCGGATCGGCCATCACGTCCCGCACGTCGTAGACGAGGGCTACGGCGGCCTCGGCCTCCTCGAAGGCCGCGACCACCTCCTCGGCCTTGTGCCGGGCGATCCAGCCGCCGACCGCCTCGTCGAGGACCTCCGCGTGCGCGGCCCGCCCGGAGCCGGTCGCGAACCAGGGCTCGGCGGTCAGCTCGGGCCGGCCGACGAGCCGCAGCACGCGCTCCGCGATCGACTGGGCCGAGGCGGACACCGCCAGCCAGCGGCCGTCCGCGCTGCGGTAGGTGTTGCGGGGGGCGTTGTTGGCGGAACGGTTGCCGGTGCGGGGCTGGACGTAGCCGAGCTGGTCGTACCAGAGCGGGTGCGGGCCCAGCACGGTCAGGATCGGCTCGATGATCGCCAGGTCGACCACCTGGCCGTGACCGGTCCGGTCCCGGCCGGCGAGCGCGGTCATCACCGCGTACGCGCAGGTCAGGGCAGCGATGGAGTCCGCGAGGCCGAAGGGCGGCAGGGTCGGCGGGCCGTCCGGCTCCCCGGTGATCGCGGCGAAGCCGCTCATCGCCTCGGCGAGGGTGCCGAAGCCCGGCCGGCGGGCGTACGGGCCCTGCTGGCCGAAGGCCGTGACGCGGGCCAGGACCAGCCGCGGGTTGGCGGCCGACAGCTCCGGCCAGCCCAGGCCCCACTTCTCCAGGGTGCCGGGGCGGAAGTTCTCGACGACCACGTCGGCGGTGGCGGCCAGCCGCAGCAGGGTGTCCCGGCCGCCCGGCACGGACAGGTCGAGGGTCATCGTCCGCTTGTTCCGGCCGAGCAGCTTCCACCACAGCCCGACCCCGTCCTTGGCCGGCCCGTGGCCCCGGGAGGGGTCGGGCCGGTGCGGGTGCTCGACCTTGACCACCTCCGCGCCGAAGTCCCCGAGCAGGGTGGCGGCCAGCGGCCCGGCGAACAGGGTGGCCAGGTCGAGCACGCGCAGCCCCGCCAGCGGACCGGCCGACGCGGCGGCCGGTGGTGCGGCGGCCGGTGGTGCGTCCGCGGGGGTCATGACTCCGCCCCGCCCGCGGCCCGGGCCGCGGCCGCCCGGTCCACCTCGGCGCGGGTCGGCATCGAGTCCTGCGCCCCCGGCCGCTGCACGGACAGCGCCGCCGCCACCGAGGCCCAGGCCAGCGCCTCGGGCATGGCGCGGCCCTCCCCGAGCGCCACCGCGAGCGCCCCGACGAAGGTGTCCCCGGCGGCGGTGGTGTCCACCGCCCGCACCCGGGGGGCCGACACCGTGAGCGGCTCGCGCCCCCGGGCCGCGTACAGGCAGCCCGCCGCGCCCAGGGTGACCACCACCTCCGGCACCTCCCGCAGCAGCGCCTCCGCGGCCCGGTGCGGGTCGGTGAGCCCGGTGAGGGCGGCGGCCTCGTGCTCGTTCGGGACCAGCAGGTCGGTGGCGGCGAGCAGCCCGGCCGGCAGAGGCTGCGCCGGGGCCGGGGTGAGGACGGTGCGGACGCCGTGCGCGCGGGCGGCCTCCGCGCCGGCGAGGACGGCCTCCAGGGGCAGTTCCAGCTGGAGCAGCAGGCAGTCGGCGGCGCCGATCCGCGACGCGTCGCCCGCCTCCAGGCCGGTGACGCGGGCGTTGGCGCCGGGGATGACGACGATGCTGTTGCCGCCCTCGTCGTCGACGGTGATGTGCGCGGTGCCGCTCGCGCCCTCGACGGTGCGCAGCGCGGCGGTCTCGACCCCGGCCGCCGCCAGCCCGGCCCGCAGCCGTACGCCGAACTCGTCCGCCCCGACGGCGCCGATCATCACCACCTCCCCGCCGAGGCGGGCGGCGGCCACCGCCTGGTTGGCGCCCTTGCCGCCGGGGGCCGTGCGGAACTCCCGGCCCGTGACGGTCTCCCCGAGGCGGGGGGCCTTGGGCACGTAGGCGACGAGGTCCATGTTGGTACTGCCGAGCACGGCGATGGCCGTCATGAGCGGGGTGCCTCCTGGGTGGCGGGCTGGGTGGCGAGCTGGGCGGTGAGGTGCGCGAGGGTGTCGAAGCCGGTGCCGTCGAAGCCGGCGACGGTGGTGGCGAGGCGGTTCTCCAGCGGTGCGGTCCAGCGCTCAGGGATCCGGTCGGGGGATCCGGCCAGGAGTCCGGCGACCGAGCCGGCGGTGGCGCCGTTGGAGTCGGTGTCCCAGCCGCCGGACACCGCGAGGCAGACGGAGCGGGTGAAGTCCCCGTCGGCGTGGGTGAGGGCGGCGGCGATCAGGGCGGTGTTGGGGACGGCGTGCACCCAGTGGTAGTGGCCGTAGCGGGCGTGCAGCCGGTCCACGGCCCGGTCGAAGCAGGCCTCCTCGCGGGCGGTGCGGATCCCGTGGCGGACGGCCTCGGCGAGGCGGGAGCCGGGCGGTACGACGGCGAGCCCGGCCCGCAGCGCGCCGTGCACGTCGGCCCGGCCGCCGGCGGCCTCGGCGATGGCCGCCGCGGCGAACAGGGCGGCGTGCACCCCGCCCGCGGTGTGCGTGAGGGTGGCGTCCCGCCAGGCCTGTTCGGCGGCGGCGGCCGGGTCGCCGGGGTTGGTCCAGCCGTGGACGTCGGCGCGGATGAGGGCGCCGATCCACTCGCGGAAGGGGTTGTGGCGGGTGGCGGTGTGCGGGGGCTCCAGGCCCTGGAGGAGGTTGCGGTAGGCGACGCGTTCGGCGGTGAAGGTGCGGCCGGCGGGGAGCTCGTCGAGCCAGAGCCGGGCCAGGTCGGCGGTGGTGAAGCCCTTGCCGTGCCGCTGGAGGAGCAGCAGGCAGAGGAGGGGGTGGTTGAGGTCGTCGTCCTCGGGCGCGCCGTCGATGTTCTCGGCGAGGGAGGTGGGTGCGGAGCGGCGGTTCCACGGGTACGCGGCCAGCAGCTCCGCGGGGACGCCGCGTGCGGTGAACCAGTGGTCCAGCGGCCAGTTGCCGGCGGCGCGGGCGAGGGCGCGGATGCCGTCGAGGGGGAGCTTCTCGACGGGTTTGCCGAGTACGCAGCCGACGGCCCGGCCGACCCAGGCGGCCTCCAGCCTGCGGCGCAGCCCGGGGGCCGGCGGGCGTGCGGCCGGGGGCGGGGACGCGGCCCAGGCGGCCCGGATGGCCGGCCAGTCGGTGGGCTCCGCGGCGGCGGTGGGGACGGGGAGCTCCGCGAGGCCGTCCAGCAGGCGGGCGGCGAGCGCGCGCAGTTCCGGCGCGGCGGGTGCGGGGGAGGCCCCGGCCCGGGCGGGCGCCGGGCGGCCGCCCGCCGCGAGCCAGGCGGCGCGGGCCGGCCCGGGGTCGCGTCCGTCCTCCGCGGCCTGGCGCAGCTCGTGCCCGAGCAGGTCCTCGGGCTGGACCCAGGTCAGGCATACGGGGTCGGGGGTGGGGCGCGAGGCGGCTCCGACGGCCGGGCCCGGGACGCCTCCGGCGCAGGGGAGGGTCACCGCGGTGAGGCGATCGCGTCGAAGGCGGCCTCGTGGGCGCGCCGGCGGGACCGGTCCCGGTCGAAGACCTCCCGGGCCACGGCGGCCAGTTCGGCGGCCGGGGCGTGCAGGTCGAGCCGGCTGGCCTCGGCGACCTGCTTGGCCCAGGCGGCCGGGACGGCGGACTCCCCGCCGAGGGCGCCGGCCACCGCCCCGGCCATGGTGGCGATGGAGTCGCAGTCGCGGCCGTAGTTGACGGAGCCGAGCACCGCCGCCTCGTACCGGCCGTCCGCGACCAGCAGCATGCCGAGGGCTACGGGGAGTTCCTCGATGGAGTGCAGGCGCGAGGGGCGGCGGGCGCCGAGGGAGGGCGCCCGGTAGTCGGGGCCGACCGAGTCGTACGGGGCCACGGCCGCCCGCAGCGGTGCCAGGGCGGATTCGAAGTCCCGGTGCCGCAGCGCGACGTCGCGTACGGCGGCGATGGCGTCGCGGGTGCCGTCCTTGGCGAGGGCGAGCGCGGTGTCCACCACGGTGGCGGCCGTCGCGCCCGGGGCGCAGGCCGCCGCGACCGCCGCGGCGAACACGCCCGCGGCCTCCCGCCCGTACGAGGACTGGTGCGCGCCCGCGACGTCCAGCGCCTCGGCGTAGGCGGCGGCCGGGTTGCCCGCGTTGACCAGGCCGACCGGGGCCATGTACATCGCCGCACCGCAGTTGACGATGTTGCCGGTGCCGGCCTCGCGGGGGTCCGCGTGCGCGTAGTGCAGCCGGGTCACGATCCACTTCTCGGCGAGGAAAATCCGCTGGAGGGGCAGGGCCTCGGCCTCCAGCTCGGGGATCCAGCGCGGGGTGCCCATCAGGTCCGGCACGAGGTGTTCGGCGACGGCGTAGGCGTCCAGGTGGTCGCGTACGGCTGTGTAGACGCGCACCAGGGCGTGCGTCATGAGGGTGTCGTCGGTGACGTGCCCGTCGCCCTTGTGGTACGGCGCGATGGGCCGGGCGGTGCGCCAGTCCTCGTACCAGGGGCCGACGATGCCGTGCACGCGGCCGCCGTGCCGGTCGGCGATCTGCTCCGGGGACCAGCCCTCCACCGGCCCGCCGAGGGCGTCGCCGACGGCGGCGCCGACGAGGGCGCCCGAGAACCGGTCCTCCAGTGTGGGGGTCATGCCCGAATCATCCCTTCAGGGTGGTGAGTTCCGTACGCGAGAGCAGCGCGGCGAGTTCGACGAGGTCGGTTCCGGCCAGCCGGGGCAGGGCGCAGCCGGAGAGGGTGCGGCAGGCCTCGCGCCAGGCGGCGGGGAGGGAGTCGCCCCCGCCGAGGGCGCCGGTGAGGGCGCCCGCGAGGGCGGGGGCGGAGTCGGCGACGCGGGAGAGGCAGGCGGCGGCCGGGACGGCCTCGCAGACCTTGCCGCGGGCGGCGGTGGCGAGGGCGAGGGCGACGGGGACGGTCTCGGCGGCGGCGATGCCGTAGCTGTAGACGTGGTCGACGATCTGGTGTTCCAGGAGGGGGACGAGCGCGAAGGCACCGCCGGTCTCCGCGCGGGCGAGCTTGACGGCGTGCCGGGCATTGCGGCCGATCTCGGTGGGGGCGGGCAGCTGCGCGAGCGCGGCGTCGACGGCGGTGTCGGTGTCCGCGCCGGCGAGGGCGGCGGCGACGGCGGCGGCCATGGCGCGGGCGCCGTGGACGCCGTCGCCGTCCTGGGTGTAGCGGGCGTCGAACTCGGCGAGGTCCGCGGCGGTTTCCGGGTCGCCGGGGTGCACGACGGCGAGTACGCAGGCGCGGATGCAGGCGGCGTCGTCGAAGTAGTGCGGGTTGTCGTGGCCGGTGGCGGGCGGGCGCAGGCCGGCGGCGAGGTTGCCGAGGCCGGCGCGTACGGAGATCCGGGCGCGCATCGGCAGGACGGCGGACTCGACCTCGGGGGCCCGTTCCGCGGCGGCGGCGACCTCGCTGGCGAGGGCGTTCCAGGCGAGGTCGATGGCGGCGCGCATGCGGCGGGACCGGGAGAGGTCGCTGAGCAGCACCCCGGCGGCGGTGAGTACGGATTCGGCGGCGAAGGCGGCCCATTCGGCGTCGTCGGAGGGTCCGAGGCGCAGTGGTTCGGGGGGCTGGTTGAGGGCGATGGGGACGGGGAGGGTGGTGGTGGCGTTCTGCTCGGCGAAGGTGTCGAGCTCGCGGGTGAGGCGGCGGGTCCACTCGGGCATCCGGCTGGCCCGGTGCCGGGCGGCGGGCCACCCGGCGGCGTCGCCGGCGGCGAGCCCGAGGAGCAGCCCCTCGATCCGCCGGGCCGCCTCCGGCGGGGTGGCGGGGGTCGTACGGGGGCCCGTGCCGGCGGCCTCCGGCCGGGCGGCGGGGGTACGCGGCTCCGTGCGGGCCGCCTCGGGCGGCGGGGCCGGCGCGGTGGCCGCGTCCGGTGCGGTCGCGGGGGTACGCGGTTCCGTGCGCGGGGTCCGGCCGGGGGCGGAGGTTCCCCCCACCCCGCCCCTTCCCGGAACCGGGGGCAGGCCCCCGGCCCCCGCCGGCGAGGTGACCCCGTCCGGCACCGTCCTGGACACGGCGGCCCACTCGGTGCCCGTCCGAGGGGGCTGCCCCGCGGCCGGGGCGGCGGCCACGGCAGCTGCCCGTACCGGGTGCCCCGAGGCCCCGCCTCCGGGAGGCACGGCCGGCTCTCCGGCCGGCAGGGCCGCGACGGCGCCGGGTCCGGTCCCGTCGGCCACCGGGTCCGTGAAGGTGCCGGGGCCGGTCCCGTCGGGCGGGGTCGGGGCCGTGACGGTGGCCGGTCCGGTCCCGTCGGGCGGGGTCGGGGGAGTGAAGGTGTCGGGTCCCGTCCCGTGGGCCGGGGTCGGGGTTGCGGCGGTGCCTGGTCCGGTCCCGTCGGGCGGAGCCGGGGCAGCGGCGGTGCCGGGAACGGTCCCGTCGGGCGGGGCGGCCCCGGCGGCCGGGGTCGTGGGGGATTCGGCTTCCGGGGGTGGGTCGGTGAGGGTGGTGTGGTGGGTCATCGGGCGGGCTCGGTTTCCGGGGTGAGGAGGTCCGCGATGTCCAGGACGTGGTAGCCGCGCATCGACGGGAGGCAGCTGCCGCGGACCGGGCCGATGGCCGAGGCCCAGGCGGCGGGGATGGCGGCGGCGCCGGACAGGGCGCCGGCCAGGGCGCCCGCCACCGCCGCGGTGGTGTCGGCGTCCCGGCCCATGTTCACCGCGGTGAGGACCGAGGCGGGGAAGTCGCCCGCGCAGGCGGCGAACGCGCCGAAGGCCAGCCCCACCGCCTCCGGGGCCAGGTCCGTCCACGGGTAGCCGCCGATGACCACCGCCGAGCGCACCGCCCGCTCGCCGCGCGGGGCCGCGGTCACGGCACGGCGCAGCGAGCGGGCCGTCCAGGAGTCGGACGGGATGACGGACAGGGCCGCCGAGACCACCGAGGCGGGGGAGCCGCCCGCCATCGCGGCCGCGACGCCGGCGGCGACGGCCTGGCCGCCGTAGATGCCCTCGCCGTCGTGGCTGACGGTGCCGTCGATCGCGACCAGCCGGGCCGCTTCCGCCGGGCGTCCCGCCGCGAACACCCCGAAGGGGGCCGCCCGCATGGCCAGGCCGTCCGACCAGGCGTGCCGGTGCTGGGCCGAGATCGGCGCCGCCAGGCCCCGGCGGAGGTTCTCCAGGGTGCCGCGCTCGGAGAAGCCGGCGCCGCGGAAGGGGCCCTCGTCGAGGTCCGCGATCCAGTGGTGCCAGGCCCGTTCGACGTGCGCGACGGTCAGGGCGGAGCCGTGCCGGGCCAGCAGCAGGCCCGAGAAGATCGCGTACTCCGTGTCGTCCGTGCCCGCCGGGTCGTCCGAGACGAAGCCCTCGATCCGGCCCCACTTCGCGCGGATCTCCGACGGCTTCATGTTCTCCGCGGGGGCGCCCAGCGCGTCACCCACCGCGAGGCCGAGAAGCGCTCCCCTGGCCCGTTCGAGGAGGACCTGCGGATTGCATGCAATCAGCTCCATGGCGCGCCTCTCCACTTGGTGGGGGACTCATCATGAGCCCTTGGGGGATTTGTGCCACGGCATGAGGTTTGTCGGTCGCCGCGAAACGCCCCCCGCCCGCCCCCGTCACCCGGTCGCCGACCCGCGAAACCCCAGGTAAGTACGGCCTTCCTTGCTGGCGGGAGCCTGAAATCGTGCGTACTTTCGAGGTGTTCAGGGGGAGTGCCCCGCGTCAGGGGACAGCTGCGCGTTGCTTTCGCGTGCCCGCTCGTGCCCGCTCGTACCCATTCGCACAAAAGGGGAGATACGCCGTGTCCATCATCGACATCGAAGCGCCGCTGCACACCGCCCACCGCGACAACCACACCCACCGTGACGTCAACGGCGGATGGCTGCGCCCGGCGGTCTTCGGCGCGATGGACGGCCTCGTCTCCAACATCGCCCTGATGACCGGCGTGGCCGGTGGCGCGGTCGCCCCCGCGACGATCGTCATCACCGGCCTCGCCGGTCTCGCCGCCGGCGCCTTCTCGATGGCGGCCGGCGAGTACACCTCCGTCGCCTCGCAGCGCGAGCTGGTCCTCGCCGAGCTGGACGTGGAGCGCCAGCAGCTGCGCAAGCACCCCGTCGACGAGATGGAGGAGCTGGCCGAGCTCTACGTCTCTCGCGGCGTCGAGCCCGCCCTCGCCCGCGAGGTCGCGATGCAGCTCTCCCGCGACCCGGACCAGGCGCTGGAGATCCACGCCCGCGAGGAGCTCGGCATCGACCCCGACGACCTGCCCTCGCCGCTGGTGGCGGCCGTGTCGTCCTTCGGCTCCTTCGCGCTGGGCGCGCTGCTCCCCGTACTGCCCTACCTGCTCGGAGCGACCGCCCTGTGGCCGGCCGTGCTACTGGCGCTCGTCGGGCTCTTCGCCTGCGGTGCGGTGGTCTCGCGGGTCACGGCCCGGTCGTGGTGGTACAGCGGTATGCGCCAGCTCGTCCTGGGTGGCGCCGCCGCGGGTGTGACGTACATCCTGGGAACCTGGATCGGCGGCGCCATAGGCTAACGGCCGCGGGAGTGAGACACTATGCAGCACGCAACATAAGTAGTCCGTTACCCGGTGGTTTCGGTTCCGTGACCGCTGGGCATCAGACCAGGGCGCCGGGCAACGATGCCCGTCTCGCGCCGGGACCTTCACCCCGTGTTGTGCCCAGCAGGCCTCGTCAGAGGTGTCTGCGACCCCGAGAATCCCTTGAAGGTCCCTTCTTTCTGCCTCGCGCAGTGTCCGCATGCTGGAATGTGATATCCGGTTCTCGGAATTACCGTCATCATGTAACCTGCACGAAATTTCGCAGAGGGCCAACGTCGTCCCTCGGCTAGCACATTGCCACGACGACGACGGGAGAGCCGATGCGTTCCGCATCCACGCACTCCGCGACCGGCCTCAGCAACACCGCCTGGTCGCCCATGGACGGTCGCCCCGCCCAGCAGGGCATGTACGACCCGCGCAACGAGAAGGACGCCTGCGGCGTCGGATTCGTGGCGAACCTCACCGGCGAGGCCACCCACACCCTCGTCGAGCAGGCCCTGACCGTCCTGCGGAACCTCGAGCACCGCGGCGCCACCGGCTCCGAACCGGACTCCGGCGACGGCGCGGGCATCCTGTCCCAGGTGCCGGACGCCTTCCTCCGCGAGGTCGCGGGATTCGACCTCCCCGAGGCCGGCGCGTACGCCGTCGGCATCGCCTTCCTCCCCGCCGACGGCACCGCACAGGCCGTCGCCGTGGAGCGCATCGAGGCCATCGCCGCCGAGGAGAACCTCACGGTCCTCGGCTGGCGCGAGGTCCCGGTCACCCCGGACCTGCTCGGCAACGGCGCGCGCACCACGATGCCCGCCTTCTCGCAGCTGTTCGTGAGCAACGGCAGCACCGGCATCGAGCTGGACCGCAAGGCCTTCGTGCTGCGCAAGCGCGCCGAGCGCGAGGCCGGCGTGTACTTCCCGTCGCTCTCCGCCCGCACCATCGTCTACAAGGGCATGCTGACCACCGGCCAGCTGGAGCCCTTCTTCCCGGACCTCTCCGACCGCCGCTTCGCCTCGGCGCTCGCCCTGGTCCACTCCCGGTTCTCGACGAACACCTTCCCGTCCTGGCCGCTCGCCCACCCGTACCGCTTCGTCGCGCACAACGGCGAGATCAACACGGTCAAGGGCAACCGGAACTGGATGAAGGCCCGCGAGTCCCAGCTGGCCACCGACGCCTTCGGCGAGGGCGCCCTGGACCGCATCTTCCCGATCTGCACCCCGGACGCCTCCGACTCGGCCTCCTTCGACGAGGTCCTGGAGCTGCTCCACCTCGGCGGCCGCTCCCTGCCGCACAGCGTGCTGATGATGATCCCGGAGGCGTGGGAGAACCACACCTCCATGGACCCGGCCCGCCGCGCGTTCTACCAGTACCACTCCACGATGATGGAGCCCTGGGACGGCCCGGCCTGCGTCACCTTCACCGACGGCACCCAGGTCGGCGCGGTCCTCGACCGCAACGGTCTGCGCCCCGGCCGCTACTGGGTCACCGACGACGGCCTCGTCGTCCTCGGCTCCGAGGTCGGCGTCCTCGACATCGACCCGTCCAAGGTCGTCCGCAAGGGCCGCCTGCAGCCCGGCAAGATGTTCCTCGTCGACACCGCGCAGAAGCGCATCGTCGAGGACGACGAGATCAAGGACGAGCTGGCCGCCGCCGCCCCCTACGCGGAGTGGCTGGAGACCGGCGAGATCGAGCTGACGGACCTCCCCGAGCGCGAGCACATCGTGCACACCCACGCCTCGGTCACCCGCCGCCAGCAGACCTTCGGCTACACCGAGGAAGAGCTGCGCGTCATCATCGCGCCCATGGCCCGCACGGCCGGCGAAGCCCTCGGCTCCATGGGCACGGACTCGCCCATCGCGGCCCTGTCCGAGCGCCCCCGGCTGCTCTTCGACTACTTCACGCAGCTCTTCGCGCAGGTCACCAACCCGCCGCTGGACGCCATCCGCGAGGAGCTCGTCACCTCGCTGCTGTCCTCGATCGGCCCGCAGTCCAACCTGCTGGCGCCGACCGCCGCGTCCTGCCGCAGCGTCACCCTGCCCTTCCCGGTGATCGACAACGACGAGCTCGCCAAGCTCATCCACATCAACGCCGACGGCGACATGGCGGGCATGAAGGCCGCCACCCTGTCGGGCCTCTACCGGGTCTCCGGCGGCGGCGAGGCCCTCGCCGCCCGGATCGAGGAGATCCGCGCCGAGGCCGACGCCGCCATCGCGGCCGGCGCCCGCCTGATCGTCCTGTCGGACCGCCACTCGGACGCCGAGCACGCGCCGATCCCGTCGCTGCTGCTCACCGCGGCCGTGCACCACCACCTCATCGCCACCAAGCAGCGCACCCAGGTGGGCCTGCTGGTCGAGGCCGGCGACGTCCGCGAGGTCCACCACGTCGCCCTGCTCATCGGCTACGGCGCCGCGGCCGTCAACCCGTACCTGGCCATGGAGTCCGTCGAGGACCTGCTGCGCGCCGGTACCTTCCTGTCCGGCCTGGAGCCGGAGCAGGCCATCAAGAACCTGATCTACGCCCTCGGCAAGGGCGTCCTCAAGGTCATGTCGAAGATGGGCATCTCCACCGTCGCCTCCTACCGCGGCGCCCAGGTCTTCGAGGCCGTCGGCCTGAACGAGGAGTTCGTCGGCACGTACTTCGCGGGCACCGCCACCAAGATCGGCGGCGCCGGCCTGGACGTCATCGCCAAGGAGGTGGCCGCCCGCCACGCCAAGGCGTACCCGGCCTCCGGCATCCCGGCCTCGCACCGCGCGCTGGAGATCGGCGGCGAGTACCAGTGGCGCCGCGAGGGCGAGCCGCACCTGTTCGACCCGGAGACGGTCTTCCGCCTCCAGCACGCGACCCGCAACCGCCGGTACGACATCTTCCGCAAGTACACGGACCGCGTGAACGAGCAGTCCGAGCGCCTGATGACGCTCCGCGGCCTGTTCGGCTTCAAGACGGGCGAGGCGGGCCGTACGCCGATCTCCATCGACGAGGTCGAGCCGGTCTCCGAGATCGTCAAGCGCTTCTCCACCGGCGCCATGTCGTACGGCTCCATCTCCAAGGAGGCGCACGAGACCCTCGCCATCGCCATGAACCAGCTGGGCGCCAAGTCCAACACCGGTGAGGGCGGCGAGGACCCGGACCGCCTGTACGACCCGGCGCGCCGCTCCTCCATCAAGCAGGTCGCGTCCGGCCGCTTCGGCGTCACGAGCGAGTACCTGGTCAACGCGGACGACATCCAGATCAAGATGGCGCAGGGCGCCAAGCCCGGCGAGGGCGGCCAGCTGCCCGGCCACAAGGTCTACCCGTGGGTCGCCAAGACCCGTCACTCCACCCCGGGTGTCGGTCTGATCTCCCCGCCGCCGCACCACGACATCTACTCCATCGAGGACCTGGCCCAGCTGATCCACGACCTCAAGAACGCCAACCCGGTCGCGCGCATCCACGTGAAGCTCGTGTCCGAGGTCGGCGTCGGTACGGTCGCGGCCGGCGTGTCCAAGGCCCACGCGGACGTCGTCCTGATCTCCGGCCACGACGGCGGTACGGGCGCCTCCCCGCTCACCTCGCTCAAGCACGCGGGCGGCCCCTGGGAGCTCGGCCTCGCCGAGACCCAGCAGACCCTGCTGCTCAACGGGCTGCGCGACCGCATCGTGGTCCAGACGGACGGCCAGCTCAAGACCGGCCGCGACGTGGTCATCGCCGCGCTGCTCGGCGCCGAGGAGTTCGGTTTCGCGACCGCGCCGCTCGTCGTCTCCGGCTGCGTCATGATGCGCGTCTGCCACCTGGACACCTGCCCCGTCGGCATCGCCACGCAGAACCCGGTCCTGCGCGACCGTTTCTCCGGCAAGCCCGAGTTCGTCGTCAACTTCTTCGAGTTCATCGCGGAGGAGGTGCGCGAGCTCCTCGCCGAGCTGGGCTTCCGCACGATCGAGGAGGCCGTCGGCCACGCCGAGCTCCTCGACACCAGCAAGGCCGTCACGCACTGGAAGGCCCAGGGCCTCGACCTGGAGCCCCTCTTCTACGTGCCCGAGCTGCCCGAGGGCGCGGTCCGCCACGCCCTGATCGAGCAGGACCACGGTCTGGAGAAGGCCCTCGACAACGAGCTCATCGAGCTCGCCGCCGACGCGCTGAACGCCGAGACCGCCGAGACGGCCCAGCCGGTCCGCGCCCAGGTCGCGATCCGCAACATCAACCGGACCGTCGGCACCATGCTCGGCCACCACGTCACCAAGAAGTTCGGCGGTGCGGGCCTGCCCGACAACACCATCGACCTGACCTTCACCGGTTCGGCCGGCCAGTCCTTCGGTGCCTTCCTTCCGAGCGGTGTCACCCTGCGCCTGGAGGGCGACGCCAACGACTACGTCGGCAAGGGCCTCTCCGGCGGCCGCGTCGTGGTCCGCCCGGACCGCGCCGCCGACCACCTCGCCGAGTACTCCACCATCGCCGGCAACACCATCGGCTACGGAGCCACCGGCGGCGAGATGTTCCTGCGCGGCCGCACCGGCGAGCGCTTCTGCGTCCGCAACTCCGGCGCCCTGGTCGTCTCGGAGGGCGTGGGCGACCACGGCTGCGAGTACATGACCGGCGGCACCGCGGTCGTCCTCGGCGAGACGGGCCGCAACTTCGCGGCCGGCATGTCGGGCGGCGTCGCGTACGTCATCGACCTCGACCCCCGCCAGGTCAACGTCGGCAACGCGGAGGCCGTCGAGGCCCCCTCCGACGCCGACAAGCAGTGGCTGCACGATGTGGTGCGCCGCCACGAGGAGGAGACCGGCTCGACCGTGGCCGCGAAGCTCCTGGCTGACTGGGACGCCGCCGCGGCCCGCTTCAGCAAGATCATCCCGACCACGTACAAGGCAGTGCTCGCCGCCAAGGACGCCGCTGAGCTGGCCGGACTCTCCGAGTCCGAGACCACCGAGAAGATGATGGAGGCGGCGACCAATGGCTGACCCGAAGGGCTTCCTCACCACCCCGCGCGAGACCGCCTGCACCCGTCCCGTCGCCGAGCGCGTCAAGGACTGGAACGAGGTCTACGTCCCGGGCTCGCTGCTCCCGATCATCAGCAAGCAGGCCGGCCGCTGCATGGACTGCGGCATCCCGTTCTGTCACAACGGCTGCCCGCTCGGGAACCTGATCCCCGAATGGAACGACTTCGCGTACCGCGAGGACTGGTCGGCGGCGGCGGAGCGGCTGCACGCCACGAACAACTTCCCGGAGTTCACGGGCCGCCTGTGCCCCGCTCCCTGCGAGTCGGCGTGCGTGCTCGGCATCAACCAGCCGGCCGTCACCATCAAGAACGTCGAAGTCTCGATCATCGACCAGGCCTGGGACAACGGCGACGTCACCCCGCAGGCGCCCGAGCGCCTGTCCGGCAAGACCGTGGCCGTCATCGGCTCCGGCCCGGCCGGCCTGGCCGCCGCCCAGCAGCTGACGCGGGCCGGCCACACCGTGGTCGTGTACGAGCGCGCCGACCGCATCGGCGGGCTGCTGCGCTACGGCATCCCCGAGTTCAAGATGGAGAAGGTGCACATCAACCGCCGCATCGAGCAGATGCGCGCGGAGGGCACCAAGTTCCGCACCGGCATCGAGGTCGGCCGCGACATCACCGCCACGGACCTGCGCAAGCGGTTCGACGCGGTCGTCGTCGCGGCGGGCGCCACCGTCTCCCGCGACCTCCCGGTCCCCGGCCGCGACCTGAACGGCGTCCACTTCGCGATGGAGTACCTCCCCCTCGCGAACAAGGTCCAGGAGGGCGACTTCATGGCGCCCCCCATCACGGCCGAGGGCAAGCACGTGGTCGTCATCGGCGGCGGCGACACCGGCGCGGACTGCGTCGGCACCGCCCACCGCCAGGGTGCCCTCTCGGTCACCCAGCTGGAGATCATGCCGCGTCCGTCGGAGGACCGCCCGGAGTCCATGCCGTGGCCGACCTTCCCGATGCTGTACAAGGTCACCTCGGCCCACGAGGAGGGCGGCGAGCGGATCTACTCCGTCTCCACCACCCACTTCGAGGGCGACGAGGACGGCAACGTCCAGTCCCTGCACCTGACCGAGGTCGAGTTCGTCGACGGCAAGCTGGTCCAGAAGCCCGGCACCGAGCGGGTCCTCCCGGCCCAGCTGGTCACCCTGGCGATGGGCTTCACCGGCACCGACCAGGCCAACGGTCTGGTCGAGCAGTTCGGCGTGAACCTGGACGAGCGGGGCAACATCGCCCGCGACGCCTCGTACGCCACCAACGCCGACGGCGTCTTCGTCGCCGGCGACGCGGGCCGCGGCCAGTCGCTGATCGTGTGGGCCATCGCGGAAGGCCGCTCGGCCGCCCGCGGCGTGGACCGCTACCTGACCGGCGCCAGCACCCTCCCGTACCCGGTCAAGCCGACGGACCGCTCCCTGATGGTCTGACCCGTCAGCCCCCCGCCCGCGAGGGCGGGGGCCGGACAGCGCCCCCGCCGCGCGAACGGCGGGACCCCTCATACGGTCCGTACAACGGCGTACGGAACTCCGACCCGCGCCCGCCATGTCCCCGACCAGGGATGGCGGGCGCGGTGGCGTTCGGGGGCTACTCCGGCGTGAACTCGTACTGCAGCTCGTACAGGTGGCCCGCCTTGACCATCACGGTGACCTCGACCGGCCGATGGCCGTCGCTGTACACGGTCCTCAGCGTGCGGAGTACCGGCAGGTCGCCGGGCAGGCGCAGTGCCGCGTGCTCCGCCCGGGTGGGAACGCGTGCGGACACCCGGTCCACGCTGGTGCGTGGAGGGAACCCCAGCCCCGCGAGCAGGGTCGGGGTCCCGCCCCGGATCTTGCGGGGTTCGGCGAGAGCCGTGCCGCGCGCGATGGCGGGCGGGTAGTAGGAGCTGACGAGTTCGGCGGGCTCGTCGCCCATGGTGATGAGCTGCTGCCGAAGCACCGCCAGAGTGCCGTTCTCCTGGCCGAGGGCGGTCGCGAGGTCGCCATGTACCTCAGTCTCGGCGACCCCGATCAGGTCGCTGCGGGCCTCGGTACCGGGCCGGCCCGCGATCTCGGCCAGCCACGGATATGCGGCGCCCGCCGGGGCCGGTGCGAGCGAGGACGCGGGGCGGACGGTCTGTTGCCGGTTCGCGCGTACGGTTACGGCGGCACCTGCTCGACCGACCACGAGCCCTTCGGTCTTGAGGATCTGCACCGCCTTCTGGATGGTGGCGTTCGAGGCGTCGAAGCGTTCCTTAAGCCGCGCCGTCGAGGGGACGTTGGACCCAGGCGCGAGATCGCTGTTCATGATGGCGTCGCGCAGGTCGGCGGCGATGCGCGCGTGCAACGGCCGAGGGTCGTGTGCGGTGGCTCCAGGGGTGGGCAAGGTCATCCGATCGTGGTTTCGTAGCGCAGCTGCTGGCGGGTCGCCTGCATGACCATCAGGTCGGCCTGAAGGGGTGCGTCCGTCGCGTCGTACGTGACGCGGGCGATGCACAGCACCGGCTCGCCGTGGCCCACGCGCAGCTGCTTCCGTTCCTCGGCGGATGGCATTCGCGCCGTGACGGTCTCCACGACTCGTGTCCCGACGTGTCCGAGCGAGGCCAGCAGGGTGACCGCTCCGCCCCGGATCTTGGCGGAACCGGCCAAGGGCGTGCCGGACGCGATGCGGGCAGGGTAGAAGGTGTTGGTCAACTCGTACGGGTCTCCGTCGAGTTCGATGACCCGTCGGCGGACCACGACCGTTTCTCCCTCGTCCGTACCGAGCAGCCGCGCGGCCTCGGCAGTCGCGGGTGTCTCTCCCGCGAACACGATCCGCTGGCTGCCGCGACGGCCGGCCGACTCCGCCTCTTCCGTCCACGCATCCGGCTCTCCGGCCGTGCGTGGTGCCAGATAGGGCGTCGACGTGCTGGTCCACCCGGTGCCGTCCATGCCGTCCTCCCGTACGTCGACTGGTTGCTGCCGCTCCCACGCTATGCGAAGCCCGCCGCCGGGTTTCAGTCTGCTCCACCTTGCCGCTTTTCGCGAATAGCGATACGGTCGGTCACGCAGTCGGAACTCAGCGTCAAGGTGGTGGGTGGCGTGACCCTTTGTAGGCAGCAGCGATTTCCGCGGACGCGCAGCTCGGTGCGTGCCGCCCGGCAGTTCGCGGGAGACACGCTCGGGCAGTGGGGCATCGTGGATCGGGGTGACGACATCCGGTTCTGTACGTCAGAGCTCGCAGCGAATGCCGTGCTCCACGGCGTTCCGCACGGGCGTGAGTTCTGCGTGCGCCTGTTGTGGGAAGAAGGCGTCGTCCGGGTCGAGGTCAGGGACAGCGGCCCGGGCGTGCCGGCTGTCGGACGGCCCGGCGTGGACGCGTTGGCCGGCCGGGGACTGTGGCTGGTCTCCGAACTCGCCGATGACTTCGGGGTCATCGATCACCTGGTGGGGAAGACCGTGTGGGTGCGCTTCAAGGAGTCCACGATGCGACACGGCGCCCGTCAGGGCCCCGGCCGGGGGTGACGGGCGGCGTGGCGTTCCGGTGGGGCTACTCCGGCTGGACGACCGTGGCGGCCCAGCGGAGGGTGGGGGTCGAGGTGGTGACCACGGCTCCGAAGCCGCCGTGGAGGCCCGTGCCGAGGGGGATGGTGATGTGGGCCGGGGTGTCCGCCGGGCAGTCCAGGGTGAAGGGGGGCGGGTTGCGGTCCGGGTGTTCGTCGAGGGTGAAGGACACCACCATGCTGCCGCCGCCCTCGCAGGCGAAGGTGGTGTAGGTGTCCAGGCGGGGGGAGAGGCCGCCCGAGACGAAGCCGCCGGAGCCGGTCTGTTCGGGTACCCAGACCAGGCCGTCGGGGCCCGGGTGGGGGAGGAGTCCGCCGGACGCCGCCAGGGCGGTGCCGGTGGTCAGGGTGAGGGCCGCCGTCGTCGCCGCGAGCGTGAGCGCGGTGCGTCGGCGTACCTGGAGCATCTGCTTCATGGGTCCCCCCGGAGGTCTGTCCCGATCCGTGTTCGACCTGCCCCACGTTAGGGGGCGGCACCGACAACCCGGGCGGCCGCGCGGTAGGCGGAGGGGGTGAGGCCCGTGTGGCGTGCGAGGTGGGTGCGGAGGGAGTCCGCCGTGCCCAGGCCGCTGCGGGACGCCACCTGGTCCATCGGGAGCGCGGTGGTCTCCAGGATCTCGCGGGCGCGGTTCAGGCGTTGGTGGAGGAGCCACTGGAGGGGGCTGAGGGCCGTCTCCGAGCGGAAGCGGCGCGTCAGGGTTCGTACGCTCAGGCCCGCGTGCCGGGCCAGGTCGGCCAGGGTCGTCGGCTCGTGCAGGCGGGCCAGGGCCCAGGCGCGGGTCGCGGCGAGCGAGGTGCCCCGTTCGGGCGGGAGCGGGGTCTCTATGAACTGGGCCTGGTCGCCCGGGCGGACCGGGGCCGCCACCACCAGGCGCGCGGTGGCGTTCGCGACGGCCGCCCCGTGGTCGCAGCGGATCATGTGCAGGCACAGGTCGATCCCGGCCGACATCCCGGCCGAGGTGAGGATCCCGCCGTCCTCCACGAACAGCACGTCGGGGGTGAGGGTGACCGAGGGGAACAGGCGCCGGAAATCGTCCGACACCGTCCACAGGGTCGTCGCGCCCCGCCCGTCGAGCAGGCCTGCCTGGGCGAGGACGAAGGCGCCCGTGCAGATCGAGGCGATGCGCAGGCCCCGGGCGGCAGCCGTCCGCAGGACGTCCAATACCTGCGGGGCCGCGCCGAAGCGGTTGCCCGTGCCCGTGACCATCACCGTGTCGGCCCGCTCGACCGCCTCCAGCCCGTGCGGCACCACGACGTCCAGACCGTACGAGGCCTCCACCACACCCGGGTCGAGCGTGCAGACCGTCACCTCGTAGGCAGGCCTCCCGTCGACGAGCGTCACGCCGAAGACCGCGCCCGGGATCGACAGGTCGAAGGTGGTCACCGGGGGGAACGCGATGACCGCGACACGGTGCGGGCGGGTGGTCGTCATGGCTCGAATCTCCGGAGTCTTGGCATTCGGGCCACTACTGTACGGGGCTTCCCGGAGCGAGGGTTGATCCATCACCGCCACAACTCGTCCTACCAGTACGGGAGTACAGCCATGTCCTTGCCCTTGCCCTTGCACGTCGTCGTCGGCGCCGGCGCGATCGGCACCGCCACCGCGCACCTGCTCGCCGAATCCGGGGAGCAGGTCCGCGTCATCACCCGCAGCGGTGGCGGGCCCGACCATCCGCTCGTGGAGCGGATCGCCGCCGACGTCACGGACGCCGACCGGCTCGCCGGGCTGCTGGACGGCGCCAAGACCCTCTACAACGCGGCCGCGCCCGCCTACCAGGACTGGCGGACCGCCTTCCCGCCGCTCGCCGCCGCACTGCTCGCCGCCGCCGGGCGGACCGGCACCGACTACGTGATGCTGGGCAACGTCTACGGGTACGGGCCGGTCGACGGGCCGCTCACGCCCGACCTGCCCATGAAGCCGAACTCCGACAAGGGCCGGGTCCGTGCCGCCATGTGGGAGGAGGCCCTGGCGGCGCACCGGGCCGGGCGGGTGCGGTGCGCCGAGGTCCGGGCCGGCGACTTCTTCGGGGCGTCCGCGCAGGGCCTGTTCCCGCTGGTCGCCGTGCCCGCCGTACTGGCCGGCGAGGAGGCCGTCCTGCCGGTCGGCCTGGACGCGCCGCACCCCTGGTCCTACGTCGGCGACGTCGCACGCACCCTGATCGCGGTCGGTGCCCGGGACGACGTCTGGGGCCGCGCCTGGCACGTGCCGTCCACCTGCGATTCCTCTCCGAGGGAGCTGATGGGGCGGCTGGCCGGGGCCGCCGGGGCACCGGCTCCGAGGCTGCGGACCATGACGGGTGCGGAACTCGACGCGGCCGTCGCGGCGGACGCCGTGACGGCCGAGCTCCCGGAGATCTCCTACCAGTACGCACACGCACTGCGCCTCGACGCCTCCGAGACCGAGCGCGTGCTCGGCGTACGGGCCACCGCGCTGGACCGCGTACTCGACGAGCTGGTGCGGAACGCGCGGTGAGACCGGACCCCCGGGTCGCGCCTCAGCACGCCGGGTCCTCGCGCGGGGGTTCGTCGTCGTTGCCGCGGCGGAGGGTGTGGGTGCCGTGGGCCGGGGTCCAGGTGTGGATGACCAGTTCCTCGCCGTCGACCGTGGTGCGGACGACTTCGGTCAGGTCGGCGTGGAAGAGGTGGAAGGGGTGCGGGGAGTCGGTCTCCTCCGCGTAGCGGTGGAGTTCGGGCGGGTCCACGATCTCCACCGCGCGGCCGGAGATCCGTACGTCCCCCTCGGGCATCGCCATGCCCTCGCCCGGGTTGGTGTGCAGGGCGAAGCGGGGGTCGCGCTGGAGGTCGCGGGCCTTCATCGAGCCCGCCATCATGCCGAGCCACAGCTCCCCGCCGCGGAAGTCGACGTTGAGCCCGCAGACCCGGGGCGAGCCGTCCTTGCGCAGGGTGGCCAGGACGTGGTGCGGGAACTTCGCGAAGCGGGCCCGCACGGCCGCCGCGAACTCCGGTTCCGCCTTCTCGAACGCTGCCCAGTTGTTCGTCGTCATACGTCCATCAAAGCGCGCCCCGCCGCCCGCGGCCGGTCAGGCGCGCACGATGCCCGCCGTGCGTGCCGCCGCCAGCCAGGCCGGGAACTCGGCGACGAGGCGGTCGTAGAGTTCGGCGTCCGGGACGGTGCGCGGGTCGGGGCCCGCGTGGAAGTAGCCCGCGTTGTCCACGATCCGCTTCCCGGGGACGGGGAGTTCGTCGAGGCGGCGCAGGAAGTCGAACTGGGTGCTGCGGGTGTTGCCGAAGCCGACGAACTGCCAGAAGAGGGGGAGGCGGGCCGCCTTGCAGAGGTACCGCTCGGCGGCGAGCTTGTTGACCGGGCCGCCGTCCGTCTGGAAGACGACCAGGGCGGGATCGGCGGAGCCCGAGTCGAGGTAGTGGTCGATGACCGCGTCCATCGCCAGGTGGTAGGAGGTCTTCCCCATGTGGCCGAGGCGGGCCGCCATCGCGGTGACCTGCCCCTCGTGTCCCGCCAGGGTGACCTCCTCGACCGCGTCCACGTCGGTGGAGAAGAACACCACCGGGACCCGGCCGTCGCCGTCGAGGTGCGCCGAGAGGCCGAGGATGCGGTCGGCGAAGGCCTGCACGCTGCCGTCGTCGTAGTAGGGGCGCATGGACCCGGAGTAGTCCAGGACCAGGTAGACGCAGGCGCGGCCGCCCCGCAGGCCGTGCTTGGAGAGGGAGGCCCCGGCGCTCTTGTACGGGTTCACGAGCGCCGGGGCCGTTTCCTCGATCTTGCGGAGGTCGATCGCGCTGCCCGTCATGCAGCCGAGGGTACGTCAGGGGGCGCTACAGCCAGCCCAGGTGCGCGGACAGGCGCCGCCGGTGCGCGGTGGGGCCGCCGAGGAGCAGGGCCGAGCCGTGGGCGCGTTTGAAGAAGGTGTGCGCCTCGTGCTCCCAGGTGACGCCGATGCCGCCGTGGAGCTGGATCATCTCGCCCGCGGCGTACGCGTACGCCTCCGCGCAGGCCGCCGCGGCCGCGGCCGCCAGGTCCGGCGGGGCGTCGGCGGCCGCCGCCGCGAGGGCGAGCCCCCGGGCGGCCTCGACGGCGGTGTGCAGGTCGGCGAGCCGGTGTTTGACGGCCTGGAAGGAGCCGATGGGCCGCCCGAACTGGGTGCGCTCCTTCGCGTACCGGACCGTCGCCTCCAGGGCGCGCCCCGCCGCGCCCGCCTGCTCGGCGGCCAGGGCGGTGCAGGCCAGGTCCCGGACCCGGGCGAGGACCCCGGCCCCGTCGGCGGACAGCAGCCGGGCCGGGGTGCGGTCCAGGGTCAGCTCCGCGAGGGGGCGGGAGGGGTCCATGGTGGCCCGTACGGTGAAGGCCGCTGGCGGGGCGGCGAGTTCGTAGAGGCCGAGGCCGCCGTCCCGGGTCCGGGCGAAGGCCAGCAGCAGGGCGGGTTCCGCGGGGCCGGCCAGGACGTACCGCTTGGCGCCCGTGAGCAGCCAGACGGCGTCCGCGGCGGCCTCCGCCCGGGTCTCCAGGTCGGCCGGCTCCCAGCTGCCGCGCCCGCCCGGCCCGGTTTCCGCCCAGGCCAGCGCGCCGACCACGCTCCCGTCGGCCAGCCCCGGCAGGTGCTCCGCGCAGGCCTGGCGGTGCCCGGACGCGAGCAGGGCCTGCACGGCCAGCACCGCCGACCCCAGGTACGGTACGGGGCTCAGCGCGCGGCCCAGCTCCGCCATGACCACCGCGGTCTCGGCGGGCCCGCAGCCCAGCCCGCCGTACTCCTCGGGCACCGCGAGCGCGGCCGCGCCGACCTGCGCCGTCAGCGGGGCCCAGGCCTCATGGCCGGGGTGCCGGGCGAGGACCGCCCGTACGGCGTCGCGGAGTTCCTCCTGCTCGGGGGTGGGGGCCAGGCCGGCCGGCGGGGCGGTCTCCGGGACGGTCATGCCGACTCCCCTCGGGCCGCGCGGCGCAGCTCGGTCTTCAGCAGCTTGCCGCCCGCGTTGCGCGGGAGCTCGTCCAGCACCGTGAACCGCCGGGGCACCTTGAAGTTGGCCAGCCGCTCCCTGGCCCAGACGGTCAGGTCCTCCGCGGTGACGGGGGCGGTGGTGACGAGGTAGGCGGCGCCGACCTCGCCGAGCCGTTCGTCGGGGACGCCGACCACGGCCGCGTCGACGACGGCGGGGTGGGTGAGCAGGACGTTCTCCACCTCGGCCGGGTAGGCGTTGAAGCCGCCGACCACGTACATGTCCTTCAGCCGGTCGGTGACGGAGAGGTAGCCCCGCCCGTCCAGCACCCCGATGTCGCCGGTGCGCAGCCAGCCGCCGGGCAGGACGGCCTCGGCGGTGGCCGCCGGGTCGTCCAGGTAGCCGGGGGTGACGTGGTAGCCGCGGACCTGGATCTCGCCGGGTTCCCCGGCGGGCAGGACCTGCCCGAGCGGGCCGGTGACGCGGACCTGCGTGCCGGGGAGGGGCGGGCCGACGGTGCGGGCGACGGTGTCGGCGTCGGCGTCGGTGGGGCAGACGGAGACGACCCCGCCGGACTCGGTCAGTCCGTACGCGGTGAACACGTCGGGGGCGCCGAGTGCGGTGCGGATCTCCTCGACGAGGGAGGCGGGGACGCGGGCCGCACCGGTGCCGGCCAGCCGCAGGGCGCCGAGGTCGTGGGCGGTCCGTGCGGGGTGGTGGATCAGGCCGTGGAAGACGGTCGGCGGGCCCATCAGGCAGGTGACCCGTTCGGCGGCCATGCGGGCGAGGATGCGGTCGGTGTCGTAGCGGGCCTCGGGGAGCATGGCGACCCCGCGCAGCAGGCAGGCGAGCACCCCGGCCTTGTAGCCGAAGGTGTGGAAGAAGGGGTTGACCAGCAGGTACCGGTCGCCGGGGCGCAGGGTGACGAGTTCCGACCAGGAGGTGTAGAGCCGCAGGGTCTGCCCGTGGGTGGCGGTGACGCCCTTGGAGCGGCCGGTGGTGCCGGAGGTGTAGAGGACGTCGCAGACGTCCTCGGGGCGCACCCGCTCGGCGCGGCCGGCCCGTTCGGCCTCGGGGACGGCGCGTCCGGCGGCGAGGTACGCCTCCCAGGACTCGGGGCCGTGACCGCCGCGCAGGACGACGGTGGAGGCGAGGGCCCCGAGGTCCTCGCCGGAGGCGTGCAGGTCGCGGGCGTAGTCGGTGCCGAGGAAGCCGCGTTCGGTGAACAGGACGCGGGCGCCGCTGCGGCGGATGACGTCGGCGGCCTCGGCGGGCTTGTAGCGGGTGTTGACCGGGACGAGGACGGCGCCGGCGCCGACCGCGCCGAGGGCGGCGGCGATCCACTGGCGGCTGTTGGGGGCCCAGACGGCGATCCGGTCGCCGGGGCGGATGCCGTGGGCGATGGCGGCGCGGCCGGCGGCGGAGATCTCCTCGGCGAGCCGGGCGAAGGTCCAGCGGACCTCGCCGTCGGCGAGTGCTTCCAGGTCCCCGTACGCGGCGGCGGCGTGGCCGGGGAGCTGGGCGAGGGTGGTGGGCGGTGGTGGCAACGGACCCTCCCTGCTTGTCGTGACGTGAGTACTTGACGAGCGAGCGTGGGCGGTATCCAATCACAGCTGTTTCGGTTAGGCATATACCTAGTAGGAACAACTCTGCCTCGGGAGGTCACCGTGTCGACCCTCACCACCCCCGCCCCGACCCCCGCCGGGATGAAGGCGGTCCTGGCCGGCTTCTGCACCGGCGTCGCCGTCATCACGGCGTGCGACGGCGACGGCCGTCCCGCCGGGATGGCCGTGCAGTCCTTCTCGTCCGTCTCCCTCGACCCGCCGCTGGTCTGCTTCTGCCCGGCCCGCACCTCGGCGACCTGGCCGCGGATCCGGGCCGCAGGGGCCTTCGCCGTCAACGTCCTGGCGGCGGACCAGGAGGAGCTGTGCCGCCGCTTCGCCGTCACCGGCGGGGACAAGTTCGCCGGAGTGGCCTGGCGTCCGGGTGCGGGCGGCGCGCCCCTGCTCGACGGGGCGCTCGCCACCGTGGAGTGCGTACTGGAGGACGTGCTGGACGGCGGCGACCACGCCATCGCCCTCGGCCGCGTCACCGCCCTCGCGGCGCACCGCGAGGGGGCGCCGCTGCTCTACTTCCGCCGCTCCTACGGGCGGTTGGCGGATCCCTCGGCAGGCCCCTCGGCAGGATCCTCCGCGGGCCCCTCGACGGCCCCCGCGGCGGAACCCGCGGCGGCGCGCGCCGCCTCCAGGGCGTCGATGTCCTCCAGCATCGCGGCCGCCAGGTCGCGCTCGGAGGTGTAGTACCGCTCGGCCCACTTGAGGGTCAGGGTGGGGTACGCCCAGGCCGCCTCGTCCTTGGCGCCCTCGACGTCGGCCTCCGCACGCCGGCGCATGTCCTCCGCGAACTCCTGGTGCCGGTGCAGCACTTCGCGCATCTGCTCCGGCTCCAGCAGGTGGCCCAGCCACAGCCGCAGCATCGGCCCGTGCTTGAGGACCGGCGGGTCGACGGGCGCCTCGCGCGCCCAGGTCCGTACCGCGGCCATGCCCGCACCGGTGATCCGGTACACGCGCTTGTCGCGGGTGCCGGTGTCCTGGGCGACCATCCGCGAGGAGGCGTAGCCGGCCTTCTCCAGCCGCTTGAGCTCGCTGTAGATCTGGCTGAAGGACGGGCTCCAGTAGAAGAAGCGCAGCGACCAGTCCGACCACTTCTTCAGGTCGTAGCCGGAGAGTTCCTCGCCGAAGGAGAGCAGCCCGAGGACCGCCCAGCTGGTCGCGGGGAGGGTGCGCGGGTTCGTCCCCGCCGACGTCTCGTCTGCCGTCTCGGCCGTCTCGTCTGCCACGCAGCGCAGTCTACGACCGGTCCCGCGGCACCCTTCCCTCGATGGGGTATGCCTGCTAGAAGTATTCCTATTAGAAATAACTCCGGCTGGAGGGACCCCACGTGAAGTTCTCGATGATCTTCGAGGCCCAGCTCGTCGACCCCACCCCCGAACGCGAACGCCAGGTCATCCACGACTGCGTCGAACAGGCCGTCCTCGCCGAGGAGATGGGCTTCGACCGGATCTGGGCCGTGGAACACCACTCCCTGACCCAGTACGCCCACATGAGCGCCTCCGAGATCTTCCTGACCTGGGTCGCCGCCCGCACCAGCACCATCCGCATCGGCCACGGCGTGGTCACCATGCCCTTCGGCTACCAGCACCCCGTCCGCGTCGCCGAGCGCGCCGCCATGCTCGACGTGCTCAGCGGCGGCCGCGTCGACATCGGCGCCGGACGCGGCGCCACCCGCCAGGAGATGTCCATGTACGGGGTGCGCCCCGAGGACACCTACCCGCAGATGGAGGAAGCGCTGCGGATCTTCGCCTCCGCCTGGAAGGAGCCCGTCCTCGAATGGCACGGCTCCATCGACATCGGCCCCGGGGCGGTCCTGCCCCGCCCCGTGCAGGACCCGCACCCGCCGCTGTTCATGGCCTGCTCCAAGCACGACACCCTCAAGCTCGCCGCCGAACTCGGCATCGGAGCCCTCGTGATGGGCTTCGCCGGCGCCGACGACGTCCGCGCCATGCGCAAGGTCTACGACGAGGCCATCGCCACCCGCAGCGGCGAACGCCTCGTCTCCGCCACCGTCAACGACCACCTCTCCGCCCTCTGCCCCACCATCGTCCTCGACGACGCCGAACGGGCCCTGCGGCTCGGCACCAGGGGCCAGCGCTTCTTCGCCGAGTCCATCGCCCACTGGTACGGCAACGGGCCCGCGCCGACTGCCCACGCCGAGGACGAGGACCACACCGCCGCCCTCGAACGCGGCCGCGCCGACCTCGTCGCCAAGCTGCACGAGGCGCACATACCCGCCCGCCCCGTCGACACCGGCACCTACAACGCGGAGCACGCCTACGGCAGCGCCGAGACGGCCGTCGCGTACGTGGAACAGCTGCGCGAGATCGGCGTCGACGAGGTGATGTGCCTGATCCAGATGGGCACCGTCCCGCAGGAGGCCTGCCTGGAGACCATCCGGCAGTGGGGCGAGAAGGTCATCCCGCACTTCCGCGCCCTGGAGGCCTGAGATGGTGTCGCTGGAGGGCAAGGTCGTCGTCATCACCGGTGCCGCACGCGGCCAGGGCGCCGCGGAGGCCCGGCTGTGCGCCGGGGCCGGCGCGCGGGTCGTCGTCACCGACCTCCGCGAGGAGGAGGGCCGGGCCGTCGCCGCCGCACTGGGCGGCCAGGGCCTGTACGTACGCCACGACGTGGCCGACGCCGACAGCTGGGCCGGGGTGGTGCGAGAGGCGGTGGCCGCCTTCGGGACGGTGTCCGCACTGGTCAACAACGCCGCGCTGTGGCGCACCGCGCACGTCGAGGAGCAGAGCCCCGAGGGCTTCGAGGAACTGCTGCGGGTCAACCTGCTCGGCCCCTTCCTCGGGATCCGGGCCCTGGCCCCGGTGCTGCGCGCCGGCGGGGGCGGCTCCGTCGTCAACATCTCCTCCACCGCCGGGCTCGTCGGCATCCCCGGCCACGCTGCCTACGGCTCCGCCAAGTTCGGACTGCGCGGGCTGACCCGGTCGGCGGCGCTGGACCTGGCCCCGGACGGGATCCGGGTCAACTCGGTGCACCCGGGGGCCATCGACACCCCGATGGTGGCCGACGCCGTCGCGGGGCGGGACTGGTCGCACGTGCCGCTGGGGCGGATGGGCCGGCCGGGGGAGGTCGGGGAACTGGTGCTGTTCCTGTGCTCGGACGCGTCCTCGTACATCACCGGCGCCGAGTTCGCGGTCGACGGCGGGATGACGGCCCGATGACCCGGGACGGGCTGTCGCCGGCCGCCCGGCGGCTGTGCGACGCGATGGCCGCAGGCTTCCCCGGTCCCGGGGACGCGGCCGCCCTGCGGGCCGCGGTGGCCGCCGGGGCCCCGGCCCGCCCGGCGGGGCCGGAGGTGGCCTCGGTGTACGACACCACCGCGGGCGGGGTGCCGGTCCGGGTCTACGACCCCGCGCCCGGGGCGGCGGGCCGGCCGCTGGCGGTGTACCTGCACGGCGGCGGGTGGGTGATGTGCGGCCCGGACACCCACGACGCCCTGTGCCGCGCCCTGGCCTCGGCCTCCGGGGCGGTGGTCGTCTCCGCCGACTACCGGCTCGCCCCGGAGCACCCCTGGCCGGCGGCGGCCGACGACGCCCTGGCCGTACTGCTGTGGGCGCGGGCCGAGGCGCAGCGGCTGGGCTGCGACCCGGCCCGGGTGGTGGTGGCGGGGGACTCCAGCGGGGGCAACCTGGCGGCCGTCACCGCACTGCGGGCCCCCGGCCTGGTCGCCGGGCAGCTGCTGGCCTACCCGCCGCTGGACGCCTCGATGGGCTCCGAGTCGGTGGCGGCGTACGGGCGCGGGTACTTCCACACCGCCGCGCACATGGCCTGGTACTGGGACCAGTACGGCGGCGACCCCGCCCACCCGCACGTCTCGCCGCTGCGGGCGCCGGACCTGTCCGGGCTGCCGCGCACGCTGCTCGTCCTCGCGGACTGCGACCTGCTGCGGGACGAGGGGCTCGCGTACGCGCGCCGGCTGGGGGAGGCGGGGGCGGACTGCGAGGTACGGCTCTACCCGGGGGTCTTCCACGGCTTCCTGGGCCTGCCGCTGCCGGCCGCGCGGGCGGCGGTGGCGGGCGCGGCGGCCTGGCTCGCGGCGACGCCGTGAGGGGGTGACGGGCGAGGGGGGGCGGCGGGCGAGGGGGCGGCGGGCGAGGGGGCGGGGCGGCCGGATTCGAACCGGCGTCCTCCCCCTTCGCAAGGGGGTGCAACGACCTCTGTACCACGACCCCGCCCGTGTGGCCGATCGTACGGCCCCGCGACGGACGGTGCGCGGGCGGGACGTGCCGGAGTATTCGCGGCATGATGTGTTCATGGCTGAACTGGTCCGGCGGGTGTCGGGGGCGTTGCTGCGCAACTGCCTTCTGTTGGCTGCGGAGTTCGGGGCCGTCCTGCTGCTGCGGGGGCCCGAGTGGGCCTGGGTTCCGGTGCTGCTGGGCCTGTTCGTCGTCGGGGCGCTCGTATCGCACGGCACCGGCGCGGAGTTCGTGGCACGCACCGTCCTCGCCTTCGCCGCCGTCGGGATCGCGGCGCTCGGCCTGAGCGCCTGGGACCGGCACGCCCTCCACGACCGGGGCCGGGTCGAGACGGCCGTCGTGGTCTCGCGGACCATGGTCGAGGACGGCGCCACGCACACCCCGTCGCTGCGGCTGCGGACCGAGGCGGGCCGCGACCTGGCCGGCCCCGTGGCGCTGGACCTCCGGCCGGGCGCCCGGGTGGAGGTCACCGTCGACCCCGACGGCCCCGCCTGGGCCCGCGGCCCCCGCCCGCCCGAACCGCTCTGGCAGGCGGCGGCCACCGCGGCGCTGCTCCTGCTCCAGACGGCGCTGCTGCTGCGGCTGTCGCTGCGCGGGGGCCGGGGCCGGGGTCGGGGCCGGGGTCGGCGCTGAGCCGGGCACGATTTGGAGCACGCCCGCGGACCGGGTATTTTTCCTGTCGAGGCGCCGCTAGCTCAGTTGGTTAGAGCAGCTGACTCTTAATCAGCGGGTCCGGGGTTCGAGTCCCTGGCGGCGCACCTTTCCTTCGGGCGGTTTCCGGTTCATCAGACCGGGGGCCGCCCGAAGTCGTTTCCGCCCGGGCGGCCGCTCGTCTAGGGTCGCGGGCATGTCCACCACCACCCTCTGGCGTCCCACCGGCCCCGTCGAACTCGAACTGGTGCGCGCCCTCGACTGGCGGGCCTGGCCGCCGAGGCTGCCGGAGCAGCCGATCTTCTATCCGGTGCTCAACGAGGACTACGCGGTGCGGATCGCGCGGGACTGGAACGTCAAGCACGACGGTGCCGGCTACGTGACCCGCTTCGAGGTCGACTCGGCCTTCCTGGAACGCTACCCCGTCCGGCAGGCGGGCGGCGAGACGATCCTGGAGCTGTGGGTCCCGGCCGGGGAACTCCCCGAGTTCAACGCGCACATCGTGGGGCGCATCGAGGTGGTGCGGGAGTTCCGCTGACCGGTCCCCTGGCCGGGGGGACCGGGGGCCGCTGCGCGGGGCCGTCCCCTACCCGCCCTTCGCCCGTTCCCCGGGGGCTCCGCCCCGGACCCCCTGGGGGCTCCGCCCCCAGACCCCCGCGCCTCAAACGCCGGCGGGGCTGGAATTTCGCTGCGCGATATCCAGCCCGCGCTGGGGGCACCTCCCAGCGGTAGCTGGGGGAGTTTGAGCGCACCGGGCGCGCAGCGCCCGTACCGGGGTCAGGGGCAGCGCCCCTGGGAACGGTGGAAGGGCGGGGCGGGGACCCCGCCCCGCGCAGCGGCGACCCCGGGAGCCGGGGAAGGGGGTCCGGTGGGAACCCCTTCGTTTTCCGGTCCGGGGTTCGGAAGAATGGCGGGATGACGACGACTCGTGCCCGTTCCTTCGACGCCGCCGCGGCCGCGTACAACGCCCACCGCCCCGGCTACCCCGACGCCCTGTTCGACGCGGTCGAAGCGCTCGCCGGGCGGTCCCTGCGCGGGGCGCGGGTGGCCGACGCCGGGGCCGGGACCGGGATCGCCAGCGCGCTGCTGCACGCCCGCGGGGCCCGCGTCGTCGCGGTGGAGCCCGGCGACGGGATGGCCGCCGAGTTCCGGCGCGCGCACCCCGCGATCCCCGTCGTGCGCGGCGACGGCAACGCGCTGCCGCTCGCTTCCGGGAGCCTCGACCTCCTCACGTACGCCCAGGCCTGGCACTGGACCGACCCCGCCCGCTCCGTCCCGGAGGCCCGCCGCGTGCTGCGCCCCGGCGGGGCGCTCGCCCTGTGGTGGAACGACATGGACGTCCGGGTGCCGTGGATCGCCGAGCAGGACGGCCGGCTGCGGGAGTTCTTCGGGGTGAGCGGGATGCCCGTCCGGGAACACGGGGACGGGCTCGACGTCAGCACCCGCGAGGTCCGCTGGTCGCGCCGGATCCCGCTGGAGGCGCACCTCGCCAACCACGCCACCCACTCGGCGTTCCTCGTCCTCGGGGAGACCCGCACCCGGGAGTTCATCGACGCCGAGCGGGCCCGCCTGCTGGACCTGTTCCCGGACGGGACCGTCGAGGAGGACTACGTCGTCACCCTCCGGGTGTCCGTCTTCTAGCCCACCACCTCCGCCCGGCACTGCGACGGCCCGCCCCACGCGTCGCGCAGTGGGCGGGCCTTGCGCAGCCACAGGGAGAGGTCCAGTTCCTCCGTGTAGCCGACCGCGCCGTGCAGCTGGAGGGCGGTGAGCGCGGCCGCGTACGAGGCCTCGCCCGCGGTCAGCTTCGCCGCCGCCACGTCCGGGCGGGACAGGGACAGCGCCGCCGCCCACAGCAGCGGCCGGGCGAACTCCAGCGCCAGCAGGGTGTCCGCCAGCCGGTGCTTGACCGCCTGGAAACCGCCGATCGGCGTCCCGAACTGGGTGCGCTGCTTCGCGTGCTCCACCGTCCGCGCCAGCAGGGCCTCGCCCACGCCCAGGCACTGCGCCGCCGTCAGCAGCCGCGCCCAGCGCAGGGCCGTCCCGGCCGCCGCCGACACCGCCGGGCCCGCCGCCAGCAGCTCCCCGCCCGCGGGAGGCCGGTACAGGCGCCGCGCCGGGTCGGTGGAGGTCAGCGGGTCGCCGGGGCCGGCGGCCAGTCGCAGCTCGCCGGCCTCCGTCACCGTGAAGCGGTGCGTCACCGCGTCCGCGTCCAGGGCGTACGGGGAGCCGCCCGGCAGCGTCACCGTCGCCGACGCCCCGCCCCCGGCGAGCCCCGGCAGGAAGCGCTTCGACAGGGCCTCGTCGCCCAGCTCCGCGAGGAGCACCGCGGCCGCCGCCGTCTCCACCACCGGGCCGGGCACCCCCGCCCGCCCCAGCTCCACGAAGCCGAGCGCCAGCTCCACCGGCAGCGGGCCCACCCCGTCGTACGCCTCCGGCACGGCCAGCGCGAACAGGCCCGTCCCGGCGAGGGAGGACCACAGCGCCCGCCCGGGCCCGTGCTCCCCGGCCGCCCAGGCCCGTACGGCCGCCGGGACCGCGGCCGCGCCCAGGAGGGAGCGCAGCGTACGGGCGTAGTCGGACTGTTCCTCGGTCGGCAGGAAGCGCATCAGCGGCGGCCCTTCGGGAGGCCGAGCAGCCGCTCGGCGATGATGTCGCGCTGGATCTCGTTCGTGCCCGCGTAGATCGGCCCGGCCAGCGAGAAGACCCACGGTTCGGCCCACTCGCCGTCGGCGAGCTCCGCGTCCGCGCCCAGCAGGTCCAGGGCCGTCTCGTGCAGGGCGATGTCGTACTGGGACCAGAACACCTTGTTCAGGCTGGACTCGGCGCCGATGGCCGCGCCCGCCGCGAAGCGGGAGGCGCCCGCCCAGGTGAACAGCTCGTAGGCGCGGGCCCCGACCACCGCGTCCGCGACCCGGTCGCGCAGCCCCGTGTCGGCGGGGTCGCCCTGCGCGCGCCACAGCCTGACCAGCCGGTCGGCGGCGGCCAGGAAGCGGCCGGGGGAGCGCAGGGTCAGGCCCCGCTCGTTGCCGGTGGTCGACATCGCGATCCGCCAGCCGTGCCCCGGCTCGCCGATGACGTCTTCGTCGGGGACGAACACCTGGTCCAGGAAGAGCTCCGCGAAGGCCGGCTTGCCGTCGAGGCGGCCGATGGGCCGTACCGTCACCCCGGGCGCGCGCAGGTCGAACATCAGGTACGTCAGCCCCTGGTGCGGCTTCGGGGCGTCCGGGTCGGTGCGGAAGATGCCGAAGGCCCGGTCGGCGAAGGCGGCCCGGGAGGACCAGGTCTTCTGCCCGGACAGCAGCCAGCCGCCCTCCGTGCGCACCGCCCGGGACTTCAGCGAGGCCAGGTCGGAGCCCGACTCCGGTTCCGACCAGGCCTGCGCCCAGATCACCTCGCCGCTCGCCATGGAGGGCAGCACCCGGGCCCGCTGCTCGTCCGTGGCGTGGTCGAAGAGGGTCGGCGCGAGGAGGCTGATGCCGTTCTGGGAGACCCGGCCGGGGGCGCCGGCCGCCCAGTACTCCTCCTCGAACACCAGCCACTTCACGATGTCGACGCCCCGGCCCCCGTACTCCTCGGGCCAGGACACCGCCGACCAGCGGTCCGCGTGCAGCTTCGCCTCCCACGCGCGGTGCGCGGCGAAGCCCTCCTCCGTCTCCAGGGAGGGCAGGGGGGCGGCGGGCACGTGGGCGGCCAGCCAGGCCCGCGCCTCGGCGCGGAAGGCCTCCACGTCGGGTGCGTGGTCGAGGTCCATCAGGTGTTCGCCTCCTTCATGGCGGCGACGTCCATCCCGCCGAGCGGGTCCGCCGCGGTCTCCGCGTTGTGGGCGTGCGCGAGGTGGTGCAGGCCGAAGACCGAGTCCATGCCGGTGTGCAGGCCCTGGAGGTCCTCGGCCTGGTTGACGGCCCGCTTGGCGAGGGCCAGGCCGAAGCCGGGCATCCCGGCGATGCGCAGGGCGAGGCGGGCGGTCTCGTCCGCCAGGTCGGCCCGCTCCACGACCCGGTTGACCATCCCGACCTCGTAGGCCCGGCGGGCGGGCATCCGGTCGCCCGTGTACAGGAACTCCTTCGCGATCCGCGGGGGCATCGCCCACGGGTGCGCGAAGTACTCGACGCCGGGGATGCCCATCCGGACGACCGGGTCCGCGAAGAAGGCGTCCTCGCTCGCCAGGATCAGGTCGCAGACCCAGGCCAGCATCAGTCCGCCCGCCACGCAGGCCCCCTGGACGGAGGCGATCACCGGTTTCGGCAGTTCCCGCCAGCGCCGGCACATCCCCAGGTACACCTCCGACTCGCGGGCGAAGCGGGATTCGGCGCCGGGGCGCTGCGAGTGGTCCCACCACAGTCCGGCCCGCCGCTCGAAGGGCAGGTGGGCGTCGCGTCCGGGGGTGCCGATGTCGTGGCCCGCGGAGAAGTGCTCGCCGGCCCCGCCCAGGACGACCACCTTCACCTCGGGGTCGTCGGCGGCGCGGTAGAAGGCGTCGTCGAGGGCGTACGTCATCGCGCTGTTCTGCGCGTTGCGGTAGCGGGGGCGGTTCATGGTCACGTAGGCGACCGGGCCGCGGCGCTCGTAGAGCACGGGGGTGTCGCGGGTGTCGTCGGGCATCCCTGGATCCTTCCCTAACAAGTGTTTGGTAGGTTAACGTACGGCCATGAGCAGCGTCGAGAGCGTCGAGGAGTTCCGCACCGAGGTCCGGAACTGGCTGCGCGCCCACCTCACCGGCCGGTTCGCGGACCTCAAGGGGTGCGGCGGACCGGGCCGGGAACACGAGGCCTTCGCCGAACGCCTCGCCTGGGAACGGCACATGGCGGAACACGGCTGGACCTGCGTCGGCTGGCCCGTCGAGTACGGCGGCCGCGGCGCGAGCACCGCCCAGCAGATCGCCTTCCACGAGGAGTACGCCCTCGCCGACGCCCCCGCCCGCGTCAACCACATCGGCGAGCAGCTCCTCGGCCCCACCCTCATCGCCCACGGCACCGACGAGCAGAGGCGCCGCTTCCTGCCGCAGATCCGGGCCGTGGCGGAACTGTGGTGCCAGGGCTACAGCGAGCCCGACGCCGGCTCCGACCTCGCCGGCGTCCGCACCCGCGCCGCCCTCCACGACGGGCGGTGGACCGTCGACGGCCAGAAGACCTGGACCTCCCTCGCCCACGAGGCCCAGTGGTGCTTCGTCCTCGCCCGCACCACCCCCGGATCCCGCCGGCACGTCGGCCTGTCCTGCCTCCTCGTCCCCATGGACCAGCCCGGCGTGGAGGTCCGGCCCATCACCCAGCTCACCGGCACCTCCGAGTTCAACGAGGTCTTCTTCGACGGCGCCCGCACCGACGCCGCCCACGTCGTCGGAGCCCCCGGCGACGGCTGGGCCGTCGCCATGGCCACCCTCGGCTACGAACGCGGCGTCTCCACCCTCGGCCAGCAGGTCGGCTTCCGCCGCGAACTGGACGCCCTCGCCGCCCTCGCCCGCGCCAACGGCGCCCTCGCCGACCCGCTGATCGCCGACCGCCTCGCCCGCGCCTGGACCGGCCTCCAGGCCATGCGCGCCACCGCCCTGCGCCCCGGCACCGCACCCTCCACGGCCAAGCTGTACTGGGCCCGCTGGCACCGCGACCTCGGCGAACTCGCCATGGACGTGTGCGGCGCCGCCTCCCTGACCGCGGCCGGCGCGCACGGGGACCCGTACGAACTCGACGACTGGCAGCGGCTCTTCCTCTTCTCCCGCGCGGACACCCTCTACGCGGGCTCCGACGAGATCCAGCGCAACATCGTCGCCGAGCGGATCCTCGGCCTTCCGAAAGAGGTACGGGCATGACCGCCCCCGCGTACGTCCCGGCCCACGGGCTCCTCGAAGGCCGCACGGCCGTCATCACCGCCGCCGCCGGGGCCGGCATCGGCGGCGCCACCGCCCGCCGCTTCCTGGAGGAGGGCGCCACCGTCCTGATCAGCGACGCCCACGCCCGGCGCCTGAAGGAGACCGAGGACGCCCTCGCCGCCGAGTTCGGGCCCGGCCGCATAGCCTCCCTGCCCTGCGACGTCACCTCCGAGGAACAGGTGGGAGCCCTCTTCGCGCACGCCGGGGAACTCCACGGCGGCCTCGACGTCGTCGTCAACAACGCCGGCCTCGGCGGCACCGCCGACCTCGTCGACATGACCGACGACCAGTGGGGCCGGGTCCTCGACGTCACCCTGAACGGCACCTTCCGCTGCACCCGCGCCGCACTGCGCTCCCTGAAGGCCTCCGGCCGCGGCGGGGTCCTCGTCAACAACGCCTCCGTCGTCGGCTGGCGCGCCCAGACCGGCCAGGCCCACTACGCCGCCGCCAAGGCCGGGGTGATGGCCCTGACCCGCTGCGCGGCCCTGGAGGCGGCGGAGTTCGGCGTGCGCGTCAACGCGGTCGCCCCCAGCCTGGCCATGCACCCGCACCTGGTGAAGGTCACCAGCGCGGAACTGCTGGACGAACTGACGGCCCGCGAGGCCTTCGGCCGGTACGCCGAACCCTGGGAGATCGCCAACGTCATCGTCTTCCTGGCCAGCGGCTACTCGTCGTACATGACGGGCGAGACGGTGTCGGTCAGCAGCCAGCACGCGTAGCCCGAGAATGGGCCCGTGCCAACGAACAAGCCGAAGAAGACACAGGTGACCGCCTCGCCGGAGCGCCGCCGGGAACTCCTCGACACCGCCGCCGAGGTCTTCGCCGCCCAGGGCTACAACGCCACCACCGTCCGCAAGATCGCCGACGCCGCCGGGATGCTCGCCGGCAGCCTCTACTACCACTTCGATTCCAAGGAATCGATGCTCGACGAGATCCTCTCGGCCTTCCTGAACGAGCTGTGGGCGGGGTACGACACCGTCCTCGCCGCCGGCCTCGGCCCCAGGGAGACCATCGAGGCCCTCGTCACCGAGTCCTTCCGGGAGATCGACCGGCACCGAGCCGCCGTCGCCATCTACCAGAAGGAGGCCCGCACCCTCTCCGCGCAGCCCCGCTTCCACTACCTCTCCGACTCGCAGGTCAAGTTCGAGAAGGCGTGGCTGGGGACGCTGGAGCGGGGCGTCGCCGCCCAGGTCTTCCGCGCCGACCTCGACATCCGCCTCACCTACCGCTTCGTCCGCGACACGGTGTGGGTCGCGGCGTCCTGGTACCGGCCGGGCGGCCAGCACAGCCCCGAGGAGATCGCCCGCCAGTACCTGTCGATGGTGCTGGACGGGATCGCCGTACGCCCCTGACCCGTTGAGGAGCCCGCCATGCCCGAGGCCTACATAGTCGACGCCGTACGCACCCCCGTGGGGCGGCGCGGCGGCGGCCTGTCCGCCGTGCACCCCGCCGACCTGGGCGCGCACGTCCTGAAGGCGCTGGTCGAGCGGTCCGGAGTGGACCCGGCCGCGGTGGAGGACGTCGTGTTCGGCTGCCTGGACACCGTCGGGCCGCAGGCGGGCGACATCGCCCGGACGGCGTGGCTGGCCGCCGGCCTGCCCGAGGAGGTCCCCGGCGTCACCGTCGACCGGCAGTGCGGCTCCTCCCAGCAGGCCGTGCACTTCGCGGCGCAGGGCGTCCTGTCCGGGACCCAGGACCTGGTGGTCGCGGGCGGCACCCAGAACATGTCGATGATCCCCATCGCCTTCGCCTCCCGGCAGGCGGCCGAGCCGCTGGGCCTCACCGAGGGCCCCTACGCGGGATCGGCCGGCTGGCGGGCCCGCTACGGGGACGCGCCGGTCAACCAGTTCCACGGGGCGCAGCTCATCGCCGGGAAGTGGGGGATCTCGCGCCGTGACATGGAGGAGTTCGCCCTGCGCTCCCACCAGCGGGCGCTGCGCGCCATCGACGAGGGCCGCTTCGAGCGGGAGACCGTCGCCTACGGGGAGGTCCGGGTGGACGAGGGTCCGCGCCGGGACACCACCCTGGAGAAGATGGCCGGCCTGAAGCCGGTCGTCGAGGGCGGCACCATCACCGCGGCCGTCTCCTCCCAGGTCTCCGACGGCGCGGCGGCCATGCTGATCGCCTCCGACCGGGCGGTCGCCGAGCACGGCCTGACCCCCCGGGCCCGCATCCACCACCTGTCGGTCCGCGGCGAGGATCCCATCCGCATGCTGTCCGCCCCGATCCCGGCGACCGCGTACGCCCTGAAGAAGACCGGGCTCACCCTGGACGAGATCGACCTGGTCGAGATCAACGAGGCCTTCGCCCCGGTGGTCCTGGCCTGGCTGAAGGAGACGGGCGCCGACCCGGACCGGGTCAACGTCAACGGAGGCGCCATCGCCCTGGGCCACCCGCTGGGCGCCACGGGCGTGAAGCTGATGACCACCCTGCTGCACGAGCTGGAACGCACCGGCGGCCGCTACGGCCTCCAGACCATGTGCGAGGGCGGCGGCCAGGCCAACGTGACGATCATCGAGCGGCTCTAGCGACGGCTCCGACCGGCGGGGCTGGGGCCCGAGTGAAGTGGGTCGCAGCGCCGCCCGGCCGGGGTGTGCTAGCCTCAAGGTGTTGCAGTTGTGGTACCCATGAACATTATGTGCGCCTGACGGGATTGCTCCGCAGGCGCTTTTATTGTTTTTGCCGGATTCTCCCGGATGGGGCCCTTGCCGCCTATTCAGGAGATTCAAATGGCACTTGGCACCGTGAAGTGGTTCAACTCGGAAAAGGGCTTCGGCTTCATCGAGCAGGACGGCGGCGGCCCGGACGTCTTCGCCCACTACTCGAACATCGCCATGCAGGGCTTCCGTGAGCTCCAGGAGGGCCAGCGCGTGTCCTTCGACGTGACGCAGGGCCAGAAGGGCCCCCAGGCGGAGAACATCCAGCCCGCCTAATTTCCTCAGCATGCCGGGGTCCGCGCCGCGAGGTGCGGGCCCCGGCTTGTCTGCATGTCTCGACCTTTGTTCTACCTGCCGGTTTCAGGAGGGCTTTTCCGCATGACCAGCTCCAGCTCCGCACGCCCCAGCCGCCGCCCCACCCGGGGTCGAGGTGCGGCCCAGGGTCGTCCGAAGGCTGGCGCGGGACGGCAGAAGTCCGCCCCCGCCCCCCGGCCCCAGGAATTCACCATGCCCGAGCCGCAGGTCCCGGCCCTCCCGCCGATCCCCGCGTTCGAGGACATGGACATGCCCGAGGCGCTGCTGAAGACCCTCGCCGCCCAGGGCGTCACCGAGCCGTTCCCCATCCAGGCCGCCACCCTGCCGAACTCGCTCGCCGGCCGCGACCTGCTCGGCCGCGGCCGCACCGGCTCCGGCAAGACCCTCGCCTTCGGCCTGGCCCTGCTCTCCCGCACCGCCGGCCGCCGCGCCCAGCCCAAGGCGCCGCTCGCGATGGTCCTCGTACCGACCCGCGAGCTCGCCCAGCAGGTCACCGACTCCCTGAGCCCCTACGCCACGGCCGTCAACCTGCGCATCGCGACCGTCGTCGGCGGCATGTCGATCAACCGGCAGGCCGGCGCGCTGCGCCGCGGCGCCGAGGTGCTCGTCGCCACCCCCGGCCGTCTGAAGGACCTGATCGACCGCGGTGACGCGGACCTCTCGCAGGTCTCGATCACCGTCCTCGACGAGGCCGACCAGATGACCGACATGGGCTTCATGCCGCAGGTCACCGCCCTGCTCAAGCAGGTCGAGCCCGGCGGCCAGACCATGCTGTTCTCGGCGACCCTCGACAAGAACATCGACAAGCTCGTCAAGATGTTCCTGGACGACCCGGTCGCCTTCTCGGTCGACCCGTCCGCCGGCGCGGTCAGCACCATGGAGCACCACGTCCTGTACGTCATGGACGAGACCGACAAGAAGGCCGTGGCGACCCGCATAGCCGCCCGCGACGGCCGGGTCATCATGTTCGTGGACACCAAGCGGGGCGTCGACCGCATGGTCAAGCGGCTCCTCGCCGACGGCGTCCGCGCCTCCGGCCTGCACGGCGGCCGCTCCCAGCCGCAGCGCAACCGCACCCTCGACTGGTTCAAGACCGGCGAGGTCACCGCGCTGATCGCCACCAACGTCGCCGCGCGCGGCATCCACATCGACGACCTCGACCTCGTCGTCAACGTGGACCCGCCGACCGACCACAAGGACTACCTGCACCGCGGCGGCCGCACCGCCCGCGCCGGCGAGTCCGGCAGCGTCGTCACCCTGGTCCTGCCCGACCAGAAGCGCGACATGTCCCGCCTGATGTCGGACGCCGGGATCACCCCGCGCACCGCCCAGGTCAAGTCCTCCGACGAGGAGCTGTCCCGCCTCACCGGCGCCCGCGAGCCCTCCGGCGTCCCCGTCGTGCTGGAGGTCCCCCAGCCCCCGCAGCCCAAGCCGCGCACCGGCTCGGGCTCCGGCTCCGGTTCCTCGCGCCGCCGCTCGGGCGGCCCCCGCGGCGGCTCCGCCACCGGCTCCGCCCCCGCGGCCGGCGGCCGCGGCCGGCGCTCCGGCGGCTCCGCCTCCGGGCAGGCCCCCGCCGCCGGCTCGGGCCAGGCCCGCCGCGGCCAAGGCGGCGGCCAGGGCACCGGCGGCGCCCCCGCCCAGGGCCGGCGCTCCGGCGGCTCGGCCTCCGGCGGCGGTGCCGCCGCGGCCTCCGCGCGCAGCCGCGTCGGCACGGGCGGCCAGGGCCGCCGCCGGGCGGTCTGACCCGCGGCACGGACGACAGGACGCCGGGCGGCGCGCACTGCGCACCGCCCGGCGTTCCGCGTTCCCCGCCCGTTCAGCGGACCAGCTTGTTCTGCAGCTTCACCAGCGTCCGCAGGTCCAGGCCCAGGCCGTCCGTGAGGTAGCCGTAGAAGCCGCCGTAGTCGGCCTCCAGCTGCCCCGTCGCCGCGTCCAGGTAGTCCTGGCGGACCTCCTGGAGCGGGATCAGCAGGTCCGGGTTCTGCATCCGCCCCGACTGCTTCAGACCCGCCCGCACCTGGGCGTCGTACGCCGCCCGGAACGTGTTCGAGGCCAGGTAGTCCCGCTCCGCCGTCTCCCGCGGCACGGCCAGCGACCGCAGCAGGACGTAGCTCAGCCAGCCCGTGCGGTCCTTGCCGGACGTGCAGTGGTACAGCAGCGGACCCTGGTTCCCGTCCGCGATCTCCCGCAGCGTCGCCGCCAGCTGCGCCCGGTTCTCGGGGCCGGTCACGAAACTGCGGTAGACGTCGCGCATGTACGCCTCGGCCCGCCCGCCGCCGAGCATCTGCTCCTGCTTCACGGGGTCGCCGGTGGCTATCGCCCCGACCAGGGTGCCGTACAGGCCCAGGTCGCTGATCGGGCGGGAGGTGGCCGAGAGCCCGGACGGCAGCCGGTCGGCGCCGTCGTACTGGAGCTCCATCGGGATGCGGAAGTCCACGACCTTGGTGAGGCCCAGGCCCGAGACGGTGGTGATGTCCGCCGGGGTCAGCTTGCTCAGCGCGTCGGAGCGGTACACCAGCCCCTGGCGGACCTGACCGCCGGTGTAGGTGCGGTAGCCGCCGATGTCCCGGAGGTTGACGGCGCCCTGGAGGGGGATCTGCCGGATCGTCTCCGGCGCGTACGGCCGGTGCTGCGGGTGCCTGGCGGCGGTGGCGGCGGCGTCCGCCGGCGCCGCGTACGCGGAGGCGGCGGGCAGGGTCAGGGCGGCGAGGACGGCGGCCGCCGCCGCGGTCGCCAGGCGGATTCGGGCACGGCTCATCTTTGCGACTCCTGTCAGCGGAGAAGGGGGATCACCCTGGTGGTGGCAGGGTGTGGAGCGAGTGCAGTGCTTCCATTGCCTGTCGTGCTTCGGCCATGACCCGGGAGACGAGTTCCGCACAGGACGGCAGATCCTCGATCACCCCCGCGACCTGGCCCGATGCCATGACGCCGAGGTCCGTACGGCCCTCGACCATGGACGCCTTCAGGAGCATCGGGGTGTTCGCCGCCAGCAGGACCTGGCTCCAGGACAGGTCCTTGCCGTGCTTCATCGCCAGGCCGTCGCGCACCATCTGCGCCCAGGACAGGCCCGACAGCTTCCGGAAGCCGGCCGCGTGCCGCACCGCCCGCGCCAGCGCCCCGGCCCGGCCCGACCGCTCCAGGGCCGTGACCAGCTCGGTGCGCAGCATCCGGTGCGGCAGCCCGTCGACCGCCGTGGTGACGGTGACGTCCTTGACCGTGGCCTTCAGGTACTCGGCCTTCACCGCGTCCGGGACGGTGGAATCGGAGGTCAGCAGGAAGCGGGTGCCCATCGCGATGCCCGCCGCCCCGTACGCGAGGGCCGCGACCAGGCCGCGGCCGTCGCTGAAGCCGCCCGCCGCGATCACCGGGATGTCCACCGCGTCGACCACCTGCGGCAGCAGCACCGTGGTGGCCACGTCACCGGTGTGCCCGCCGCCCTCGCCGCCCTGCACGACCACCGCGTCCGCACCCCAGGCCGCGACCTTCTCGGCGTGCCGGCGCGCCCCGATCGAGGGGATCACCACCACCCCGGCGTCCTTCAGCCGGGCGATCAGCTCCCGGGACGGGGCGAGCGCGAACGAGGCCACCCGCACGCCCTCGTCGATGATCAGCCGCACCCGCTCGGCCGCGTCCCCGGCGTCCGCGCGCAGGTTCACCCCGAACGGCGCGTCCGTACGGGACCTGACCTCCTGGACCGCCGCCCGCAGCTGGTCCACGGTCATCGTCGCCGAGGCCAGGACGCCCAGCGCCCCCGCGTTCGCCGCCGCCGAGACCAGGCGCGGCCCGGCCACCCAGCCCATGCCCGTCTGCACGATCGGGTACCGGACCCCGACCAGCTTGGTGAATGCCGTCTCCATCGCCGCTCCCTCGCTCCCTCGCTCCCTCGCCGCCGCGCCTCAGACCCGGACTTCCCGGTCGCGCAGGCCCCGGGGGTCGATCACCTCGCGGATCAGCCGCAGCTCCTCGGCGCCGGGCTCGCGCGTGTACGGGACGTCGTCCGCGACCGCCAGCTCGAACCCGGTCGCCGCGCGGACCTGCTCGACCGTGACCCCCGGGTGCAGGGAGGCCAGGCGCATCGAGTGGTCCGGGCCGGTGAAGTCGAAGACCCCGAGGTCGCTGACCACCCGCGGCAGCCGGTGGAAGCGGGCCACCCCGGCCGCCTCCGCCCGGTCGTAGCCCACCCCGCTGACCATGTCGACGCGCTCGACGAACACCCGGGGGGAGTGCTTGGGGACCCAGTAGCTCACCGGGTTGTTCAGGGTGTTGACGGGCGCGCCGCGGACCCCGAGGAGCTGGCGGGAGGGCCGCTCCCAGTCGCCGATGCAGGAGATGTTCTGGTTGCCGTACCGGTCGATCTGGCTGGCGCCCATCATCACGTGCCGCCGTCCGCCGGTGACCATCGTCAGGTGGCGGCGGTACGGCAGCCAGCCCTCGGGCGTGCCGTCGAGGCCGACGAGCAGGGCCTCGCCGTCGGTGAGCAGCAGGTCGGGGGAGAAGGTGCGCTTGGCGAGCCGGGCCCCGAAGGAGGGGATCAGCCCCATCGGGCTGGCGAGGACCTCGCCGTTGTCGCGCCAGGCCTCGGCGCAGGCGATCACGCAGTGTTCCGGTCGGGTGGCGGCGGTCGCGGCGGTCACTTCTGCTCCTCGTGCCAGGTCCGGACGGCGGTCTGGTAGTCGTGCTCGCTGCCGCCGGCCAGGAAGCGGGCGGCGAACTCGGGCCAGGGGGTGGACGCGTACAGCTTCTGGAAGGCCTCGTCGCGGTCGTATTCGGGCGCGCAGGAGGTGAAGTGCGCGCCGTTCGGGGTCTCCACGACGCCGGTGACGGAGTGCCGGCTGACCAGGAGGGACTGCGGGGGGCCGGACTTGGCCAGCTCGGCGGTCTCCACGAGCTGTTCGCAGGAGACGTAGGCGGCGTCGGCGGCCTCGCAGAAGAGGTCGTCGAAGTAGGGGTCGGGGCCCAGGTACTGGGCGTTGCCGAGCCGGTCGGCGCGGTTGAGGTGGACCAGGGCCGCGTCCAGGCGCAGGGCGGGGACGGCGACGAACTCCTCGCCGTCGGCGTACGGGGAGGTGACGGTGCGCAGTTCGGGGTTGACGCGCATGACGTCGGAGCCGAGGCCGGCCCGGACGGGCATGAAGGGGAGCCGGTTCGCGGCGGCGTGCAGCCCCCACATGAACATGGCCTCGTCGTACTCGGTGAGGGCGATGGCCCCGCTCTCGCGGGCGGCCCGGAAGTTGGGCTCCAGGGCGATGGAGTCGAGGGTGGCGAAGGGGGCGACGAGTCTGCGGATCCGTCCGGCGGCGGCCAGCAGTCCGACGTCGGGGCCGCCGTACGAGACCACGGTGAGATCGGTGATCTCGGAGCGGAGCAGTGCCCGCACCAGGGCCATCGGCTTGCGCCGGGAGCCCCAGCCGCCGATGCCGACGGTCATTCCGCTGCTCAGCTGCCCGACCACCTCTTCGGGGGTCATCGTCTTGTCCGTCATGCGGTCCGTCCTTTGCCGAAGGTGTCGCGGACGCGGTCGGCGACCCCGCTGAGGTTCGCCTCGAAGGTGAAGCCCTGTTCGAAGCGGTAGCTGCGGCGCACGTCGACGGGGTCGATGCCGTTGATGGCCGCCTTGGCCAGGCGGATCAGGTAGCCGTCCTTCTTGGCGATCTCGGCCGCCAGCTCCAGGGCGGCGTCCCGCAGCCGTTCGGGCGGGACCACCTTCCAGACGGAGCCGTGCGCGTGGAGTTCGGCGGCGGTGGCGGTGCGCGAGGTGTAGTACAGGGCCCGCATCAGGTGCTGCGGGACGAGCCGGGCCAGGTGGGTGGCGGCGCCGAGGGCGCCCCGGTCGAGTTCCGGGAGCCCGAAGACGGCGTCCTCGCTCGCGACGATCGCGTCGGCGTTGCCGACCAGGCCGATGCCGCCGCCCAGGCAGAACCCGTTCACGGCGGCGACCACCGGCACCTCGCACTCGTAGACGGCGGCGAAGGCCTCGTAGCAGCCGCGGTTGGCGCCGACGAGGGCGGCGTGCCCGTTGTCGCGCTGCATCTCCTTGATGTCGACCCCGGCGTTGAAGCCCCGGCCCTCGGCGGCCAGGACCACGCAGCGGACCTCGGGGTCCCGGCCGGCGGCGCGCAGCGCGTCGGCCAGGTCGTACCAGCCCTGGACGGGGAGCGCGTTGACGGGCGGGAAGTCGGCTGTGACGAGTGCGATGCCCTTGGCCGGGCCGGAGGTGGAGACACCCATGAGCGGATCAGCTACCTTTCCACCAAACATTTGTTAGGTGCTTGCCAGGTGAGGAAGGTAGCAGCCGATGGAGCTCAATGGGAGGGTTGTCGTCGTCACCGGCGGAACCCGGGGGGTGGGCGCCGGGATCGCGCGCTCGTTCCTCACGGCCGGGGCGGAGGTCGTCGTCTGCGCCCGGCGGCCGCCGCGGGAGCCGGTGGCGGCGGACGGGCGGCGGGCCGCCTTCACCGCCGTGGACCTGCGCGACCCGGCCGCCGTACGGGAGCTCTTCGACGCCGTCGGCGAGCGCCACGGGCGGCTCGACTGCCTGGTGAACAACGCCGGCGGGACCCCGTACCGGCTGCTGGGGGAGGGCGGCGCCGAGCGGCACGCCCGGGTCGTCGAACTCAACCTGGTGGCCCCGATGACGGCCTCGCTCGCCGCGTACCCGTGGCTGCGCGAGAGCCGCGGCTCGGTCGTCATGGTCGGCAGTGTCAGCGGCACCCGCCCCTCGCCCGGGACGGCCGCCTACGGCGCGGCCAAGGCGGGCCTGGAGAACCTGGCCCGCTCGATGGCCGTGGAATGGGCGCCCGAAGTACGCGTCAACTCGCTCGTCCTGGGCATGGTGCGGACCGAGCTGGCGCACCTGCACTACGGGGACGAGGCGGGCGTCGCGGCGGTCGGCGCCACCGTGCCGCTGGGACGGCTGGCCGAACCCTCGGACGTGGGGGAGGCGGCGGTGTTCCTGGCCTCCGGCCGGGCGGGCTACGTGAGCGGCGCGAGCCTGCTGGTGCACGGCGGCGGGGAACGGCCCGCGTTCCTGGACGCGGCAACGGTCAACAAGGAGAGCTGAGGCGGACATGGGCATTGCGGACGGACGCGTGGTGATCGTGACGGGCGCGGGACGGGGACTGGGCCGGGCCCACGCCCTGGCCTTCGCGGCGGAGGGCGCGCGGGTGGTCGTCAACGACCTCGGGGTGGGCGTGGACGGCCGGCCGGGGCCCGACAGCCCGGCGTCGCTGGTCGTCGAGGAGATCCGGGCGCGGGGCGGCGAGGCGGTGGCGCACGGCGGGGACATAGCCTCGGAGGGGGGCGCGGCCTCGCTGGTGGACTGCGCGGTTTCCGCCTTCGGCGGCCTGGACACCCTGGTCAACAACGCCGGGTTCCTGCGGGACCGGATGCTGGTCAACCTCGGGGAGGCCGACTGGGACGCGGTGATGCGGGTGCACCTCAAGGGGCACTTCCTGCCGCTGCGGGCGGCCGCCGCGTGGTGGCGGGCCGAGGCGAAGGCCGGGCGGCCGCGGGCCGCCCGGGTGGTCAACACCTCCTCGGGGGCGGGGCTGCTGGGCTCCGTCGGCCAGGGCAACTACAGCGCGGCCAAGGCGGGGATCCTCGGCCTGACGCTGGTGGCGGCGGCCGAGATGGACCGGTACGGGGTCCAGGTCAACGCGATCGCCCCGGCGGCGCGGACCCGGATGACGGAACAGACCTTCGCCGAGTCCATGGCCCCGCCGGAGACCGGGGACTTCGACGCGATGGCCCCGGAGAACGTGTCCCCGCTGGTGGTGTGGCTCGGCTCGGAGGACTCGGCGGGGGTCACCGGGCGGGTGTTCGAGGTGGAGGGCGGCCGGATCACGGTGATGGAGGGCTGGCGGCCGGGCCCCACCGCCGACCGCGGCGCGAGGTGGACTCCGTCCGGTGCGGGGGCGGCCGTCACGAAGCTCCTCGCCGACGCGGAACCGGCCCAGCCGGTATACGGGGCCCGCTGACCCGACCCCGGCCGCAGGCCGCCGGGACCTGGCGGGTGCGGGTGGGGGCCGCTGCGCGGGGCTTGCCCCTCCCCGCCCTTCCACCGTTCCCAGGGGCTCCGCCCCTGACCCCGGTACGGGCGCTGCGCGCCCGTCGCCTCAATGGCCGCGCCGGCGTTTGAGGCGCGGGGGTCCGGGGCGCCGCCCCGGTGAGCGGGAGAGGGGCGGGTAGGGGACCTCGCCCCGCGCAGCGGCGCACCTCTGGGGGAACCGGCCATCGTGGCGGCGGGGGTGGATCAGGGGCGGCGGCCCCGGCCTGGTGGGCGGTGTGGAGCGGGGGGCGGAGCCCTCGGTTCCGGCCAGGGGGCGGGGGCGGGGGGACCCCGGAGCGGCCTTGGCCGTATCACGCCCTCCCCGCCCCAGCGGCAGCGTGATGGCATGTCCACGCCGAAATCCCAATTCCCGATCCGAATGGGGACCCCGCATGCCGCTCCGCAGAATCGCCGTCGGCGCCGCCATCACGGTGCTCTCGGCCGTGGCCGCCGCACCCGCCCAGGCCCACGCCCCGGCCGACCCCCCGTACATCCCGCCGCCCGGCCGCATCACCGTCGACGTCGTCGGCGTCAACGGCTCCGGCTGCCCCCAGGGCACCGCCACCGTCGCCGCCGCCTCCGACAACACCGCCTTCACCGTCACCTACAGCAACTACCTCGCCCAGACCGGCGCCGGCTCCGGCGGCACCGACTTCCGCAAGAACTGCCAGCTGGCCCTGCGGATCCACGTCCCCCAGGGGTTCACGTACGCCATCGCCCGCGCCGACTACCGCGGCTTCGCCCACCTCCAGCGCGGGGCCTACGGCCAGGAGCGCGCGAACTACTACTTCCAGGGCAACGCCCAGACGGCCCGCACCACCCACCAGTTCAACGGCCCCGTCAGCGACAACTGGCAGGCCAGCGACCAGACCGAGTACGCCGACCTCGTCTGGGCCCCCTGCGGAGAGGAGCGCAACCTCAACGTCAACACCGAACTGCGGGTCTACGGCGGCACCTCCAGCCCGCAGGCGCTGAGCTTCATGAGCATGGACTCCACCGACGGCAGCGTCAGCACCGTCTACCACTTCGAGTGGAAGGAATGTCCCGCCGGCTGACGCAGGTGCCCGAAGCAGCTACCCGAAGGTCAGGAGTGACAACGATGTCTCGTCCCAGGACCCGCACCCTGCTCATCGGTGCCGCGGCCGCCGCGCTGGTCACCGCCTCCACCCCCGCCGTCGCCGGCGGCCCGATCACCGTCCCGCCCGACAAGATCGTGATCGAGCTCGCCACCGTCAACGGCTCCGGCTGCCGCGAAGGCACCGCCCAGGTCGCCGTCGCCCCCGACAACACCGCCTTCACCGTCACCTACAGCGACTACATGGCCCAGGTCGGGCCCGGCGCCCCGCCGACCGCCTTCCGCAAGAACTGCCAGCTCAACCTCCGCGTCCACGTGCCCTCCGGCTTCACCTACGCCATCGTGCAGGCCGACTACCGGGGATTCGCGTTCCTCCAGCCCGGCGCCTCCGGCCAGGAGCGGGCGAACTACTACTTCCAGGGAATGCCGCAGACCTCCCAGCGGACCCACCAGTTCACCGGCCCCCTCAACGACAACTGGCAGACGAGCGACAAGACGGAGTACGCCGACCTCGTCTGGGCCCCGTGCGGCGAGAAGCGCAACTTCAACATCAACACCGAACTCCGGGTGAACGCCGGCACCTCCAGCCCCCAGGCCACCAGCTTCATGGCCATGGACTCCACCGACGCCAGCGTCAGCACCCTCTACCACCTCGCCTGGCAGGTCTGCCCCGGCGGCCCGAAGAAGGGCTAGCCCCCGCCGGCGGCCACGCCACCGGGCCGGTGTTCCCGCTCAGCGGGAACACCGGCTCCCGCACGCCACCGCCCCGCGCCTACCGTCTGCGGCACCACACACCACCGCAGCCGGGAGGACCCCCATGCCGAACGAACGGCTCAGGCGCGAGGCCGCCGGGCTGCTGCGCGCGGCGGAACTGGCACGGACGCCCGTACGCCCGCTGGCCGAGCTGTTCGAGGGGATCGGCACGCAGGACGCGTACGAGATCCAGCTCCTGAACGTCCGCCGCCGCTGCGCCGACGGCGCCACCGTGACCGGCCACAAGGTCGGCCTCTCGTCGCCCGTCATGCAGGCGATGATGGGCGTCACCGAACCCGACTACGGCCACCTCCTCGACACCATGGAGCTGAGCCCCGGCACCCCCGTCCGGGCCGCCGCGTACTGCGCGCCCCGGATCGAGGTCGAGGTCGGCTTCGTCCTCGGCGCCGACCTGCCGGGGGAGGGCTGCACCGAGGCCGACGTACTGGCCGCCACCGAACGCGTCGTGCCCGCCCTGGAACTCATCGACAGCCGCATCGCGGACTGGCGCATCACGATCGCCGACACCATCGCCGACAACGCCTCCTCCGCCGGCTACGCCATCGGCGAGGGCCGCGACCCGCGCGAACTGGACCTGAAGGCCATCGAGGCCCGCCTCGACAGCGACGGCGAAACCCTCGCCGCCGGCCGCTCCGACGCCGTGCTCGGCGACCCCGCCACCGCCGTGGCCTGGCTGGCCCGCACCGTCGCCCGCTTCGGAGTCCGCCTGCGCGCGGGCCACCTGATCCTCCCCGGATCCTGCACCCGCGCCGTCGACGTCCACGCCGGACGGACCTACACCGCCACCTTCACCGGGCTCGGCCCGGTCTCCCTCTCCTTCCGCTGACCTCCCTCCCGCTGAACGCTGAGGTGCGCATGAAGAAAGCGACCGCCGCCATCGTCGGCTCCGGCAACATCGGCACCGACCTCCTCCACAAGCTGCTCCGCTCCCCGTACGTCGAACCCCGCTGGATGATCGGCGTCGACCCCGACAGCGAGGGCCTCGCCCGCGCCCGCCGGGCCGGGATCGAGGCCTCCCACGAGGGCGTCGACCGGCTCCTCGCCCAGCGGGAGCTGCCCGACCTGGTCTTCGAGGCCACCTCCGCGTACGTGCACCGGGCCAACGCCCCCCGCTACGCCGAACTCGGCATCAGGGCCGTCGACCTGACCCCGGCCGCCGTCGGCCCCGCGGTCGTCCCGGCCGCCAACCTCACCGCCCACCTCGACGCCGCCAACGTCAACATGATCACCTGCGGCGGCCAGGCCACCATCCCCATCGTGTACGCCGTCTCGCGCGTGGTGCCCGTCGCCTACGCTGAGATCGTCGCCTCGGTCGCCTCCGTCTCGGCCGGCCCCGGCACCCGCGCCAACATCGACGAGTTCACCCGCACCACCGCCCGCGGCATCGAGGGGATCGGCGGCGCCGCCCGAGGCAAGGCGATCATCATCCTCAACCCCGCCGAGCCCCCCGTCGTCATGCGCGACACCGTCTTCTGCGCCATCCCCGCCGACACCGACCGCGAGGCGGTCACCGCCTCGATCAAGGCCGTCGCCGAGGACGTGGCCTCGTACGTACCCGGCTACCGGCTGCGCGCCGAGCCGCAGTTCGACGACCCCTCCCCGCAGAACGGGGGCACCGCCCGGGTCGCCGTCTTCCTGGAGGTGGAGGGCGCCGGCGACTACCTGCCGCCCTACGCCGGGAACCTCGACATCATGACCGCCGCCGCCACGAAGGTCGGCGAGGAGTTCGCGAAGGGCCTCCACCTGTGAAACCTGTGAAACCTGTGAAACCCGTGAAACCCGTGAAGACGTACTCCGGCGCGCTCGACGTCCGCGTCACCGACTCCTCCCTGCGCGACGGCTCCCACGCCAAGCGCCACCGCTTCACCGCCCGGGACGTACGGGCGGTCGTCGCCGCCCTCGACGACGCCGGCGTACCCGTCATCGAGGTCGCCCACGGCGACGGTCTCGGCGGCTCCTCCTTCACCTACGGCTTCTCGAAGACCCCCGAGCAGGAACTCATCAAGGCCGCCGCCGAGACCGCCCGCCACGCGGAGATCGCCTTCCTGATGCTCCCCGGACTCGGAGTCAAGGACGACATCCGCGCCGCCCACGCGAACGGCGGGCGGATCTGCCGGATCGCCACCCACTGCACCGAGGCCGACATCTCCGTCCAGCACTTCGGCCTCGCCCGCGAGATGGGCCTGGAGACCGTCGGCTTCCTGATGATGGCCCACTCCACCACCCCCGAGGCCCTCGCCCGCCAGGCCCGGATCATGGCCGACGCCGGCTGCCAGTGCGTGTACGTCGTCGACTCCGCCGGAGCGCTCGTCATGGACGAGGTCACCGACCGCGTCGCCGCCCTCGTCGCCGAACTCGGCGACGACGCGCAGGTCGGCTTCCACGGTCACGAGAACCTCGGCCTCGGTGTCGGCAACTCCGTCGCCGCCGTCCGCGCCGGAGCCCTCCAGATCGACGGTTCCACCCGCCGCCTCGGCGCGGGCGCCGGCAACACGCCCGTCGAGGCGTTCGCCGCCGTCTGCCAGAAGATGGGCATCCGCACCGGCATCGACGTCCTGAAGATCATCGACGCGGCCGAGGACGTGGTCCGCCCCGTCATGGACGAGGAGTGCCTCCTCGACCGGATGTCCCTGCTGATGGGCCACGCGGGCGTCTACTCCAGCTTCCTCAAGCACGCCTGGCGGCAGGCCGGGCGCTACGGGGTCTCCGGCGCCGAGATCCTGCTGCGCGCCGGCGAACGCCGTCTCGTCGGCGGCCAGGAGGACCAGCTGATCGACATCGCGCTCGAACTCGCCGCCGAGCGCTGAGCCGCCCGTTCCCGTCCCGACCGCTCACCCCGAAGAAGTGGAGGGCGCCAGCCCATGACCTCGACCATCCCCACCCCCACCCCCACGGCAGGCGAGGACGAAGGCCCGCGCGTCATCCGGGCCGCCGCCGTCCCCACCCGCTTCGCCCGCGGCTGGCACTGCCTCGGCCTCGCCGCCGCCTTCCGCGACGGCACCCCGCACGAGGTGCGGGCCTTCGGCACCCGGCTGGTCGTCTTCCAGGGCGGCGACGACGGCGCCCTGCACGTCCTGAACGCCTACTGCCCCCACATGGGGGGCAACCTCGCCCACGGCACCGTCAAGGGCGACACCGTCGCCTGCCCCTTCCACGACTGGCGCTGGTCCGGCGACGGCCGCTGCGCCGCCGTCCCCTACGCCCGCCGCGTCCCGCCCCGCGCCCGCACCCGCGCCTGGACCACCCTGGAACGCAACGGCCAGCTCTACGTCTGGCACGACCCCGAGGGGAACCCGCCGCCCGCGGACGTCACCATCCCCGCCATCGAGGGCTACGGCGGCGACGAATGGAGCGACTGGAGCTGGAACTCCCTGCTCGTCGAGAACGCCAACTGCCGCGAGATCGTCGACAACGTCGTGGACATGGCGCACTTCTACTACGTGCACTACGCCTTCCCGCACTACTTCAAGAACGTCTTCGACGGGCACGTCGCCACCCAGTACATGGAGTCCACCCCGCGCGGCGACGTCGACCTCGGCACCCTCTCCACCGGCGGGGGCCTGCGCTCCGACGCCTCCTACCACGGCCCCTCCTACATGATCGACCGGCTGTGGAGCGACGTCGGCGGCGGCCAGGAGATGGAATCCGTCCTCATCAACTGCCACTACCCCGTCGACGAGAACAGCTTCGTGCTGATGTACGGGGCGATCGTGAAGCGGCTCCCCGGCATGAGCGGCGAACAGGCCGCCGAGGCCGCCCGCCTCACCGCCGGGGGACTCGCCGTCGGCTTCGAGCAGGACGTGGAGATCTGGCGGAACAAGACCCGCATCGACAACCCCCTCCTCACCGAGGAGGACGGCCCCGTCTACCAGCTCCGCCGCTGGTACGAGCAGTTCTACGTGGACGCCGCCGACGTCGAGGACGAGATGGTCCGCCGCTTCGAGTTCGAGATCGACACCACCCGCGCCACGGCCGCCTGGCAGGCCGAGGTCGCCGCCAACCTCGCCGCCCGCCGCGCCGAGGCCGGCTGATGCGCCCCGTCGTGTGCGGGGAGTGCGGCAACGAGGTGCTGTGCGAGAAGTTCAGCCCCGCCCACACCCAGGTCCAGTGGACCGCCGAAGCCGCCGCCGTCTGCCCGCGCATCGCCGCGGAGGCCGCCGACGGCAGGCCCAGCGCCCGCGTCCGCTCCTGCCCGGCGCTGAGCGCGAGCATCGAGGCCGCCGTCCGCGAGGGCCGGCTGGAGGTGCCCGCCGGTGCCTGACCACCCCGACGTCCTCGCGCGGACCCGCGCGCCCGGGCCCCCGGGCGCGGCCTCCGGCAGCCTGCGCGTCCGCGTCACGGCCCGCGTCCAGGAGACCCCGGACGCCGTCTCCCTCGTCCTGGACGCGGAACTGCCCTACCGCCCGGGGCAGTTCCTCACCGTCCGGATACCCGGCGGCGCGGCCCGCTGCTACTCCCTGGCCGGCTCCCCGCACACCGGCGAGCCGATGCGCATCACCGTCAAGCGGGTCCCCGGCGGCCGCGGCTCCACCTGGCTGTGCGACCGGGTCGGCCCGGGCGACGAACTGGAGGTGCTGCCGCCCGCCGGAACCTTCACCCCCGGCCCCGGCGGCCTGGACGCCGACCTGCTGCTCGTGGCCGGCGGGAGCGGGATCACCCCGGTGTTCTCCCTGGCCAAGTCGGCCCTGGCGGCCGGCGGGGGACGGGTGGCCCTGGTGTACGCCAACCGCGATGCCGGGTCGGTGATCTTCCGGGACGAGCTGCGGGAACTGGCCGGGGCGCACCCCGGGCGGCTCACCGTCGTGCACTGGCTGGAGGAGCTCCAGGGGCTGCCGGCCCCGGACCGGCTCGGGGGCCTGCTGGCCCCGTACGCCGGGCGCGAGGCGTGGCTGTGCGGGCCGGGCCCGCTGATGGACGCCGCCGAAGCCGCCCTGCGCGCGGCCGGGGCACCCGGGGGCCGGATCCACCGCGAGCGCTACTTCTCGCTGGGCGGCGACGTGTTCGCCGAGCCGGCCCCCGGCCCCGCCCCCGGCCCCGCTCCCGCCGGGCCGGGGGCCGCCGTCGCCGAGGCGGTGCTCGACGGGCTCACCCGTACCGTCGCCTGGGACCGGGGGACCGTCCTGCTCGACGCGCTGCTCGCCGCCGGGCTCGAAGCCCCGTACTCCTGCCGGGAGGGGGCCTGCGCCGCCTGCTGCTGCCGGGTGGTGGAGGGCGAGGTGCGGATGGCCCGCAACGAGGTCCTGGACGGCGAGGACCTGGCCGGGGGGTACGTCCTGGCCTGCCAGGCGCTCCCGCTGTCCGACCGGGTCCGGATCACCTTCGACGCGTAGCGCGGACGGCGGAAGGGCTCCGGGCCCGGCCCCCTGGCGAGGGGTCGGGGCCGGAGCCCTTCTGGTGCGCTGCCATATGACTACCCGCTACATCCACTCGCTGAACCGCAGCCAGCCCATCATGTTGTCCATCGCCCGCGCCGACACCGCCGGCTCCAGGTCGGCGGGCGGTACGGACCCCGGACGGCCCGCGCGGCCGGGCCCGTACAGCTCCCGCCAGACCGCCCGCGCGCAGGCCTGGACGGCCGGCGCGAGCCGGGCCAGTTCGCGGTCGCCCCGGCAGGAGGAGACCGAGACGGCGGCGATGGCCCGCCCGGAGCCCCGCAGCGGCGCCGCCACGCAGGAGACGCCCCGGAAGCTCTCCTCCCGGTCGTAGGCGATCCCCCGCTCCCGGGTCGCCGCCAGCTCGGCGCGCAGCGCGAGCGGCCGGACCAGGGTGCGGGCCGTGCGCGGGCGCAGCCCCTGGGCGAGGACGTGCTCGACGGTGGCGGGATCGCTGAACGCGAGCACCGCCTTCCCGGCGGCCGTGGCGTGCGCGGGCATCCGGCCGCCGACCCTGGAGGGCACGGCGGTGGTGTCCGAGCCGCCGATCCGCTCCAGGCAGACCACCTCGGCCCCGTCCAGCACCGAGAGGTGCACCAGCTGCCCGGTCCGCTCGTGCAGCCCGTGCAGCAGAGGGAGGGCGGCCCGGCGCAGCCGGTTGTGGTGGGAGGCGAGGGCGCCCAGCTCCAGCATCCGCATGCCCATCCGGTAGTCCCGGCCGTCGCGGTCGAGCCAGCGCAGCCGCACCAGCTGGTCCAGGATCCGGTGGGCGGAGGAGCGCGGGATCCCGGAGCGGCGCACCACCTCGGTGAGCGAGAGCCGCGGCTGCGCGCCCTCGAAGGCGCCCAGCACCTTCGCGGCCTTCTCCAGCAGCGACAGCGGCGCCTGCTCGGTCTCCATGACCTGGTCGAGCACGAGAAACCCCCTGCGTGAGGCGTTGGGGCGACCCTGCCACGGGCCCCGGGGCGCAGGGAAGCACCGGGAGCCATGTATTTCATTCAGTAATACTCCTGATAGTCCTGTTGCCCTGTGCTGCTCCGCAGGGCCTTGCTCCTCAGTGCCTTGCTCCGCAGGGCCTTCCCGCTCAGCGGGAACACCGCGTTCCACGCCCCGCGGCCGCGGACGTACCTTCACCGCACCCCGCAGCCGTCGGCCCGTCCGACGACCCAGAGAAGGGACACCATGAGCGACGAAGACGTCCTCGACGCAGTCCGCGCCCTCGCCCCGGCCCTGCGCGAACGCGCCGCCGAGGCGGAGGCCCAGCGCAAGGTCCCCGACGCGAGCATCAAGGAGCTGGCGGACACCGGCTTCTTCCGGCTCCTCCAGCCCCGCGCCCACGGCGGCCGCGCCGCCCGCCCCGGCGTCTTCTACTCCGCCGTCAAGGAAGTGGCCAAGGCCTGCGGCTCCACCGGATGGGTCGCCTCCGTCCTCGGCGTCCACCCCTGGCACGTCGCCCTCTACGACCCCCGCGCCCAGCAGGAGGTGTGGGGCGAGGACCGCGACACCCGCATCTGCTCCTCGTACGCCCCCACCGGACGGGTCGACCCCGCCACCGGAGGCTTCACCCTCAGCGGCCGCTGGCACTTCTCCTCCGGCTGCGACCACGCCGACTGGGCCCTGCTCGGCGGCCTCGTCACCGACGCCGAAGGCCGCCCCGTCGACATGCGGACCTTCCTCGTCCCCCGCTCCGAGTACCGGATCGACGAGGTCTGGGACACCGTCGGCCTGCGCGGCTCCGGCTCCAACGACATCGTCCTCGACCAGGTCTTCGTCCCCGAGCACCGCGCCCTCAGCTTCGGCCCGGTCACCGCCCTCCAGGTCCCCGGCCACGCCGCCAACCCCGAACCCGTCTACCGCCTGCCCTACGCGGCCGTCTTCACCACCACCATCTCCACCCCCGTCGTCGGCATCGCCGAGGGCGCCTACGAGGACTACGTGGCCGCCACCCGCGAACGGTTCCGCGTCTCCTACGGCCAGCAGGTCGCCGAGGACCCCTTCGCCCAGGTCCGCATCGCCCGCGCGGCGAGCGACATCGACGCCTCCTGGCTCCAGCTGCGGCGCAACATCGACGAGCTGTACGCCCTCGCCGAACGCGGCGAACCCCTGCCCGTACGGCTGCGCACCCGTGCCCGCCGCGACCAGGTCCTCGCCACCGAACGCTGCGTCGCCGCCGTCGACCTGCTCATGGAGAACGCGGGCGGCAGCGCCATGCGCACCGGGCCGAACCCCCTCCAGCGGGCCTGGCGCGACGTCCACACCGGCCGCGGCCACGCCGCCAACGACCCCGAACGGGCCCTGGTCCTCTTCGGCCAGGGCGCCCTCGGCCTCGACATCCAGGACACCATGCTGTGAACACCGGCGAAGAGCTCACCTACGAGAACACCTCCCGCCTCGTGAAGGCCGGCGGCCTCACCCTCCACCTCCACGAGGCCGGACCCGACGCCCCCGCCGCCGACGCCCCCGCCGTGATCATGCTGCACGGCGGCGGCCCCGGAGCCTCCGGCTGGTCCAACTTCGGAGCCAACCTGCCCCACTTCGCCGGACGCTTCCGCACCCTGCTCGTCGACCAGCCCTGCTACGGCCGCTCCGACAAGCCCGAACCCGACCGCCACTACTTCGCCTACAGCGCCCGCGCGGTCGTGGCCCTGATGGACGAACTCGGCATCGGACGCGCCCACTTCATCGGCAACTCCCTCGGCGGCGGCACCGCCGCCCGCCTCGCCCTCGACCACCCGGACCGGGTCGCGAAGCTGCTGCTCATGGGGCCCGGCGGGATCTCCCTCAACCTCTTCTCCGCCGACCCCACCGAGGGCATCCGCCGCCTGACAGAGTTCGCCGCCAGCGCCGACCCCACCCGCGCGCAGATGCGTACGTTCCTCACCACCCTCGCCCACGACCCGGCCGTCGTCACCGACGCCCTCGTCGAGGAGCGCTACGCGCAGGCCACCGACCCCGAGGCCCGGCTCGGGGGTGCCCGCATGGCCGCCTCGTTCGCGAAGTGGCCCGAGGAGACCATGCTCTGGCGCGACGCCCACCGCATCACCTGCCCCGTCCTGCTGACCTGGGGCCGGGAGGACCGGGTCAACCCCGTCGACGGCGCCCTCCTCGCCCTCAAGGCCATCCCCGACGCCCGCCTGCACGTCTTCCCCCGCTGCGGCCACTGGGCGCAGACCGAGGCCGCCGACGAGTTCAACCGCCTCGCCACCGACTTCTTCCTCCACTGAACAGGGATCCCGCATGGACATCCGCGCACTCGGCTACCTCCGCATCGAGACCACCGACCTCCCCGCCTGGCGCACGTTCGTCCTCGACGTCCTCGGCATGGCCGAGGCGCGGGGCGGCACGGACGGCCTGCTGAACGTCCGCATCGACGACCGCGCCCACCGCTTCCAGTTCACCGCCGGGAACCACGACCGGCTCCTCGCCGCCGGCTTCGAACTCCCCGGCGCCCGCGCCCTCGCCGAGGCCGCCGCCGAACTCGAAGCCGCCGGCTTCCCCGCCAAGCCCGCCGACACCGCCACCCTCGCCGACCGCCGCGTCCAGGGCCTGGTCCACACCGAGGACCCCAGCGGCAACCCCCTGGAGCTCTACTGGGGCCAGGCCCAGGACCACACCCCGCTCCCCGCCCGGTACGGCAACCGCTTCGTCACCGCCGCCGCCGGGCAGGACCTCGGCCTCGGCCACGTCGTGCTCCCCGCCCCCGACACCGACGCCACCCTCGACTTCTACGAGAATCTCCTCGGCTTCCAGCTGCGCGACTCGATGAAGCTGCCCCCGGCCGCCGTCCCCACCGCCGCCCCCGGCCCCGACTTCCACCGGATGCACTTCCTCAGCCCCAACCGCCGCCACCACAGCCTCGGCCTCTACCCCGGCGCGCTGCCCCCCGGCATCGTCCACTTCATGGTCGAGCTGGAGCGCCTGGACGACGTCGGCTACTGCCTCGACCGGATGAACGCGGCCGGCATCCCCATCGCCTCCACCCTCGGCCGGCACTCCAACGACCACATGGTGTCCTTCTACGCCCAGGCCCCCGGCGGCTTCCAGGTCGAGTACGGCTGGGACGGCCTCCTCGTCGACCCCGCCGCCTGGACCGCGAAGGAGATCACCGCCGACAGCTTCTGGGGCCACCAGTGGAACGGCTGACCCCGCCCGCCGACACCTTCCGCGAGGTCCTCGGCGCCTTCGCCTCCGGCATCGCCGTCGTCGCCGCCCTCGACGGCGACGGCCGCCCCGCCGGCCTGGCCTGCCAGTCCTTCGCCTCCCTCTCCCTCGACCCGCCGCTCGTCCTGCTGTGCGTCGGCAGGTCCTCCACCAGCTGGCCCCGGATCCGGGCCGCCGGCCGGTTCGGGGTCAGCGTCCTCGCCGAGGAGCAGCGGGCCGTCTGCGAGGCCCTCGGCCGGCCCGGCGGGGACAAGTTCGCCGGGCTGGAATGGGAGGCCGGCCCCTACGGCGCCGTCCGCATCCCCGGCGCGCTCGCCACCCTCGACTGCGCCCCGGAGGCCGTCCACGAGGCCGGCGACCACCACCTCGTCACCGCCCGCGTCCTCGGCCTCGCCGCCCGCGCGGACGGATCGCCCCTGCTGTACTTCCGCAGCGACTACGCCACCGGAGCCTTCGGATGACAGACCGGCACGAGTACGCCTACGAGTACGACGTGGTCGTCGTCGGCTCCGGCGCCGCCGGGCTCGCCGCGGCCGTCACCGCCCGGCTGCGCGGCCTGAGCGCCCTCGTCGTGGAGAAGACCGAGCTGTACGGCGGGTCCACCGCGCTGTCCGGCGGCGCGATCTGGGTCCCCGGCAACCTGCACCTCGACCGGGCCGGCATCGCCGACACCCGCGAGAAGGCGCGCGCCTACCTCGACGCCACCGTCGGCGACCGGGTCCCCGCGGCACGCAAGGAGGCCTATCTCAGCCACGGGCCGCGGATGGTGCGGGAGTTCCACGAGCGCACCGAGGTCCGCTTCATGTACACCCCCGGCTACCCGGACTACTTCCCGGAGGCGCAGGGCGGCATGGCCCAGGGCCGCTCCGTCGAGCCGTGCGTGGTGGACCTGCGGCGGCTGGGGGAGCGGGCCCGGTCCATGCGCCGGGCGGGCCTGCCCACGTACGGGCTGACGATGACCTCGTACGACTTCCGCTTCCTGAACATGGTCACCCGTACGCGGGCCGGCCGGCGGACCGCCCTGAAGGTGGGGGCGCGGGCGCTGGGCGCGCTCGCCACCGGGCGCAGGCCCGTCTCCCTCGGCGAGGCCCTGGTGGCGCGGCTGCGGCTCTCCCTGGACCGGCTCGGCGGGGAGCTGTGGCTGTCCGCCCCGCTGACCGGGCTGGTCACGGACGCGGCCGGCCGGGTGGCCGGCGTACGCGTCACGCAGGCGGGCCGCGAGGTCGCCGTACGGGCCCGGGGCGGGGTGGTGCTGGCCTCGGGCGGCTTCTCGCACGACCAGGCCCTGCGCGAGAAGCACCTGCCCGCGCCCACCTCCACCGCCTGGACGCACGCCTCGCCCGGCCAGACCGGCGACGCCCTGCGGCTCGGCGAGGAGCTGGGCGCGGCGACGGACCTGCTGGACCGGGTGTGGGGGGCGCCGTCGGTGTGCCCGCCGGGGGAGAGGCCGTTCTTCCTGGTCGCCGACCGGGGCATCCCGGGGATGGTCATCGTCGACGAGGCGGGGGAGCGGTACGCCAACGAGGCCCTGCCGTACCACGCCTTCACCGACCGGATGTACGCCGCCGACCGGCCGGAGGCGACCACGGTGCCGTCCTGGCTGGTCCTCGACGCCCGTTCCCGGGCCCGCTACATCTTCGCGGGGCTCTTCCCCGGGCAGCCCTTCCCGAAGAGGTGGCTGGAGAGCGGTTTCGTGAAGAGGGCCGACACCGTGGAGGAACTGGCCCGGCAGATCTCCGCGCCCGCCCTCGCGGCCACCGTCCGCCGGTTCAACGGCTTCGCGGAGCGGGGCGTGGACGAGGACTTCGGGCGCGGCGCGAGCGTCTACGACCGCTACTACGGGGACCCGACGCTGCCCAACCCGAACCTGGCGCCGATCGAGAAGGGCCCCTTCTACGCCGTCCCCGTGCACCCGGGGGACATCGGCACCAAGGGCGGCCTGGTCACCGACGGGGACGGCCGGGTGCTGCGCGAGGACGCCGCCCCGATCCCGGGCCTGTACGCGGCGGGGAACTGCTCGGCGGCGGTGACGGGGGACACCTACCCCGGGCCGGGCGCGACGATCGGCCCGGCGATGGCCTTCGCCTGGGCGGCGGTCAACGCCATCGCGGGCGAGCGGGGCGCCGCGGCCGGCGGCCCCTGACGGAGTCAGGTGTTCCGTTGCCGGACCAAGGGAACACCTGCCCGATGGGCCGGTGACGGGGGTGGGGCATGAGTGACGAACGCCGGACACGGTTCGAGCGCTGGGACGGGCTCTCCGTGGGGCTGACCCTCGCCGTGTGGGCGGCGCAGGTCTGGGTCATGTGGGATCCGGACCTGCAGGGTGTCCAGGACGCCATCGGCTGGTGGATGGTGGCCGTCTTCTTCGCCGCCCCCTGCCTGTTCACCCTGCCGGTCATGCTCCTCTTCGACGAGCCCGGGGTACCCGGCGACACCTGCGGCGCCGAATGGCCCGAGGAGAGCGGCGGCAGCCGCATCTACTGCGGCGGCGGCTGAGCCGAGGGCCCCGGACCGGGGCGGCCGCCGGGTGGGCGGCCGCCCCCGCGCGCCTGGTCAGGACAGCTTGCCGCCGTAGTCCGGGAGCTTGACGGTGCGCTCGGCGTGGCCGCCGACCAGGTCGCTCTCGTTGTTCCCGATGTTGGCGATGATCGTGTAGCCGCGCGCCTCGATCTCGGCCCGCTTGGCCGTCTTGTATGCGCTGACCTGCTCGAACAGGGCGGGCAGGTCCCGTACGTACAGCCCGCTGACGGGGTAGCCGACCTGCTTCAGGTTCCGCTCGGTCATCGAGTACACGATCCCGGGGCGGGCGGTGACGAAGAAGATCGCCACGCCGCGCTCGTCGGCGTACCGGGTCAGCGCGCGGACCTTCTCGATCGCGGGCGTCGGGAACGTCCAGAACCAGTGGAAGTCCGTCTCCAGCGACGAGTTGTCGATGTCGAGGACGATCGCGGGCTTCTCGCCGGCCGGGGCGGCGGCGATGCGCCGCTCGATGGCGGGGCGGGCGGCGTCGACGACGGCGGCCACGTCGCGCTGCCAGGTGGCGTAGTCGATGCCGAGGATCGCCGCGTTGCCGCCGGGCGCGGAGGTGATGGCGGCGGCGGTGACCGGGGCCGGGACCGGTGCGGATGCGGCGGGGGCGGCTCCGGCGGCGGTGGCCGGGAGCAGGGCCATCGCGGTGGCGGCGACGGCCACGGTGGCGGCGGCGGTACGGGACGTGCGGGTGCGGCGGCTGATGCGCATGTGGGGGCGCTCCTCGGTCACGGCTTGGCATGTACGTGACCAGAGTTGGCCAGAACCGCACCCGTGTCTACTGGCCGGTAGGGAACTTTTCGTGGCCGATTGGTGAATGATCTTCGTTCTTCCCGGGGCGGGCCGAACTTGTCCGAAAAGGCGTCCTTGATGGCGGCGCGGAGCTGGATGTGTCATGGACGCGTCATTCACCCGATGACGCGCACGGCCCAACCCCCCACGAAAGGCAGTGTGTTGACCGTGACCACCCTCGGCAGAATCGTCAAGCGTTCCCTCGCCGTCGGCGCCGTCGCCCTCGCCGCCGTCAGCCTCCAGCCCGCGGGCGCCAGCGCCTCGCCGACCCCCGTCGTCGGCGGAACCCGCGCCGCGCAGGGCGAGTTCCCCTTCATGGTCCGCCTCTCCATGGGCTGCGGCGGAGCCCTCTACACCCAGCAGATCGTCCTCACCGCCGCCCACTGCGTCAGCGGCTCCGGCAACAACACCTCCATCACCGCCACCGCCGGCGTCGTCGACCTCCAGAGCAGCAGCGCCATCAAGGTCAAGTCCACCAAGGTGCTCCAGGCCCCCGGCTACAACGGCCAGGGCAAGGACTGGGCCCTGATCAAGCTCGCCCAGCCCATCAACCTGCCCACCCTCAAGATCGCCGACACCAAGGCCTACGACAACGGCACCTTCACCGTCGCGGGCTGGGGCGCCGCCCGCGAAGGCGGCAGCCAGCAGCGCTACCTCCTCAAGGCCCAGGTCCCCTTCGTCTCCGACGCCTCCTGCCAGAGCTCCTACGGCAGCGAACTCGTCCCCGCCGAGGAGATCTGCGCCGGCCTCCCCCAGGGCGGCGTGGACACCTGCCAGGGCGACTCCGGCGGCCCCATGTTCCGCCGCGACAACAACAACGCCTGGATCCAGGTCGGCATCGTCAGCTGGGGCCAGGGCTGCGCACGCCCCAACTACCCCGGCGTCTACACCGAGGTCTCCACCTTCGCCGCCGCCATCAAGTCCGCGGCCGCCACCCTGTAACCCTCCGCGCACCCGCTCGTCCTTCCGGCCGGACCCGAACCGGCCGGAAGGACGAGCCACACCGTCACGAAAGCCCGTAAAGTCGACACCGGCGCCGTCCGCCGCCCTGCGGTTGCGGGCGGCAGCGCACGCGGGTCCCATGGGAGGCATCCAGCGGCATCGGCGGGCGACAGTGGGGCAGGCGGCGCATGACGATCAGAGTGGTCATCGCGGACGACCAGGACATGGTCAGAACCGGATTCCGCATGATCCTCGAAAGCGTGCCCGACATCGAGGTCGTCGCCGACGTCGTCGACGGCGAAGCAGCCCTCGCGGCCGTCGCCGAGCACCGGCCCGACGTCCTCCTCCTCGACATCCGCATGCCCAGGCTCGACGGACTGGAGGTCACCCGCCGGCTCTCCGGCCAGGACACCCCCCGCATCGTCATCGTCACCACCTTCGACCTCGACGAATACGTCCACGCCGCCCTGCACGGCGGAGCCTCCGGCTTCCTCCTCAAGGACGCCAGCCCCGCCATGCTCGTCGAAGCCGTCCGCGCCGCCGCCGCGGGCGACGCCCTCGTCTCACCCGCCATCACCGTCCGCCTGCTGCGCGAGATGGCCCCCCGCACACCCGCCGCCCGCACCGCCCGCCGCCCCGCCGAACCCCTCACCGAACGCGAACGCGAAGTCGTACGCTGCCTCGCCCGCGGACTCACCAACGCCGAGATCGCCGCCGAGCTCTACGTCTCCCTCTCCACCGTCAAGACCCACCTCGCCAACGTCCAGGCCAAACTCGACGCCCGCAACCGCGTCGAGATCGCCGCCTGGGCCTGGGAGAGCGGCCTCGCCGCCACCACGGCGTGAGCCCCCTCGCCTCCTGGGCACGCCGCCACCCCCGCGCCGCCGACTGGACCCGGCTGCTGCTCTGCCTGCTCCTGCTCTCCCTCGTCACCTTCGAAGGCGTCGTCCTCGCCCGCCAGCCCAGCGCCCCGCACGCCGCCGTCTGGGCCTCCGGCGTCCTCGTCTGCCTCAGCGCCGTGCCCTGGCCCGGCATCCCCCTCCTCGCCCGCGCCTGGTTCGCCGCCGCCACCACCTGGACCGTCACCCTCCTGCTGATCTTCGGCAACCGCCCCGTCATCGTCTGGGGCGCCGGCGAAGCCCTCGCCCTCCTCGTCCTCCTCTCCCAGGTCCTGCTCCGCGCCCCCGCCCGCACCGCGGCCGTACTCGGCCCCCTCCTCGGCCTCGGCTGCATGGCCGCCCCCGTCCGCGACACCAGCCCCGGCCGCTTCACCCTCCTCTTCTCCGTCCTCGCCGTCGTCGTGACCGCCTACTCCCTCCTCCTGCGCCTCCAGGCCGTCCAACGCGTCCGCGAACTGCACGCCGTACGCACCGCCGAACGCCTGGAACTCGCCCGCGAACTCCACGACCTCGTCGCCCACCACGTCACCGGCATCGTCGTCGAAGCCCGCGCCGCCCGCTTCACCCGCGTCGACGCCGACCGCGCCGCCGAGGTCCTCGGCCGCATCGAAACCGCCGGCGACGCGGCCCTCGGCTCCATGCGCCGCCTCGTCAAGGTCCTCCGCGAGGACGACACCCCCGCCGCCCACCCCGCCACCACCCCCGTCGCCGGCCTCGCCGACATCCGCGAACTCACCGCACGCTTCTCCACCACCGGCCCGCCCGTCGTCCTCTACATCGAACAGGACCTCGAAAACCGCCTCCCCGCCCACGTCGCCGCCACCGCCCACCGCATCGTCCTCGAAGCCCTCACCAACATCGCCAAACACGCCGCCACCGCCACCGCCGTCCGCATCGGCCTGCGCACCGTCCCCACCGGACTCGAAGTACGCATCGCCGACGACGGCGGACACCCCGCCAAACTCTCTGAAAACGCCCGCGGCGGCGGCTACGGCCTCGCCGGAATGGCCGAACGCGCCGAAGCCCTCGGCGGCTCCCTCACCGCCGGCCCCGCCCCCGAAGGCGGCTGGCTCGTCACCGCCCACCTGCCCCTGTGACCCCGCCGCCCGGCCCCCGTCTCACGGACCGACTGACAGAGGTGCCGACGACGCCCGCCACGTAAGCTCGGGAACCATGAACAACAGCGACATCGACGAGATCGACGAGAACGTCACCGCCGAACTGTCCCGCCTGCGCGACAGCATCGACAACATCGACGCGGCCGTGGTCCACATGCTCGCCGAGCGCTTCAAGTGCACCCAGCAGGTCGGCCACCTCAAGGCCAAGCACCAGCTGCCCCCGGCCGACCCGGGCCGCGAGGCCAGCCAGATCGCCCGCCTCCGCCAGCTCGCCGAAAACGCCAAACTCGACCCGGCCTTCGCCGAGAAGCTCCTCAACTTCATCATCGCCGAAGTCATCCGCCACCACGAGACCATCGCCGCCGGCGAGGAATGACGGCCCGGGGCCGGGCCCGCGCCCGGCCCGCCCCCCGAACACCTGGGAGCGGACGCGGCCATCCGGCAGCATGGGCCGCATGTCCGCACTGACGCGCACCGAAGCGCAGCTCCGAGCCCAGCTCATCGACGTCCACCACTACGTCGTCAGCCTCGACCTCACCACCGGCGACGAGACCTTCGACTCCTCCACCGCCATCCGGTTCACCGCCCGCGCCGCCGGGGACACCTTCGTCGAACTCAAGCCGGACGAGCTGCTCACCGCCACCCTCGACGGCAACCCCCTCGACCCGGCCACCCTCGACGGCAACCGCCTCCCGCTCACCGGCCTCACCCCCGGCACCCACGAGCTGAGCATCGCCGCCCGCATGCGCTACTCCCGCACCGGCGAGGGACTGCACCGCTTCACCGACCCCGCGGACGGGGAGGCGTACGTCTACTCCCAGATGTTCATGGACGACGTCCAGCGCGTCTTCCCCGCCTTCGACCAGCCCGACCTGAAGGCCGTCTTCGAGTTCACCGTCGCCGCCCCCGCACACTGGACCGTCCTCGCCAACGGCATCGCCACCCGCTCCGGCGACCGCGAAGAAGACGGAGCCGGCCTCTGGCAGTCGGCCCCCACCCCCGTCATCTCCACCTACCTCGCCGCCGTCGCCGCAGGCCCCTGGCACAGCGTCACCACCACCCACGCCGGACTCCCCTTCGGCATCCACTGCCGCAAGTCCCTCGCCCCCCACCTCGACGCCGACGCCGACGAGATCCTCTCCGTCACCACCGCCTGCTACGACCGCTACCACGAGAAGTTCACCGAGCCCTACCCCTTCGACTCCTACGACCAGGCGTTCGTCCCCGAGTTCAACGCCGGCGCCATGGAGAACCCCGGCCTCGTCACCTTCCGCGACGAATTCGTCTTCCGCTCCGCCGTCACCGACACCGAACGCCAGCGCCGCGCCATGGTCATCGCCCACGAGATGGCCCACATGTGGTTCGGCGACCTCGTCACCCTCGCCTGGTTCGACGACATCTGGCTCAACGAGTCCTTCGCCGAGTACATGGGCTACCAGACCCTCACCGAAGCCACCCGCTTCACCGGCACCTGGACCGAATTCGGCATGGAGCGCAAGCCCTGGGGCTACGCCGCCGACCAGCGCCCCTCCACCCACCCCGTCGCCCCCGGCCCCGACGACGTCCCCGACACCGCCTCCGCCCTCCTCAACTTCGACGGCATCTCCTACGCCAAGGGCGCCTCCGCCCTGCGCCAGCTCGTCGCCTGGCTCGGCGAGAAGGACTTCCTCGCCGGCATCAACACCCACTTCGCCCGCCACAAGTTCGCCAACGCCTCCCTCGCCGACTTCGTGGACTCCCTCGCCGCGAACACCGACCGCGACGTCCACACCTGGGCCGAGACCTGGCTGCGCACCACCGGCCCCGACACCCTCACCCCCCGCGTCCAGGAAGGCCCCGGCGGCTGGACCCTCACCGTCGACCGCCACGGCAGCCGCCCCCACCGCATCCAGGCCGGCACCTACACCCGCGCCACCGACGGCACCCTCGAACGCACCGCGCTCCTCGACCTCGACGTCCCCACCGACGAGGTCCTCTCCGCCGCCGGCCCCCGCCCCGACCTCCTCGTCCTCAACGACGGCGACCTCACCTACGCCAAGATCCGCCTCGACGAAACCTCCCTCGAAACCGCCCTCCGCGGCCTCTCCCGCATCCCCGACCCCCTCACCCGCGCCGTCGTCTGGGGCTCCCTGCGCGACATGGTCCGCGACGGCGAACTCGACCCCTTCGACTACCTCCACACCCTGGACGCCCACATCCCCGAGGAATCCGACCTCGCCGTCGTCCAGGGCGTCCTCGGCTTCGCCCGCACCCAGATCGCCGACCGCTACGTGGCCCCCGCCGACCGCGACACCGCCCTCGGCCTCATCACCTCCGCCACCCGCGACCTGCTGCGCCGCACCGAGGACGGCACCGACCCCGGCCTGCGCCTCGCCGCCGTCCGCACCTACATCGACAGCGCCGCCCAGCCCGACACCATCGCCGCCTGGCTCGCCGACGGCACCGTCACCGGCGGCCCCGAACTCGACCCCGAACTCCGCTGGCGCATCCTCGCCCGCCTCTCCGTCCTCGGCGCCGTCGACGGAGCCGCCATCGACGCCGCCCTCGCCGACGACCCCAGCGCCACCGGACAGCAGGGCGCCGCCCGCTGCCACGCCTCCCTGCCCGCCCCCGAGGCCAAGGCCGCCGCCTGGCAGCGCCTCTTCCACGACGACACCCTCTCCAACTACCTCTTCACCGCCACCGCCCACGGCTTCTGGCAGCCCGAACAGGCCGACCTCGTACGCGAGTACGCGCCCCGCTACTACCCCGAAGCCACCGCCCTCGCCACCCGCCGCGGCCCCGCCATCGGCGAAGCCGCCGGCCGCTGGGCCTTCCCCGCCCACGCCGTCGACCCCGCGAACCTGGAGGCCGGCCACACCTGCCTCGAAGACCCCGCGATCATCCCCATGCTGCGCCGCGTCCTCGTCGACCAGCTCGACGACCTCGCCCGCGCCCTGCGCGTCCGCGGCGCCTGACCCCGTACGCACCCCCACCGCCGGGCGGCCGCGCCACCACCGCGGCCGCCCGACGGGCCCCGCCCACCCCGCGTACCCTTTGTCCCGTGCCCCCCTCCCACCTGCATCGCGTCGCCGTTCTCGTACTGGAGGGGGCCAAACCGCTCGACGTCGGCATCCCCGCACAGGTCTTCACGACCCGCGCGAGCATGCCGTACGAAGTCCGCGTCTGCGGCGCCGCACCCGGCCTCGTCACCGGCGGCGACGGACTCTCCTACTACGTCACCCACGGACTCGACGCCCTCGCCTGGGCCGACATCGTCTTCGTCCCCGGCTACCGCTTCCCCGACCGCGAAGACCCGCCCCGGGCCGTCCTCGACGCCCTCACCGCCGCCCACCGGCGCGGCGCACGCCTCGCCGCCATCTCCACCGGCGCCTTCGCCCTCGCCGCCACCGGCCTCCTCGACGGCAAACGCGCCACCACCCACTGGCACTACGCACGCGCCCTCGCCGCCAAACACCCCCACGTCCACGTCGACGAGAACGTCCTCTTCGTCGACGAGGGCAGCGTCCTCACCTCCGCCGGCGCCGCCTCCGGCATCGACCTGTGCCTGCACATCCTGCGCCGCGACCTCGGCGTCGCCGCCTCCAACCACGCCGCCCGCCGCCTCGTCGCCGCCCCCTACCGCAGCGGCGGCCAGGCCCAGTACGTACCGCGCAGCGTCCCCGAACCCCTCGGCGAACGCTTCGCCGCCACCCGCGAATGGGCCCTGCACCGCCTCGCCGAACCCCTCACCCTCGAAACCCTCGCCCAGCACGCCGCCGTATCCCCCCGCACCTTCTCCCGCCGCTTCGTCGAGGACACCGGCTACACCCCCATGCAATGGGTCATGCGCGCCCGCATCGACCTCGCCCGCGAACTCCTCGAACGCTCCGAACGCGGCGTCGAGCAGATCGCCGCCGACGTCGGCCTCGGCACCGGCGCCAACCTGCGCCTCCACTTCCAGCGCATCCTCGACACCACCCCCACCGAATACCGCCGCACCTTCACCCACGGCGAATGAGCCGGCCACCACCGATGGCGAGATCCTTTTGAACAGTGGCGATCCCGCCCCTGTCACGCCCGCACGCCACGAGCGAACCTGGAGGCGCGAACACGAAGGGACACGCACACATGACTCGCATCGCCATCAACGGATTCGGCCGCATCGGACGCAACGTGCTGCGCGCGCTCCTCGAACGCGACACCGACCTCCAGGTCGTCGCCATCAACGACCTCACCGAGCCCACCGCGCTGGCCCGGCTGCTCGCCTACGACACCACCTCCGGCCGCCTCGGCCGCCCGGTCACCGTCGAGGGCGACGTCCTCGTCGTCGACGGCCACCGCATCAAGGTCCTCGCCGAACGCGAGCCCGCCCAGCTGCCGTGGGCCGACCTCCAGGTCGACCTCGTCCTCGAAGCCACCGGCCGCTTCACCTCCGCCGAGGCCGCCCGCGCCCACATCAAGGCCGGCGCCCGCAAGGTCCTCGTCAGCGCCCCCTCCGACGGCGCCGACGTCACCCTCGCCTACGGCGTCAACACCGACGCCTACGACGCGGAACTGCACACGGTCGTCTCGAACGCCTCCTGCACCACCAACGCCCTGGCCCCGCTGGCCGCGGTCCTGGACGACCTCGCCGGCATCGAGCACGGCTTCATGACCACGGTGCACGCCTACACCCAGGAGCAGAACCTCCAGGACGGCCCGCACCGCGACCCGCGCCGCGCCCGCGCCGCCGGCGTCAACATCGTCCCGACCTCCACGGGCGCCGCCAAGGCCATCGGCCTGGTCCTGCCGCAGCTCGACGGCAAGCTCTCCGGCGACTCCATCCGCGTACCCGTCCCGGTCGGCTCCATCGTCGAGCTCAACACCACCGTCGCCCGCGACGTGACCCGCGAGCAGGTCCTGGAGGCCTACCGCACCGCCGCCGCGGGCCCGCTGGCCGGCGTCCTGGAGTACTCGGACGACCCGCTGGTCTCCTCGGACATCACGGGCAACCCCGCCTCGTCGATCTTCGACTCCGAGCTCACCCGCGTCGAGGGCCGCCACATCAAGGTCGTCGCCTGGTACGACAACGAGTGGGGCTTCTCGAACCGCGTGATCGACACCCTCACCCTCCTCGCGGGCTGACCCCAGCCCCACGGGGCCCCATACCGAGCGCCGCAGTTGGTACTGACCTGGCAACTGCGGCGCTCAGCCATGTCCGGAACCGGCCCCGCCCGGCGGCAACACACCGCCGGGCAACTCATCCTCCCCCACCGGTTACCCCATTCGGGTCTGATCGTTGTACCGGCCGGGTGTCCCGCCCACCCCGGTGACAGCAGGAGGACCGATGACCGAGCCAGCGCCGGCGCCCCCGCTCGCCGGCGGAGCCACCGGCCCGGACGCCCTCCGGCCCCTCCTCGACACGGTCCTCACCGCCCTCCACACCGGCGCCGCGCAGCGCAAGGGCCCACTCCCCGCCGGCGGCCCCGCCACCGTCACGGCCCGCGTCCGGGCCGCACTGGGCGACGTACTCCCCACCCGCGGAACCGGCGACCACGAAGCCCTCGCCACCCTCGTCCACACCCTCGCCGCCGGCGCCGCAGACCCCGCCGACCCCCTCTGCGCGGCCCACCTGCACTGCCCCCCGCTCGCCGTCGCGGCCGCCGCCGACCTCGCCGTCAGCGCCCTCAACCCCTCCCTCGACTCCTGGGACCAGGCCCCCGCCGCCTCCGCCATCGAGGCCCTCCTCACCCGCACCCTCGCCGCCGAGTTCTACGGCACCCCCCGCGCCGACGCCCTCCTCACCACCGGCGGCACCGAAGCCAACCAGCTGGCCCTGCTCCTCGCCCGCGAACGCCACGGCCCCCGCCTCACGGTCCTGCACGGCGCCAACGCCCACCACTCGATCCCCCGCGCCGCCTGGCTCCTCGGGCTGCCCCCGGCCACCACCCTCCCCACCCCCACCGGCACCCTCGACCCCGCCACCCTCGACGCGGCCCTCGCCGACACCCCCGGCCCCACCCTCGTCACCGCCACCGCCGGCACCACCGACGCGGGCCTCATCGACCCCCTCGACGCCCTCGCCGACGTCTGCGACCGCCACCGCGCCGAACTCCACGTGGACGCCGCCTACGGCGGAGCCCTCACCTTCAGCCCCCGCCACCGCGGCAAGCTGAACGGCCTCCACCGCGCCCGCTCCATCACCCTCGACCTGCACAAACTCGGCTGGCAACCCGTCGCCGCCGGCCTCCTCGCCGTCCCCGACACCACCCTCCTCGCGCCCCTCGCCCACCAGGCCGACTACCTCAACGCCGCCGACGACACCGAAGCCGGCCTCCCCGACCTCCTCGGCCGCTCCCTGCGCACCACCCGCCGCCCCGACGCCTTCAAGATCGCCGCCACCCTCCGCTCACTCGGCCGCGACGGCCTCGCCCGGCTCATCGACCACACCTGCGCCACGGCCCACCGGCTCGCCGAAATCCTCGACGCACACCCCGGCTTCGAACTCCACGCGCACCCCACCATCACCACGGTCCTCTTCCGGCCCACCCCCGCCGACGACGACCGCCTCGCCGCCCTGCGCCGCACCCTCCTCCACGACGGCACCGCCGTCCTCGGCCGCGCCACCGCCGACGGCCGGCTCTGGCTCAAGGCGACCCTGCTCAACCCCCACACCACCACGCGGGACCTGGACACCCTCGTCGCCCTCCTGGAAGGCAGCACCCACCGATGACCGCCCAGCACGATGCACCCCACGACCTCGTCGGAATCGGCATCGGCCCCTTCAACCTCTCCCTCGCCGCCCTCGCCGACGGCCTCCCCCAGCAAGGCGTCGACCGCCTCGCCACCGTCTTCTACGACCAGCGCCGCGACTTCCGCTGGCACCCCGGCCTCCTCCTCGACGGCGCCACCCTCCAGGTCCCCTTCCTCGCCGACCTCGTCACCCTCGCCGACCCCGCCAGCCCCTGGACCTTCCTCAGCTACCTCAAGCACAAGGAACGGCTCTACCCCTTCTACTTCGCCGAGCAGTTCCACATCCAGCGCGCCGAATACGACGCCTACTGCCGCTGGGTCGCCGGACGCCTCCCCGGCCTCCACTTCGGCCACCAGGTCGACGCCGTCCGCTGGAACCCCGAACGCGACCTCTTCGAAGTCGACTACACCCAGCTCGACACCGACGGAGAAGCCGAAGCCCTCGGCCGCACCTACACCCGCAACCTCGTCCTCGGCATCGGCACCGCCCCCTACGTCCCCGAACCCCTGCGCCCCCTCGCCGACGCCCCCACCGTCCCCGTCATCCACTCGGCCGAGTACCTCGACAACCGCGCCCGCATCCTCGGCGCCGGACACGTCACCGTCATCGGCTCCGGCCAGTCCGGCGCCGAGGTCTTCCTCGACCTGCTCCGCAACCGCCCCGCCGGACGCGAACGCCTCACCTGGCTCGCCCGCACCCCCTCCTTCGCCCCCATGGAGTACTCCAAGCTCGGCCTCGAACACTTCACCCCCGACTACACCCGCTACTTCCACGACCTCCCCGAACCCGTCCGCGACCGGCTCGTCCCCGCCCAGTGGCAGCTCCACAAGGGCATCGACACCGCCACCATCGCCGCCATCCACGAAGAGCTCTACCGGCGCACCCTCCACGGCGGCTGGCCCGACACCGTCCTCACCCCCGGCGTCACCGTCCGCACCGCCGGCCGCGTCGCCACCACACAGGTCGAACTCCACCTCGAACACGCCCAGCAGGGCACCCGCTCCCGCCTCACCACCGACGCCGTCGTCCTCGCCACCGGCTACAAGGAACGCCCCCTCACCAGCCTCTTCGCCGGCCTCGACCCCTACATGCGCAAGGACTCCTCCGGCCGCCCCCGCATCGACGACCGCTACCGCATGATCCTCGACCCCTCCGTCAGCGGAACCGTCTTCGTCCAGAACGGCGAACGCCACACCCACGGCGTCGGCACCCCCGACCTCGGCCTCGCCGCCTGGCGCAGCGCCGCCATCCTCAACACCCTCACCGGCAAGGAGCCCTACCCCCAGCCCCACCGCACCGCCTTCACCACCTTCGGCCTCGAACAGCGCAACCCCGCCCGCCCCCACCGCGCCGTCAACCTCCGCCCCCTGGTCGAGCACCCCTGACGCGACACGACGGACTCATTGCAGCCGACACCGGCGCCCACCGTGCACGCTATGTCCATGGTGGCGAACGCGGAGGAACCCGCCCTCTCCCTGACCAATCGGCCCCTCCACCCGCACGGGTGAGCGGGCCCGCCACGGGTACGGCGCCGGTGCTGGAACTGGACGACATCCAGGGCACCGTGCTGCGCCGCCGCCCGGACGACTACCACGGCGTCTACCTCCTGTACCGGATCGACGACCCGGCCGCCACGAAACGGTCCCTGCGCGCGGTCCTGCCGAAGATCACCAGCGCGGCGGACTGGGAACAGCCCCGCCCGTTCACCCTCAACGTCGCCTTCACCCACCAGGGGCTGGCCCGGCTGGGCGTGCCACAGGACTCGCTCGCCTCCTTCTCCGAGGAGTTCCGGGCCGGCATGGCCGCCCGCAAGGAGGTGCTCGGCGACCTCGGCGCCAACGACCCCGGAACCTGGCTCCCACCGCTGGGCGGCGCCGACGTACACATCGGCGTGATGATCATCGCGGAGACCCCCGAGGGACTGAGCGAACCCGTCGAGGCGGCCGGCCGCCTGGCCGGAGTGAGCCGGATCTACCGCCTCGACGTCGGCGTTCCGGTCACGGGGCGCGAGCACTTCGGGTTCCGGGACGGCATCTCCAGCCCGCACCTCCTCGGCAGCACCGACCGGCCGCTGCCCGGCCAGGACACCGTCCAGCCGGGTGAGTTCCTCTTCGGCTACCCGGACGAGTCCGGGGAGCCGCCGAAAGGACCGACCCCGGACGTGCTCGGCCGCAACGGCTGCTACCTGGCCTTCCGGCAGCTGTACGCGGACGTCGCCGCGTTCCGCAGGTACCTGCACGACAACGCCGACTCGGCGGAGGACGAGGAACTGCTCGCCGCCAAGTTCGTCGGCCGCTGGCGCAGCGGAGCACCGCTCGCGCTGGCACCCGACCGCGACGACCCGGAGCTGGGCGCCGACCCCACCCGCAACAACGACTTCCGCTACCAGGAGGACCCCCGGGGCCTGCGCGTGCCGCGCGGCGCACACATCCGGCGCGCCAACCCGAGGGACGGCCTCACCGACACCGTGGTCGCCACCAACATCCACCGGGTACTGCGCCGCGGAGCCGCCTACGGGCCGCCGCTTCCCGACGGAGTCCTGGACGACGACGGCGTCGAGCGCGGGATCATCTTCGTCTTCCTGGGCGCCAGCCTGTCCCGGCAGTTCGAATTCGTCCAGCAGGTGTGGCTCAACGACGGAGACTTCACCGGCCTCGGATCCGAACGGGACCCACTGGTCGGCGACCACGACGGCACCGGCGTCCTCACCGTCCCGGCACGCCCCGTACGCCGCCGGTTCACCGGACTGCCCCGGTTCGTGACCGTCCGCGGCGGAGAGTACTGCTTCATGCCCGGCCTGGCCGCACTCGAATGGCTCACCACGCTGCCCGACCCGGTCGCGGAAGCGCCCGCCGCACCACACGCGCCGAAGCCGGAGGACGACAGGTGACACCACCCCAGCCGGGCTTCACCCCCGTGCGCTACTCGCCGGACGTCGCACCACCGGAACCCGACTTCGACCGGAGCATGCAGCAGATCATCGACGTCGTCGAAGGATTCGAACGCGACTCCGTCGAAGGCGAGGGAGAACACCGCGCCGTCCGCTTCGCGCACGCCAAGGCCTACGGGCTGGTGCGCGGCACCTTCGAGATCCTCGGCGGCCTCCCGCCCGAGTACGCCCAGGGCGTCTACGCCAGGCCCGGCACGCACGACGCACTCGTCCGCTACTCCAACGGACTGTCCCACCTGGGCGCCGACCGGATGCTGGGCAACGTCGTGGGCATGGCCACCAAGGTGTTCGGGGTGGACTCCGCCACCACCCTCCCCGACGAGGCCACCGGCCACACGATGGACTTCAACATGATCAACGGCCCCGTCTTCTTCTGCAACACGGCCGCGCACTACACCTTCCTGGCGAAACTCTTCATCGACCTGCCGAAATACCGCCTCGACGGCCGCAAGGGCAACCACCGGATGTTCCACGACTGGGTCACCGGATACGGCACCCTCCCCGCCTCCGAATGGGCCTGGGACGAGCTCGGCGCGATGCTGCGCCTCGGCGAACGGGCCCGCTGGCAGAACCTCCTCCTCAGCTCCTTCTTCTCCATGGGAGCGGTACGCCACGGCGACTACGTGGCCAAGCTCCGGATCCGCCCGACGGACGACTCGGCCGCCCGCGTACAAACCCGCGCCCTCGACCCGACCGGCCAGGACGAGGTGTTCCGGCCCGCCCTGGTCGACGAACTCGCCCGGACAGACCACGAGTTCGACTTCCAGGTACAGCTGTGCGCGTCCCTGGAGACCATGCCCGTCGACGACCTCACCGTCGAATGGGAGGAGCACCGCTCGCCCTTCGTCACCGTCGCCAGGCTGCGCTTCCCCCGCCAGGACATCGGCGGCGAGGACAACCTCACGGCCGCCGACACCCTCTCCTTCACACCGTGGCGCTGCCCGCCGGAACACGTGCCGCTCGGCTCGATCCAAACCGTCCGCAAGGAGGTGTACCGGCGCTCGTCGCTACTGCGCCACCGGCTGAACGGCCAGCACCGCGCCGAACCCGCCTCCGCGGCGGACGTGCTCCCCGACCAGCCCTGACGATGCCTCCCGAAAGGCAGCCCGGATGTACGACTTCGACCCGTCGACCTACCAGCCGATCTCCCCGGACGTATCCGTCGAGGAGATCGCCAAGCACTTCCAGCACCCCCGCACCCAGACCGACGGAGTCGGCCTGCGCGCGGTGAACCGGTCCGAGTTCACCCTGCTGGCACCGGTGATCCAGCCGACCGGGCCCGCCGTCTTCCTGGAGCGCGCCGAAAAGGCCTGCATCGAGGCGCCCTACTGGGAGAACCGCCTCGGCACCGTCCACGACCTGCGCGTCGCGCTCGTCGACGACGGCCGGCAGGTCCTTTTCTGCGCCACCTACAGCGACGAGTTCAAGCCCTACGTCATCGACGTCATCCGCTTCGCCACGCCCTGGATCGACCACATGTTCACCGACGTCGCAGTCGGCTACCCCGGCCTGGCCTCCGACGACGCGATCCCCTACATCGCGAAGTACCAGGTCCAGGCCAACGTCTGGTACGGCGGACCCAACCCGGAGGCGACCCCGAAGCAGATCGCCAAGAGCCTCGCGGTGGCCTCGGCCTTCGACAGCCTCCTCGACGCGGCCCAGGACTGACCCCGCACCCGGGTGGTCCGGACCGGGAAACCCCGTCCGGACCACCCGACGACCGCAACCCGGTGAGACCGGCCCTAGAACACCGGCACGCCCGCCCGCGTCAGCCGCCAGTCCACCGAGGCGAACTGCCCCGGATCCACGGTGCCCTTCGCCTTCACCCACTGGATGATCGTGTTGCGGATCTCGTCCGAGTTCGCCCACAGCTGCTTCGCCTTCGGCACGTGCGGGAACGCCCCGCCGCCCGAAGCCCGGTAGTTGTTCACCGCGAACACGAACTGCGCCGCCGGATCCACCGGCTTCCCCGCGAACGACAGCCCCGTGATCCGCGAACCCACCGGCTGCGCGATGTCGACGTCGTACTTCAGCCCGTACACCGCGTCGTAGTTGTAGTCCGGGATGTTCTCCGCGTTCGTCAGCTTCGCCGGATCCACCGCACCACCCGGAGCCGTCTGCACGTAATACCGCGCCGAGTACTCCAGGTAGTCCTTCAGCTGCGCACCCGTCAGCAGCCGCGCCTCCAGCGTGTTCTCGAACGGGTACAGCCCCGCCGCGTCCTTGATCGTCACCTGGCCGGCCGGTATCGCCGCCGTCCGGGAGAAGCAGGACGCCTGCGAGAGCACCGGCAGCGACCCCCACTCGGAACCGGCCAGCGCCGCCTTCACCGTCTCCGCCTGCACGTGGTTGATCAGGTCGATGATCGGCACGTCCTTCACCGGCCCCTCGGCCGAGGACATCGCCTGCGTCGACGTCCCGATCACCTGGTTGACGTACGCCACCACCTTGCGGTGCTCGTCCGACAGCAGCCCCGTGATCTTCGGGTCCTCGGCCGCCGTGTTCGAGTTCAGCACCTTCGCCGAGACCTTCGCCACCGACCAGCGGCCCCGCTCCCACGACAGCTCGAAGTCGAACAGCGTCAGCCGCTGACCCCACTTCAGCGGCTCCGACAGCACCACGTCCTTGCCGGTCGCCTTGTTCTTCACCCGGTACTCCGGGATCTCCGTGTGCGCGTGCCCCACCAGGATCGCGTCGATCCCCGGCACCTGCTCCGCCACCAGACCCGCCGCGTTCTCGACGTACGGCAGCTGGTCACCGTACGAGGACGTACCGCTCGACCCCGAGTGCGCCGACACGATCACCACGTCCGCGCCCATCGACCGCAGCCGCGGCACGTACTTCGCCGCCTGCTCCTCCAGACCCGGGAACGTCATCTTCCCCTGCACGTTCGCCTTGTCCCAGATCGCGATGCCCGGGTTCGTCAGACCCAGCACCGCCACCTTCACGTCCCGCCCGTGCGGGGTCCGCAGCCGGTGCATGCTGTACGGCGCGAACGCCGGCCGCAGGGTCTTCGCGTCCAGCGCGTTCGCCCCCAGCAGCGGGAAGCGGCACTGCTCCTCGAACTTCCGCAGCACCGGGATGCCGTAGTTGAACTCGTGGTTCCCCAGCGCCGCCGCGTCGTACCCGATCGCGTTCATCGCCTGCGCCATCGGATGCACCGGACCACGCCGCGCCGTGATCGGATCCACCTTCGCATAGTAGTACGACAGCTGGGTCCCCTGGATCGTGTCACCCGCGTCGATCAGCAGCGTGTTGCAACGCCCCTTCTCCGCGCGGACCTGCTCCACCAGGGTCGAGATCTTCGCGAGACCGACGTCGTTGTGCGCCTTGTCGTCGAACTCCTTGTCCGTGAAGTAGTCCCAGTTGAAGACGTTCCCGTGCAGATCGGTCGTACCCATCACGGTGAACGCGTAGGTCTTCTTCCCGGCACCCTGCGACGGCGCGGCCGCCGCGGCGGCCGGCGAGCTCGTGGCCCCCGCCACCGCCACGGCGGCACCCGTCGCGGCCGAAGCCCCCATGAACGTCCTGCGGTCAAACGCCATTGCCATCTCCCCTTGTGAGGCGTGTTACGAAGCGTGAACGACGCGCGTAGATTCTGACCCACCGGTAACAAGCCGCAACACCCCCCTCAGGTTTCGATCCGATGACCACACCCGAACGGGCGCCGGTGCGAGAGTGAAACCATGACCCAGGACGCCCCGAACGCCACCCACCAGCCCTACGGAACCCCCGAGGTCCCCCGCGTCGCCGTCCGCGGAGAAGCCCGCCTCGAAGTCGACCCCGAAATCGCCCGCATCGGCATCACCGTCAGCGCGCGGGGCACCGACCGCCGCACCGCCCTCGACGACCTCACCCGCCGCAACACCACCGTCCTCGAACTCCTCAAGAGCTACGGCGAACCCGTCGAGAAGATCGAAACCGGCTCCTTCTCCATCACCCCCGAACCCGCCCGCCATGGCCGCGGCGAACGCGTCCGCGCCTACCACGGCCGCGTCCACATCACCGCCGAACTGAGCGACTTCACCACCCTCGGCGAACTCGCCACCCGCCTCGCCGACCTCGAACTCACCCAGGTCGACGGCCCCTGGTGGGCCCTGCGCCCCACCTCGCCCGCCCACGGCGAAGCCCGCCGCCAAGCCGTGCTCGAAGCCGTCCAGCGCGCCCGCGAATACGCCCACGCCCTCGGCGCCGACCTCGCCGCCCTCGTCGAACTCGCCGACCTCGGAGCCGAGGACGCCACCCCCTACCCCCAGCCCGGCGGCGCCCTGCGCACCATGGCCTTCGCCGCACCCGCCGACGAAGCCGGCGCCCCGCCCCTCGACCTCGAACCCCAGCGCCAGACCGTCTTCGCGCAGGTCAACGCCCGCTTCACGATGACCCCGCCCCGGCTCTGACCAGCCCCCTCGGGGGGTGCTCATCAGAGCACCCCCACGCACATTCAAAAAATGTCAACAAGCTTTCGCTCAAAGGTTGTTGGGGAGACGCCCGGACCACATTTCCTACCCCCCGGTAGGGCATACGCTCGCCCCATGCGCCGAGCGAAAATCGTATGTACCCTGGGCCCCGCCACCGACTCATACGACCAGATCAAAGCCCTGGTCGAAGCCGGAATGGACATCGCCCGCCTCAACCTCAGCCACGGCACCTACGCCGAACACGAGGAGCGCTACCAGCGCGTACGAAAGGCCTCCGACGAGACCGGCCGCAGCGTCGGCGTCCTCGCCGACCTTCAAGGCCCGAAGATTCGCCTCGGCCGCTTCCGCGAAGGCCCCGTACTCCTTGAACGCGGCGACGAGTTCACCATCACCGTCGAAGACCACCAGGGCGACCGCCACACCTGCGGCACCACCTACAAGGGCCTCGCCGACGACGTCACCCCCGGCGAACGCGTCCTCGTCGACGACGGCCGCGTCACCCTCGAAGTCACCTCCGTCGACGGCCCCCGCGTCCACACCCGCGTCATCGAAGGCGGCATGGTCTCCGACCACAAGGGCCTCAACCTCCCCGGAGTCGCCGTCTCCGTCCCCGCCCTCTCCGACAAGGACATCGAAGACCTCCGCTGGGCCCTGCGCACCGGCGCCGACGTCATCGCCCTCTCCTTCGTCCGCACCGGCCGCGACATCGAGGACGTCCACCGCATCATGGACGAGGAAGGCCGCCGCCTCCCCGTCATCGCGAAGATCGAAAAGCCGCAGGCCGTCGAAAGCATCGACGACATCGTCGCCGCCTTCGACGGAATCATGGTCGCCCGCGGCGACCTCGGCGTCGAGATGCCCCTCGAACAGGTCCCCATCGTCCAGAAGCGCGCCATCAAACTCGCCAAGCGCAACGCCAAGCCGGTCATCGTCGCCACCCAGATGCTCGACTCGATGATCGACAACAGCCGCCCCACCCGCGCAGAAGCCTCCGACGTCGCCAACGCCGTCATCGACGGCACCGACGCCGTCATGCTCTCCGGCGAGACCAGCGTCGGCAAACACCCCATCGACACCGTCCGCACCATGGCACGCATCGTCGAAGCCGCCGAAGAAGACATCCTCGCCAAGGGACTCCCGCCCCTCACCGACCGCAACAAGCCCCGCACCCAGGGCGGAGCCGTCGCCCGCGCGGCCGCCGAAATGGGCGACTTCCTCGGCGCCAAGTTCCTCGTCGCCTTCACCCAGAGCGGCGACACCGTCCGCCGGCTCTCCCGCTACCGCAGCCCCATCCCCCTCCTCGCCTTCACCCCCGACCCGGCCACCCGCTCCCAGCTCAACCTCACCTGGGGCGTCGAAACCTTCCTCGGCCCCCACGTCGACTCCACCGACGCCATGGTCGCCCAGGTCGAAGAGGAACTCCTGCGCATCGGACGCTGCGTCCCCGGCGACGTCGTCGTCATCACCGCAGGCTCACCCCCCGGCGTCACCGGCAAGACCAACCTCGTCCGCATCCACCACATCGGCGACCCCGTCCGCTAGCCGTAGCCTCAGCTACAGCACCTCACGTATCAACCGCACCGCGTCGGGCAGCTCCAACCGGCTCTCACCCGTACTGGGGAAATGCCCGCCCGACGCGGTCACGGTCGCCGTCGCCCCCAGCTCCGTCACGAACCGCATGACGTGCTCCGGCGTCGCCGCACCCGTCACCGGATCATCTGCCGCGTGCAGCACCCGGAACCCCCGGGCCGCAGCGCGGATCCGCACCCAGTCGAACTCCGGCGAGAAGAACGGCGCCAACGCGTCATACCCCACCTCACCGGCCATCGACGCCACGAACACCGCCCCCGCGAACGGACCCTCGCCCTCGGTGTCGTGCTCCTGAAGCAGCCGCAGCACATTCACCCCGCCCAGACTGTGCCCCACCAGCACCGTCTCACCGGCCGGCGCACCCTCCACCTGAGCGGACAGCTCCTTCAGCCACGCCCCCGCATCCGGCGCGAACGGCTCCGGGAAGTCCGGCACCAGCGCCTCGTGTCCCTCCTCCGACAGCTCCCGCGCCACCGCCCGGTACCAGTGCTCGCCACTGCTCATTCCGTATCCGTGCGCGATCACGATCCTGCTCATGACTCATCCCCCTGCAGTCCGGCGAACAATCGAAACGCTACGCAGCGTTTCGATAAACGGTAGGGCTAAGGTGATGGCGTGTCAACCACTCCCCAAAACCCGCCGCCGCCACCCCGCACCGGCGGACGCATCCGCAACGAGGACGCCCACCACTCCGTCCTCGAAGCCACCACGGCCCTACTCGTCGAAAACGGCTACGGCGCCCTCACCATCGAAGGCGTCGCCAAACGCGCCAACGTCGCCAAGAGCACCGTCTACCGCTGGTGGAAGTCCAAGCCCGCCCTCGTCATGGACGCCTACGCCCACGAGACCGCCACCCGCGTCCCCGAACCCGACACCGGCACCCTCGAAGGCGACCTCACCGCCTTCACCGCGGACCTCTACGCCATCGGCCGCGACCCCCTCCGCGCCAAAGCCCTCACCGGCCTCATGGCCGAAGCCCAACTCGACCCCGCCTTCGCCGAAGCCTTCCGCGCCTGGGCGCGAACCCGCCGCGAACTCGTCGCCGGCCTCCTCACCCGCGCCCTCGCCCGCCGTGAAATCCCCGCCGACACCGACCTCACCCACGCCACCGACCTGGTCTTCGGCCCCTTCTGGTACCGCCTCCTCGTCGAGCACGCCCCCCTCGACCCCGCCGACGCCGAAGCCCACGTCAAAACCGTCCTGAGGGGCCTCGAACGCCGCGACTGACACCCCCTACGACCAGCCGAACCGCCGGTCCACCTCGGCCTCGAACTCCTCGAACGACAACACCGCGTCACCGTTCTTGTCCGCCGCGTCGAACAACGCCGACGACGCGTCCGCGTCCCCCAGCCCCCAGAACGGCAGGTCCCCCCGAGCCGCCAACGTCGGCCCCTTCGCCCGCAGCGCCGAAATCACCTCGGCCCGGGTCAGCTCCCCGTCATGGTTCAGATCCAGCGCATCGAACAGCTTCCGAGCCTTCTCGCTCACCGAAACGTCCCTCCACCACGAACACCGTTGACCCCCTCAACCTAGGGCACCAACCCCGGCACCACCTCCCACCCGTTCACCACCCACACCAACCTCCAGTACCGCTCCACCCGCGGATCCACCGGCCCCACCACCCCCGGCGCCCGCCGGAACTCCTCCCGGAACCCCGCGTCCCCCACCAGCCCCGCCAACTCCACCCACGCCGCCACCTGCTCGGTCGACGGATCCTCCGGCAACTCCGGCGCCGAAGCCCGCACCATCGCCGCCACCGACTCCTCCGCCCCCTCCACCAGCAGCTCCACCCAACGCCGCCGCTCCTCGCCCGCCAACCGCGTCACGTCATGCATCAACCGAACCTCCTCGGAACCCGACCCACGCTCGGCCACCAGCCGCAACACCGCCCGACGCAACCGCAACGCCCGGATCTGCACCTCCACCGCATCGGCGTGCACGGCGGCCACCTCGGCCACCGACAGCTCCCGATCCAGCACCCGCCGCACGCTGGGCAGATCCACCCCCAGCTCCCGCAGCGTCCGCACGAGTTCCAGCCGCACCACCGCGCCGTCGTCGTACAGCCGGTACCCGGCACGACTACGACCGGCCGGCGCGACGATCCCCTCGTCGGAGTAGAACCGAATGGTCCGCACCGCCAACCCGGTCCGCCGGGCCAGCTCCCCGATCGAATACAACTCCGTCACGCCGTCCATGCCCCCACCCTGAGGTCTCCACCCGGTGGAGGGTCAAGGCCGGGCCGTCAGTACTTCGGCCCGACGTGGGCGTCCATGAGCGCGACGGATTCTTTGCGGGCGATGGACACGTTGAAGGGGTCGCCGCCCCGCGCGAGGACGGTCCACTGGACGCCGACCTTGGTGAGCGTGTCGGTGCAGAGCCGCCGGATGTCGTCGGACTTGTTGGTGAAGAAGTACCGGGGGTACTCGTACCGCTTGCCGTTCCGGACGGTCCAGTTCGTGATCCGACACCCGTCGGAGTGGATGAGCCCGCGGATGAACTCCCACGGGTGGGCGTCGACGATCTCCTGCTGCCAGGGTTCGAGGGTGATCCGGCGTTCGTGCTTCTTCCCGGGCGCATGCTGGGGGAACAAGCATGTCCAATGCCGTCCGTAGCTGGTTACGGCTACGCAGCCCTGGCGCTGCAGCACGTAGACCTTGTCTGTCGGCCGTACCGTCAGGATCGCCGCCCGGCACTGCTCGATGAGGCCGGGCCAGGCGTTGTCGCAAAAGACGCGGAGGTGGTGGCCGCCCCGCGGGTGCGCGCTGATGCAGCCGTCACCCAGGTAGAGGCCGAGGAGGTAGGAGTAGGCCGCGGCATCGGCGGGACCGGAGCAGGGTGCCGATTGATTGAGGCGGGGGAGCGGGTCGATGCGGGTTTGCCAGGCTCGGATGGCGGCGCGGGATATTCCGGTTTCCTTGCTGACCGAGTTGAGGGTTCGTCCATCGCCCAGGAGGGCTAGCGCGTGTTTGCGAGTCGCCAGATCGTACATACGAGCGACATTGGGGAAGACTTGCCGATCGCGCGTGCGCTTTTCGGTGGATTCCCCTAATGGGGGGAAGGTCGATGAATCTCGCGTGACCTTGGAATTAAAGGAAAGGTGCCCCAGGTGGGATTCGAACCCACACTGTCCGCTGTTTGAGAGCGGCCTCTCTAACCAGTTGGAGTACTGGGGCCTAAGAAACGAAGGGTTCAGTGATCCCTGCGTGGCACCACCTTACAGGAGCTAGGTAGGCTCGGGGGAGCTTGTTATGCCCCGCAAAGAGGAGCCTCCGTGACCGCCGAGCACGAGTCGACGCCCACGCCCGACGCCGACCAGTCGCACGTTCCGCCGCTGACGACCCGCGTCGTCATCGCCGAGGACGAGGCGCTCATCCGTCTCGACCTGAAAGAGATGCTCGAAGAGGAGGGCTACTCCGTCGTCGGCGAGGCCGGGGACGGGCAGACGGCCGTCGAGCTCGCCCGCGAGCACCGGCCCGACCTGGTGATCCTCGACGTGAAGATGCCCGTGCTCGACGGGATCTCCGCCGCCGAGAAGATCGCGGGGGAGTCCATCGCCCCCGTGCTCATGCTCACCGCGTTCTCGCAGCGCGACCTCGTCGAGCGGGCCCGGGACGCCGGGGCCATGGCGTACCTGGTCAAGCCCTTCAGCAAGAGCGACGTCGTCCCGGCCATCGAGATGGCCGTCTCCCGGTTCGCCGAGCTGAAGGCGCTGGAGAAGGAGGTCGCGGACCTCTCCGCGCGCCTCGAGACCCGCAAGCTCGTCGACCGGGCCAAGAGCATCCTGCAGACCGAGTACAAGCTGTCCGAGCCGGCCGCGTTCCGGTGGATCCAGAAGACCTCCATGGACCGCCGCATGTCCATGCAGCAGGTCGCCGAGGCGGTCATCGAGGACGCCGAGGAGAAGAAGCAGAACGCCGCCAAGTAGGACGGCAACGGCAACGCGTGAGGCCCGTCTCCCCCCGAGGGGAGACGGGCCTCACGGTTTGGCGGAGCCGGCGCGGACTAGTCCTCGCCGAGGTAGGCCTTGCGGACGTCCTCGTTGACGAGGAGCTCGCGGCCCGGGCCCGACAGGACGATCTTGCCGATCTCCATGACGTGGCCCTGGTCGGCCAGCGACAGCGCGGCCTGGGCGTTCTGCTCGACCAGCAGGATCGTGGTGCCGGCCGCCTTGAGCTCGGCGATGGTCGCCATGATCTTCTGCATCATCAGCGGGGAGAGGCCCATCGAGGGCTCGTCCAGCATCAGCAGCTTCGGCTGCGACATGAGCGCGCGGCCCATGGCCAGCATCTGCTGCTCGCCGCCCGAGAGGGTGCCGGCGGCCTGCTTGCGGCGCTCTCCCAGGATCGGGAAGAGGTCGTAGGCGCGCTGGATGTCCTTCTGGATGCCTTCCTTGTCGTTGCGGAGGAAGGCGCCGAGGAGGAGGTTGTCCTCGATCGACATGCGCGGGAAGATGTGCCGCCCCTCGGGGGAGTGGGCGAGTCCGAGCGAGACGATGTCGTGCGCGGGGACCTTCTTCAGCGACTTCCCCTGGAACTTGATCTGGCCGCCCTTGGGCTTGATCAGGCCGGACAGGGTCCGCAGGGTGGTGGTCTTGCCGGCGCCGTTGGTGCCGATGAGGGTGACGATCTCGCCCTCGTTGACCGTGAAGGAGATGCCCTTGACGGCTTCGATCTTGCCGTAGGCGACGCGGAGGTCCTCGACCTCCAGGAGTGCGGTCACTTGGCTTCTCCGTCCGTGCTGGTGGTGCTGTCCGCGTCGCCGTCTCCGGCCTCGGCGGCCTCGGCGGCCTCCGCGGCCTCGACGACGGCCTCGGCCTCGGCCACGACCTCGGCTTCGGCGGCTTCCTCGGCGGCCTCGACCTCGGCGGCCTCCTCGGCGCCGGGGGCGCCTTCGAAGGGCTCGCCGAGGTAGGCGGCGATGACGCGTTCGTCGCTCTGGACCTCGCCGGCGGTGCCCTCGATGAGCTTCTCGCCCTGGACGAGGCAGGCGACGCGGTCGCAGAGGTTGAAGATGAAGCGCATGTCGTGCTCGATGACGAGTACGGCGATGCCCATGTCCCGGATGGCGAAGATGAGTTCCTCGGCGGCCCGGGTCTCCTGCGGGTTCATGCCGGCGGTGGGCTCGTCCAGGAGGATGAGGCCCGGGTCGCTGGCGAGGGCGCGGGCGATCTCCAGCTTGCGCTGCTCGCCGTAGGGGAGGTTGCGGGCGAGGTGCTCGGCCTTGTGGGCGAGGCCGATGAACTCCAGCAGCTCCATGGCGCGGTCACGGCTGGCCTGCTCCTCCTTGCCGAAGCTGGGGAGGCGCAGGAGGGCGGACCAGAGGCCCTCCTTGGTGCGGGTGTGGCGCCCGACGAGGACGTTTTCCAGGACCGTCATGTTGTTGAAGAGACGGATGTTCTGGAAGGTGCGGGCGATGCCGGCCGCGGTGACCTTGAAGGACTTGGGGGGCAGGACCGTGCCCTTGTACCGGACTTCGCCCTCGGTGGGGATGTAGAGGCCGGTGAGGCAGTTGAAGAAGGTGGTCTTGCCGGCACCGTTGGGGCCGATGAGGCCGACGATCTCGCCGCTGCGGACGGTGAGGTCGACGTTCTTGACGGCGGTGAGGCCGCCGAAGCGCATCGTGACACCGCGGGCGTCGAGGACGGTCTCGGCGGTGGCCGTTTCGGTCGTGGTGGTGGTCATGGATCAGGCCCCTGCCTTGCCGAGGACTGTGGGCGCTTCGAGGTCCTTGTGGAGTTCGAGCTGGTTGCGCCGGTTGGGGATGAGGCCTTCGGGGCGCAGGCGCATCAGGATGACGAGTGCGATGCCGAAGACGAGGAGCTGGTACTCGCCCAGGAACTGGAGCTTGTTGGGGATCATGAAGAGGAGGGCGCCGCCGACGAGGGGGCCGGAGATGGTGCCCATGCCGCCGAGTACGACTGCCGCGAGGAGGAAGGCGGAGTTCGGGGGGACGGCGTTGGCGAAGACGTACTGGTCCGGGGTGACGGTGTAGTTCACGTGGGCCTGTACGGCTCCGGCGAGGCCGGCGAGGGTGGCGCCGAGGGCGAAGGCGATGAGCTTGACGCGGAAGCCGTTGATGCCCATGGCTTCGGCGGCGGTCTCGTCTTCGCGGATGGCGACCCAGGCGCGCCCGATGCGGGATTCGGCGCTGCGGCGGAAGACCATGATCACGATGAGGGTGACCAGGAGCATCAGCAGGAAGTAGTTGGCGAAGCGGCCGACGGCGATTCCGAAGATGCTGTGGGTGGCGCCGAAGTCGAACCCGAAGAGGTTGACGTTGGGGACGCCGGCGACGCCGTTGGGGCCGTTGGTGAGGTCGGGGCCGGACACGCCGTCGAGGTTGTTCATCGAGATGCGGAAGATCTCTCCGAAGCCGAGGGTGACGATGGCGAGGTAGTCGCCGCGCAGGCGCAGGGTCGGGGCGCCGATGAGGACGCCGAAGACCATGGAGGCGAGCGCGCCGAGGAGGATCGCGGCCCAGAAGGGGAGGTGCACTCCGAAGGGGGAGTTGGGGGAGCCCGAGACGAGGGCGGCGGTGTAGGCGCCGACGCCGAGGAAGGCGACGTAGCCGAGGTCGAGGAGGCCGGTGAGGCCGACGACGATGTTCAGGCCGAGGGCGACGGTGGCGAAGATGAGGATGTTGACGCCGAGGGTCGCGTACTGGTCGTCGGTCTGGGTGAGGGGGAAGGCGGCGGCCGCGACGAAGGCGCCGACGAGGGCGACGTTGCGGTGCTTGTTGGTGAGGGCGGTGAAGCGGGCCACCAGGCCGGCCTTGTTGAGGGCCGTGAAGCCGAAGCCGGCGGTGATCAGGAAGCCGATGAAGAGTTCCTGGTAGGGGGTGGTGACGCCGTAGGTGAAGACGCCGAGGGCGACGGCGAGGACGGCGGTGATGATGAGGATCTCGGCGTAGGCCGGGAGGGCTCGGGCCGGCTTCGGGGTGCCGGCGGCGTGGGCGGCCTTGGTGACGGCCCAGCTGTTGCCGATGTTGTGCTTGGTCTGCTCCCACCAGCTGTCTTCGGGGTCCGCGAGTTCGGTGGCGGGGCGCTCGAAGGGGAGGGAGCGGGCGCCGAGGTAGGCGGCCAGCGCGGTGACGAGGGCGACGAAGCCGCCGGGCTCCAGGTTGACGAGGCCGCCGAGGGTGTTGCTGATCGCCCAGGCGGTGTAGGCCACGGTCAGGAGGGTGCCGAGGGCGCAGAGCTTGATCGCGGCGTCGGTTCCGGCGGGGGCGATCCAGCGCAGGCCCTTGACGCCGTAGGAGCTGAGGCCGAACAGGGTGGTGAGGGCGCCGCCGACGAGGACGAGCCACTGGAGGCCGCCGGGGTATCCGTAGACGGTGAGGTCGCCGGGGAAGGCGGAGGTCCAGGTCCAGGCGAGGAAGCAGGACAGGGCGGTGAGGGCGCCGCCGGCGGTCGCGAGGGCGCGGGCGGTCTTCTCGGGGAAGGAGATTCCCGCTCGGCCGGTGGCCGCCGTCTGCGGCGTGGTGTCTGTGGTGGTCGTCATGGTTCTCACGCCCTGTCCGCCACGCGCTCGCCCATCAGGCCCTGGGGCCGGAAGAGGAGTACGAGGATGAGGAGTACGAACGCCCAGGTGTTGCCCCAGGACTGGCCGCCGAGCTGCTGCATGCCCGGTACGTCGGCGATGTAGGCGGTGGTCAGGGTTTCGGCGAGGCCGAGGACGAGTCCGCCGATCATGGCGCCGTAGATGTTGCCGATGCCGCCGAGCACGGCCGCGGTGAAGGCCTTGAGGCCGAGGATGAAGCCCATGCGGTAGTTGACTTCGCCGTACTTGAGGCCGTAGGCGACGGCTCCGACTGCGGCGAAGGCGGCGCCGAGGGCGAACGCGACCGTGATGATGCGGTCGGTGTTGATGCCCATGAGCTTCGCGGTGTCGGGGTCCTGGGCGGTCGCCTGCATGCCGCGGCCGGTGCGGGTCTTCTTGACGAAGAAGCCGAGGAAGGCCATGGAGATGGGGGCGGCGAGGAGCAGGAAGACGTCACCGGTCTGGATGGTGATGCTGCCGAGGTGGAAGGGGCCGCCGGGGATTTCGGGGAAGACGACGGAGGACTTCGCGTCGGGGTACCAGGCCCACACGACCTGCTGGAGGACGATGGAGAGGCCGATGGCGGTGATGAGCGGGGCGAGGCGTGGGGCGCTGCGCAGGGGCCGGTAGGCGAAGCGTTCGGCGCCGACGGCGATGAGGGTGGCGACGAGGATGGCGCCTATGAGCATGAGCGGCAGCGCGATCCACATGGTGGTGCCGCCGGGGAGCATCAGCCAGACCGTGAGGGCTCCGAACCCGCCGGTCATGAAGATCTCGCCGTGGGCGAAGTTGATGAGCTGGACGATGCCGTAGACCATTGTGTAGCCAATGGCGACGAGCCCGTACATGGATCCCAGTAGCAGGCCGTTGACCAGCTGTTGCGGCAGTTCGTGCACCGCAGGTCCTCCGAGTCTTTCGACGGATGTGACACCGCGCGGGGCGCTTGGTGCGCGCCCCGCGCGGCAGGTGAGGGGTGAGGGCTAGGGGGTCAGCCGGTGGGAGGTCAGCCGGCGAGGGTGCCGGACTCGACGGTCTTGAAGTCGTCGCCGTCGACCTTGTAGACGGTGAGCTGCTTGTTGGTGGCGTCGCCGAACTCGTCGAAGGAGACCTTGCCGGTCACGCCTTCGAAGTTGACGCCCTGGACGGCCTCGAGGACCTTGGCGCGGGCGTCCGAGGGCAGCTTGCCGTTGTTGGCCTCGACGACCTTCTTGACGGCCTCGATGACGGCCCAGGCGGAGTCGTACGAGTAGCCGCCGTAGGCGGAGTAGTCGTCCTTGTAGCCGGCCTTCTTGTAGTTGTCGACGAACTCCTTGGCGGAGGCCAGGCTCTCGACGGGGGCGCCGACGGAGGTGCAGAGGTCGCCCTGGGCGCTGGCGCCGGCGAGCTCGACGTACTTCTTGTCCTTCATGCCGTCGCCGCCGACGAGCGGGATGTTGGTGCCGGAAGCCTTGATCTGCTTGCTGAGCGGGCCGGCCGCGGGGTACTCGCCGCCGTAGTAGACGACGTCGGCGCCCGAGGACTTGACCTGGGTGACGATGGCCGAGAAGTCCTTGGACTCGGGGTCGATGTGGCCCTCGCCGGCGACCTGGCCGCCGAGCTTGGTGAACTCGCCCTTGAAGGTTCCGGCGAGGCCGGCGCCGTAGGTCTTCTTGTCGTCGATGATGAAGACCTTCTTCTTGCCCGCCTTGTTGAAGAGGTACTGCGCCGCGTACGGGCCCTGGATGGCGTCCGTGGTGGCGGTGCGGAAGTAGCTCTTGTAGGTGCGGACCTTCTGGCCCTCGGCCCACTTGGGGCCCTGGGTCAGGGAGGGGCTGGTGTTGGCCGGGGAGATCTGGGCCAGCTTCGCGTCGTCGAAGACCTTCTGCATGGCTTCGGAGACGGAGGAGTTGAGCGGGCCGACGACGCCGAGGACGTTCTTGTCGGCGGTGAGCTTGGTGGCGTTCTGCTGGCCGGAGGAGGCCTGCGCCTGGTCGTCGAGCGCCTGGATCTTGAAGGTGACGCCCTTGACGTACTTCTTCTCGTTGGCCTGCTTGGCGGCGAGGTCCGCGGAGTTCTTGATGCCGAGGCCGAGGGCGGAGAGGTCGCCCGTCAGCGGGGCGTCGACACCGATGACGACGGTGGTGTTGCCACCGTCGCCGGATCCGCCCTTGTCGTCGCGCGAGCCGCAGGCGGTGAGAGTGAGAGCGCCCGCGGCGAGGGCGGCGGTCACGGCGATGAGCTGACGAGAACGCACGATCAGTCCTTTCCTGGCGCCGCGTCCCCGGTGGGACGCGTCGAGTCGAACGCGGGGAACCGAACTGAAGTAAATCCGGCGGTCGCGGTAACTGGCCGTGACTCTAGGCGGCTCATCGGCGGTTATGGAGGGCTGAGGCCAATGATGTGACTCTCTTGTTATGCCACGGCGTAATACATAGCGGTTCACGGGGGGTGGAACGGGGGAATTCAGGCCGGTTCGTCTTGTCCGCATCCTGAGACGAGGCAGGACCATTGGGCGGTTTGGGTCCTGACAAGCCAGGACTCTGGGGCTTTTTGCTCATGACGGCCCCGGAGGGGTCGCGTCTCGGGCTTCGGGACAGGCCCTGGTCAGCGCCACGGAAAGATCCCTGGCATATCGGTCACCGGGGATGTAACTGTGATCCTCTTTCTGGAATCCATTACTCAGGGTCACTTCCAGGAATGGGAGACCCGAATTCCGTGCTACATGCACGCAGTCTTTTGCCTGAATGAGAACGAGGAGCTCGCGGACTTCCCCCACCCGGACCGTGGCCGGAAGGGATGGCCGGATCGTCACGCCGAGCGCCTGCGAGGGCTGGCCGATCCGCTCGACCGTGACGGCGGGCCCCACCTCCGTCCGCACACGCACAGTGAAGGCGAAGGCGGCGCCGTCCGGGGCCGGTTCCACCGGATCCGCGTACGTGAGGGACAGGGCCTGCGAGGGGGCGGGCGGCACCTCCGGGCGGGGCGGCTCGGGCCGCGTGGCGTATATCCGGGCGGCGGCCGCGGCCAGCACGGCGGCCGACGCGACGGTCAGCACGGTCCTGCGGTGGCGGACGTAGCGGGACCGGATCCAGTCCGCGCCGCGCGTACGAGGCGCCCTGCGCGGCCCCTGGCCGCCCTCGGTGCCCTCGCCGGGTTCCACCGGGCCGATGCCGGCGCTCACTGCCAGGGCCCGCCGGTCGGGGTGCCCGAGCGGTGGCGCTCGGCACAGCGGGCTTCCGCGTCACGGGCGGCGCTCTCGCGGGCGGCGGCGGTGCCCCCGGTGCGCTGCTCGGCGCGGGCGGCTTCGAGGACGGCGCGCAGGATCTCGTTCTGGTCGCCGGACAGGCCCATGGACTGGTAGTCCAGGCCGACGGCGTCCTCGTCCTCTCCCGCGTCGAGGACGACCTGCGCCCAGTGGGTGACGAGGGCGGTGCACAGGGCCTGGGGCGGGGTGGTGCGGGGTGCGGGGGCGGTGTGGGGTGCGCGGGTGGGCCCGGCGCAGCCCGACAGGAGGGTGATGGCCAGGGTGGCCGCGGTGAGGGCGGCGGCGAGGGGCGCCGTCGCTGCGTGTGCGGCCGTGGCGCCGCGCGGCGCCGGTCCGGATCCCATGCGGGAACGCTAGACCGGCGCCGGGGGCGGCACAACGGCTCGTACCGGCCGGGGTGTTAAGACTCCGTGTCGCGCAGCAGGCAGGTGAGGCGGGCGGTGCAGACGCGGCGGTCCTGCTCGTCGGTGATGACGATCTCGTAGGTGGCCGTGGAGCGGCCGCGGTGGACGGGGGTGGCGGTGCCGGTGACGTGGCCCTCGCGGACGCCGCGGTGGTGGGTGCAGTTGAGGTCGACGCCGACGGCGATCTTCTTGCTGCCGCCGTGCATCATGGCGCCGACGGAGCCGAGGGTCTCGGCGAGCACGGCGGAGGCGCCGCCGTGCAGGAGTCCGTAGGGCTGGGTGTTGCCCTTGACGGGCATGGTGGCGACGACGCGTTCCGCGGAGGCCTCCAGGATCTGGATCTCCATGCGCTGCCCGAGGGCGCCCGCCGAGAAGAGGGCGGGCAGGTCTATGCCCAGGGCCGCGTACTCGTCGAGGACTTCCTGGGGGAACTTCACGGCGTGCTGCTGCTCGGCGGCCATGGGCGTGCTCCGTTCGTCAACGATCGTTAACCAGTGTCTGGCTCGTTCTATCAGGCCGGTTCGAAGCGGACGACGACGGACTTGCTGGCGGGGGTGTTGCTGGTGTCGGCGGTGGAGTCGAGGGGGACCAGGACGTTGGTCTCCGGGTAGTAGGCGGCGGCGCAGCCGCGTGCGGTGGGGTAGTGGACGACGCGGAAGCCGGGGGCGCGGCGTTCGACGCCGTCCTTCCACTCGCCGACGAGGTCGGTGTAGGAGCCGTCGGCGAGGCCGAGCTCGGCGGCGTCCAGCGGGTTGACCATGACCACGCGGCGGCCGCCGGTGATGCCGCGGTAGCGGTCGTCGAGGCCGTAGATGGTGGTGTTGTACTGGTCGTGGCTGCGCAGGGTCTGCAGGAGGAGCCGGCCGGCGGGCACCTTGGGGTACTCGACGGGGGCGGCGGTGAAGTTGGCCTTGCCGGTCTTGGTGGGGAAGCGGCGTTCGTCGCGGGGGGCGTGGGGGAGCCGGAAGCCGGCGGGGCGGGCGGCGCGGGCGTTGAAGTCCTCGAAGCCGGGGACGACGCGGGCGATGCGGTCGCGGATGGCCGCGTAGTCGTTCTCGAACTCCTCCCAGGGGGTCCTGGAGGCGGTGCCGAGGACGGCGCGGGCCATGCGGGCGACGATGGCCGGTTCGGACAGCAGGTGCGGGGAGGCGGGGGCGAGGTTGCCGCGGGAGGCGTGGACCATGCCCATGGAGTCCTCGACGGTGACGAACTGGCGGCCGCTCTTCTGGACGTCCTTGTCGGTGCGGCCGAGGGTGGGCAGGATCAGGGCGCGCCGGCCGGTGACCGCGTGGGAGCGGTTGAGCTTGGTGGAGACGTGGACGGTGAGGGCGGTGCGCCGGATCGCGGCCTCGGTGACGTCGGTGTCGGGGGTGGCGCCGACGAAGTTGCCGCCCATGGCGAAGAGGACCTTGGCCCTGCCGTCGCGCATGGCCTCGATGGAGCGGACCACGTCGTAGCCGTGGGCGCGGGGCGAGGTGATGCCGAATTCCTTGTCGAGGGCGTCGAGGAAGGCGGGGGCGGGGCGTTCGAAGATCCCCATGGTGCGGTCGCCCTGGACGTTGGAGTGGCCGCGGACGGGGCAGACTCCGGCGCCGGGGCGGCCGATGTTGCCGCGGAGCAGGAGGAGGTTGACGACCTCGCGGATGGTGGCGACGGAGTGCTTGTGCTGGGTGAGGCCCATGGCCCAGCAGATGATGGTGCGCTTCGAGGCCAGGACCATGGCCAGGGCGCGTTCTATCTCGGGGCGGGTGAGGCCGGTGGCGGTGAGGGTCTCGTCCCAGTCCGCGTCCTTGACGGCGGCCGCGAGGGCCTCGTAGCCGTGGGTGTGGTCGCGGATGAAGTCCTCGTCGAGGGCGCCCTCCGTCTCGATGACGAGCTTGTTGAGGAGGCGGAAGAGGGCCTGGTCGCCGCCGATGCGTATCTGCAGGAAGAGGTCGTTGAGGGCGGTGCCCTTGAGCATGCCCAGGGGGGTCTGGGGGTTCTTGAACCGCTCCATGCCGGCCTCGGGCAGCGGGTTCACCGAGATGATCTTCGCGCCGGCCTCCTTGGCCTTCTCCAGCGCGGAGAGCATGCGGGGGTGGTTGGTGCCCGGGTTCTGTCCGGCGACGATGATCAGGTCGGCGCGGTGGAGGTCTTCGAGGTTGACGCTGCCCTTGCCGATGCCGATGGTCTCGCTCAGTGCGGAGCCGGAGGACTCGTGGCACATGTTGGAGCAGTCCGGCAGGTTGTTGGTGCCGAATTCGCGGGCGAAGAGCTGGAAGAGGAACGCGGCCTCGTTGCTGGTGCGGCCGGAGGTGTAGAAGAGGGCCTCGTCGGGCGAGGACAGGGCGCCGAGCTCCTCCGCGATGATCTCGAAGGCCTTCTTCCAGCTGACGGGTTCGTACCGGTCGGCGCCCTCGGGCAGGTACATCGGCTGCGTGATGCGGCCCTGCTGGCCGAGCCAGTAGCCGCTGCGGGCGGCGAGCTCGGGGAGCGGGTGGGCGGCGAAGAAGTCCGGGGTGACGCGGCGCAGCGTGGCCTCTTCGGCGACGGCCTTGGCGCCGTTCTCGCAGAATTCGGCGGTGTGCCGCTTGTCGCCCTCGGGCCAGGCGCAGCCGGGGCAGTCGAAGCCGTCCTTCTGGTTGACCTTGAGCAGGGTCCGCGCGGTGCGGGCCAGGCCCATCTGCTCGTTCGCGATCTTCAGGGTGTGCGCGATGGCGGGGAGCCCCGCTGCGGCGTGCTGGGGCGGCGTGACGTGCGGTGCGTCCTGTACCGGGTCACCTGTGGGCGGCTTGGTCGCCATGGCGCTCCCCTTCGAGCGTATGTACGGATGCAGCATGTGTTGCCGCATCCTTCGATACTTTCACGGCCCTCCGCGGGCCGGGAGGGCGGACCGGGGCTCCGGCGTCACCGGGCGCATGCGCCGGGGGAGGCAGGTGGGGCGCACGCGCCGGGAGGGGCGGCGGGTCCGGCCCGGCCGGCCCGGCCGTCCGGGTTCCGGCCGTCCGGGGCCGTACGCGCGGGGAATGTCGGTGGGGGCGCCTAGGATCGGGGGCGTGGCAGAGACAGCATCGAAGAAGACCGACCAGCCGACCGCAGCGGACCGCCCCCGCCTGATGCTCATGGACGGGCACTCCCTGGCCTACCGGGCGTTCTTCGCGCTGCCCGCGGAGAACTTCACCACGGCCACGGGCCAGCCGACCAATGCCATCTACGGCTTCGCGTCGATGCTGGCGAACACGCTGCGCGACGAGGCGCCCACGCACTTCGCGGTGGCGTTCGACGTGTCCCGCAAGACGTGGCGCACGACGGAGTTCCCCGAGTACAAGGCGAACCGTTCGAAGACCCCGGACGAGTTCAAGGGGCAGGTCGAGCTGATCGGCGAGCTGCTCGACGCGATGAAGGTGCCCCGGTTCGCGGTGGACGGCTTCGAGGCCGACGACGTGATCGCCACGCTGGCGACGCAGGCGGAGGCCCTCGGCTTCGACGTCCTGATCGTCACGGGCGACCGCGACTCCTTCCAGCTGGTCTCCGAGCACACCACGGTGCTGTACCCGACGAAGGGCGTCTCCGAGCTGACCCGGTTCACGCCGGAGAAGGTCGAGGAGAAGTACGGCCTCACCCCGCAGCAGTACCCCGACTTCGCGGCGCTGCGCGGCGACCCGTCGGACAACCTGCCGGGCATCCCCGGCGTCGGCGAGAAGACCGCCGCCAAGTGGATCACCCAGTTCGGGTCGTTCGCGGAGCTGGTGGAGCGGGCCGACGAGGTCAAGGGCAAGGCCGGGCAGAACTTCCGCGACCACCTGGAGGCCGTGAAGCTCAACCGCGTCCTGACCGAGATGGTCAAGGACGTCGAGCTGCCCAAGACCCCCGCCGACCTGGCCCGCGCCCCCTACGACCGCTCCGCGGTCACCGGCGTGCTGGACGTGCTGGAGATCCGCAACGCCTCCCTGCGCGAGCGGCTGCTGGCCGTGGACCCGGGCGCGGCCGAGGAGGAGGCCCCCGCCCCGGCGGCCGGCGTGGAGCTGGACGGCTCCGTGCTGGGCGCGGGCGAGCTCGCGCCCTGGCTCCAGGAGCACGCGGGCGGCCCCCTGGGCGTGTCCACCGTCGACAGCTGGATGCTCGGCACGGGCAACGTCAGCGAGGTCGCGCTGGCCTCGGCGGGCGGCGCGGCCGCCTGGTTCGAGCCGTCCGCGCTGGACGAGGCCGACGACCGCGCCTTCGCCGCCTGGGCCGCCGACGCGGCACGCCCCAAGGTGGTGCACAACGCCAAGGGCCTGATGCGGGTCTTCCCCGAGCACGGCTGGACCCTGGCCGGCGTCACCATGGACACCGCGCTCGCCGCCTACCTCGTCAAGCCGGGCCGGCGCTCCTTCGCGCTGGACGTGCTGTCCGTCGAGTACCTGGGCCGCGAGCTCCAGCCCCCGGCCGCCGACGGCCAGCTCGCCTTCGGCGCCGACGACACCGCCGAGGCCGACGCCCTGATGGCGCAGGCCCGCGCGGTCCTCGACCTCGGCGACGCCTTCACCGCGAAGCTGCCCGAGGTCGGCGCGGTCGAGCTGCTCCACGAGATGGAGCTGCCCACCTCCGAGCTGCTGGCCCGGCTGGAGCGGGCCGGCATCGCCGCCGACCGCGACCACATGGAGGGCATGGAGCAGCAGTTCGCCGGCGCCGTGCAGCAGGCCGTCAAGGAAGCGCACGCGGCGGTCGGCCACGAGTTCAACCTCGGCTCGCCCAAGCAGCTCCAGGAGGTGTTCTTCGGCGAGCTGGACCTGCCCAAGACGAAGAAGACCAAGACCGGCTACACCACGGACGCGGACGCGCTGGCCTGGCTGGCCACGCAGACCGACCACGAACTCCCGGTGATCATGCTGCGGCACCGGGAGCAGGCCAAGCTGCGGGTCACCGTCGAGGGCCTGGTCAAGTCGATCGCCGCCGACGGCCGGGTGCACACCAGCTTCAGCCAGACCACCGCGGCCACCGGCCGGCTCTCCTCCACCGACCCCAACCTGCAGAACGTGCCGGTGCGCACCGACGAGGGCCGCGCCATCCGCCGCGGCTTCGTCGTCGGCGAGGGCTACGAGTCCCTGATGACCGCCGACTACAGCCAGATCGAGCTGCGCGTCATGGCGCACCTCTCCGAGGACGAGGGCCTGATCGAGGCGTTCCTGTCCGGCGAGGACCTGCACACCACCGTCGCCTCGCAGGTGTTCGGCGTGGAGCGCTCCCAGGTCGACGCCGAGATGCGCCGCAAGATCAAGGCCATGTCGTACGGGCTGGCGTACGGGCTGTCCGCGTTCGGTCTGGCGCAGCAGCTGAACATCGAGCCGGCCGAGGCGCGCGGGCTGATGGAGACCTTCTTCGAGCGGTTCGGCGGGGTCCGCGACTACCTCCAGCGCGTGGTGGACGAGGCCCGCGCGACCGGCTACACGGCGACGGTCTTCGGCCGCCGCCGCTACCTGCCGGACCTCAACAGCGACAACCGCCAGCGCCGCGAGGCCGCCGAGCGGATGGCGCTGAACGCCCCGATCCAGGGCACCGCCGCCGACATCGTCAAGGTGGCCATGCTGCGCGTGGACAAGGCCGTCGCCGAAGCCGGGCTGAAGTCGCGGATGCTGCTCCAGGTCCACGACGAAATCGTGCTGGAGATCGCCCCCGGCGAGCGGGAGCGGGTCGAGGAGCTGGTGCGCCGCGAGATGGGCGCGGCCGTCGAGCTGCGCGCCCCGCTGGACGTGTCCGTGGGCGTCGGCGGCGACTGGGAGTCCGCCGCGCACTGATCCCCGTACGCGTGGTGTCCGGACGCCCGTCCCCGCCTGCCTCAGGCGGTGGGGACGGGCGTCCGCGTCTTCGGGGCCGGGCGGCGGGGCCGGTCCCGGTCGCGGCGGTGGCGCAGCCGTACGAGCGCCCCGTACAGCAGCAGGCCGACCGCGAGGCCGCCGCCCGCGCCGAAGCAGACGGTCGGGATGATGTCGAGCGGGGTGCGGATCCGGTCGTAGAAGGTGTAGAAGCGGATCACCCGCAGGGTGATCCCGACGGCCGCGCAGCCGGCGATCAGGGCGGCCGCGCCCCACAGCTCACCGCGGCCGAGGACGGGTACGGAGGCGGGCGCCGGCCGGGCCGGCAGCCGCCGCAGGCCGGTCACGGTGAACCAGAGCAGCACGCAGGCGGCCGCCGCCGAGGAGCCGTACTGGAGGTAGGAGTAGAGGGGCAGGCCGAAGGCGAGCGGATCACCGAGCCACGGCAGCGCGTTCGTCCCCCAGCGGTCCAGGTGCGTGAAGCTGTCCCACACCACGTGGGTGAGGGAGCCGGCCACCGCCGACAGGTAGAACCACAGGGCGAGCGCGGCCGCCGGGCGTCCCCGCCAGTCCTCGCCCCGGACGAAGCCGTGCACCCGCCCCCGCGCGTTCCGCGGCAGGAGCGCGATCAGCGGCTCGCGCAGCAGCAGCCAGCACGCCGCGAGGAGCGCGGTCAGGGCGGCGTCCACGGTGGCCACCCCGAGCAGGGAGTGCGCGAAGTGCCCGTAGCCCATCACGCCGTTCACGACCGCGTCCGCGAAGTAGAAGGTGTCCGGCGCGAACGACCCGAGGACGAGCGCCGAGGCGACCAGCGGCCCCCGGGCGTGCCCGGCCCGGCGTATGGCCGGAAGCACGGCGGCCGCGTGGCTGAGAGTGAACGGCAAGAGGTCTCCTCGGGCGGTCGGGGTCCGCACAGTATGCGTGAGCTGCGAGGGAACGTGGGGATGTGGTGAATTTCCGCGGCGCATCACGTGTCCTGTGAACGGAGCTGACGTAGGGTCACGCGGACGTCTAGGGGAGGGGACCCGTCATGTCGGCACGGATATTCGGACGCGGCCTGCGCAGGGGCGCGGCCGCGGCTCTGGTCTCGGCTCTGGTGGCCGCCGCCATGACGGCGTCCCAGGCCCCCGCGGGCGCCGACGAGGAGCGCGTGGTGGCGGCCGGCGAGGAGGCGGCCGAGCAGCAGGCGGTCCGGGGCGGCGGCGGGGACTCCTCCTACTTCACCGAACTGCCGCCCCTCGTAAGCCCCCAGCCACCCGCGGTGGTCCTGCCGGACGGCCAGTCGGGCGCCCCCGTGCAGCCGGAGACCGCGCCCGTGCCGTCGCCGGCCGCGGTGCCGGCGGCGGACCGGCCGGTGGCCGAGGGCGCGCAGGGGATACCGGCGAGCGTCCTCGCGGCGTACCGCGCGGCCGAGCAGCGGGTGGCGGCGGACGACCCCGGCTGCGGGCTGCGCTGGCAGCTGCTCGCGGCGATCGGCAAGGTCGAGTCGGGGCAGGCGCGGGGCGGGCAGGTGGACGCCGCCGGGACCACCCTGAGGCCCATCCTCGGCCCGGTGCTCGACGGGAACGGCTTCGCGAACATCTCCGACACCGACCGCGGGGCCTTCGACGGCGACGCCCGCTACGACCGGGCCGTCGGTCCGATGCAGTTCATCCCGTCCACCTGGGCGGCCTGGGGCCAGGACGCGAACGGCGACGGCCGGCGCGACCCGAACAACGTCCACGACGCCGCGCTGGCGGCCGGGCGCTACCTGTGCGCGGGCGACCGCGACCTGCGGACGGGGGCCGGCCTGGACCGGGCCGTGCTGTCGTACAACCAGTCCGCGGAGTACCTGCGGACGGTGCGGTCCTGGTTCACGTACTACCTCCAGGGCGCGCACGAGGTCCCGGACGCGGGCGGCAGCGGCGCGGGTCCCGGTACGGGCGCCGGCGCGGGCGTCCCGGCGGGGCCCCGGCCCGCGGACCCGAAGCCGAGCCCGACGCCCACGCCGACCCCGACGCCCACGCCGAAGCCCACGCCGACGCCCACCCCGACTCCGACTCCGTCGCCGAAGCCCACCCCGACGCCCACGCCGACGCCGAGTCCGTCGACCAAGCCGACGCCGAGCCCCACGCCGACGCCCACTCCCACCCCGAAGCCGTCGCCGTCGCCGACGTCGAGCCCGACCCCGGCGCCGTCCCCGACCACCACTTCGCAGACGGGCCCGTCGGCGTCCCCGGCCGCGTCCCCGACCGGCACCCCGCAGCCGCCCAAGCCGAGCCCCAGCCCGGCCCGTTAGGCCAGGGCGGCCGCGGCCCCGCTCAACCGTTGCACCAGGGCGCCGACGGCGAGTCCCGGCAGGGGCTCGCCTGCTTCGGCCTGTCCTCGTGCACCTGGTAGGCCGCCCCCAGGACGATCGCCGTCACCGTGGCCATCGCCATGACGCCCTGGGTCACCGCCGTCACCCCCGCGCCCCGCCCGGACGCCCGCAGCGCCACCCGGGCCATCAGCGCGGCCAGCACCCCGGCGGCCACCAGGTACCCCCACACCGGGTGCGGCTCGGCCTCCGTGGTCGGGTCGAAGTCCAGCCCGGTGAGCACCCACACCATGAAGACGCCGGCGAGCGCGATCAGTTCGACGATGGCGAGCCCCACCGCCCCGGCGATGTCGGCACCCAGGTCCCTGCGCCGCTCCGGGGCGGCCGTCGTCGTACTCATGCCCGCCAGCCTGCCGCCGGCGGGCGGCCCGGACATGAGTACGCGTACTCAACCCGACGGTTCTCATCTCACCCCCGCGTTGCTACGGTACGCCTCCCTGACGACCCATCAGATCCCGGAGGTCCGCCGTGCGCGCACTCGTCGCCGCCGCCGTCGGGCTGGCCGCCGCGCTCGCCCTCGTCCTCGCCGTGACCGCCGCCGGCGTGCCGGAGGGCAAGACCTCGCCCAGACCGCTGCTCACCACCGCGCCCCCCGCGCCCGGAAAGTAGAGGAGGCCCGGCCGTGCGACGCAGAGCGAGCCTCGTACTGCTTGCCCTGGCCGTGTTCTGCGCAGCCCTCGCACCGCTGCTGCGCTGGTACGCGTACCCCCGGCTCGCCAAGATCCCGCCCAGCCAGTACCAGGAGATGGTCCTGGAGGCGAAGGACGCCACCCTCCTCGACTACGCGGGCGGCATGCAGCCCAAGAAGGTCGACAAGGTCACCATCGTCCAGACCCTCAAGGGCAACGTCGAGGCGTCGAAGGAGATCGAGGCCGACGCCGGCAAGGACGTCGTCGTCTGGGACACGCTCTCCTACATCATCGGCCCCGACGGCAAGATGGTCTCCCGGATCCCCGAGCGCTACATCTTCGACGCCCACACCCAGGACCCGGTGCACGCCACCGGCGAGATGGTCGACGGGGACCCGGTCAAACGCGAGGGCATCGAGTTCAAATGGCCCTTCTTCACCGAGCCGCGCGACTACCTCTACTTCGACGCCCAGACCCGCACCTCCTCGCCGATCCACTACGTCGGCCCGCGCACCTACCGGGGCATGGACGTCTACTACTTCGAGCAGACCGTCCCCTGGACCAAGGTCCCCATGCCCAAGAAGATGCCGATCGAGGGCATCGACCCCGCCACCATCGAACAGACCACCGGCACCACCCTCTGGTACACGGTCAAGGCCCGCTTCTGGGTCGACCCCGTCACCGGCGCGCCCGTCAACGCCGAACAGGACATCCAGCAGGAGATGCGCGGCGGCATCGCGGCCGGCGCCCCCGACGGCAAGCTGACCGCCTTCGCCGGACACGTCACCATGCGCGAGGACTACGCCAAGCACACCCTCGACCTGGTCGCCGCCAACCGTACGAAGGTCCTCGCCCTCCACACCTACGCCCCGGCCGGCCTCGCCCTCACCGGCCTGGCGCTGCTCGCGGCCGCGCTCTGGCTGGAGGCCCGGGGACGCCGGGCCCCCGGGGTCAGCGCCCCCTGAGCCGGGCGTTGGTGTGCCGGGTCGGCTCGGCCGTCGCCGGGTCCTCCGGCCACGGGTGCTTCGGATAGCGGCCGCGCAGCTCCGCCCGGACGGCGCGGTAGCCGCCCTGCCAGAAGGACGCGAGGTCCGCCGTGACGGCGGCGGGCCGCCCGGCCGGCGACAGCAGGTGCACGAGTACGGGGACCCCCGCCACCCGCGGCGTCTCCGCCAGCCCGAACAGCTCCTGGAGCTTCACCGCCAGCACCGGCTGCCCGGCCGCGTAGTCCACCCGGATCCGGGACCCGCTGGGCACCTCGATCCGCTCGGGCGCCAGCTCGTCGAGCCGGGCCGCCTCGCCGGTGGCCCAGGGCAGCAGCCGGTTCAGGGCCTGCCCCGCGTCGATCCGCCCCAGGTCGGCGCGGCGGCGGGCACGCGACAGCTCGGGCTCCAGCCAGTCCCCGGCCCGCTCCAGCAGCGCCGCGTCGTCCGACACGTCCGGCCAGGCGCCGCCGAGCGTACGGTGCAGGAAGCCGAGGCGGGCCCGGAGCGCCAGCGCGTCCGGGGACCAGCGCAGCAGCCCCGGCCCCTCGGCGCGCAGCCCCTCCAGCAGGGCCGCCCGCACCAGCTCCGGGGCCGGGTCGCGCAGCGGCCGGGCGACCAGCTCGACCGCCCCGAGCCGCTCGACGGCACGGGCCACCACGTCGCCGTCCTCCCACCGCACCTCCTCGCCGGCGGTGAGCAGGTGCGCGGCGGCGGCCCGGGCGGTGTCCTCGTCGAGCACCGCCGCCAGCCGGACCCGCGCGGAGGCCGCATGCGGGGCCCGGTCGGCGACGGCCACCGCCAGCCAGGGCGCGTGCCGCAGCGCGGAGCCCTCCCCGACCTCGGCGGCGGTCCCGCCGGCCATCAGGAAGCCGCCCCGGCCCTTGGCCCGCGCGACCCGCTCGGGGAACGCCAGGGCCGCGACCAGCGCGACGGCACGGTCGTCCGCCCCGGCGGCGCCGGAGGCACCGGGCGCGGAGCGCCCGGTATCGGGGTCCGGGGCGGAGCCCCGGGAGGGGGGCCGGGGCGCAGCCCCGGTTTCGGGAAGGGGCGGGGTGGGGGAAGAGCCCCGCGCAGCGGCCCCGGCCCCCGCGCCACCGGCGGAGCCCGCGGCGCGTTGCAGGCGGGCCGCCTCCGCGCGCCAGCGCCCCGCGTACGGGTCGTCCCCCCGGCGCGCGCGCCGCCAGGCCGCCGCCAGATCGTCCCCGTACTCCCGCGGCGGCTCCTCGCTCAGCAGCGCCACCACCTCCGCCGCCCGCCGCGCGCCCAGCGCGGCCGAGCCGTCCAGCAGGGCACGCGCCAGCCGCGGGTGCAGGCCCAGCCGGGCCATCCGCAGCCCGCGCGGCGTCGGCCGCCCGGCCGCGTCCACCGCGCCCACCGCCACCAGCACCTCCCGCGCCGCGGCCATCGCCCCGGCCGGCGGCGGGTCCAGCAGCGCCAGCCCGGCCGCGTCCGGGTCGCCCCAGCAGGCCGCCTGGAGGGCGAACGGCGCCAGGTCCGCGATCCGGATCTCCGGCGAGGGGAACGCCGGCAGGCGCACGTCCTCCGCCTCGGCCCAGCACCGGTACACCACGCCCGGCGCCTCACGCCCCGCCCGGCCCGCCCGCTGGCGGCCCGCCGCGCGGGACGCCCGTACCGTCGCCAGCGCGCCCAGGCCCCGGGCGTGGTCCACCCGGGGCTCGCGGGCCAGTCCCGAGTCCACGACCACCCGTACGCCCGGCACGGTCAGGCTCGACTCCGCGACGGCCGTCGACAGGATCACCCGGCGGTGCTCCGAGGCGGTCAGCGCCGCGTCCTGCACCGCCGCAGGAGCGCGGCCGTGCACCTGGAGCACCTCCGAGTCCACCCCGGCCAGCTGCCCGGCCACCCGGGCGATCTCCCCGACGCCGGGCAGGAAGCACAGCACGTCGCCGGAACGTTCCGCCAGCGCCCGCCGCACCACCGAGGCGACGTGCGCCAGCTGCGCCGGGTCCACCCGCATCCCGTGCGGCGGCCGCACCGGCCGGGCCGGCGGCGCCCACACCGTCTCCACCGGGTACGCCACCCCCGCGGCCTCCACCACCGGCGCGTTCCCCAGCAGCCGGGCCCAGCCCGCCGCGTCGGTCGTCGCCGAGGCCGCCACCAGCCGCAGCTCCGGGCGCAGGGTCTCGCGTACGTCCAGCAGGAACGCGGCGACGGTGTCGGCGTCCAGGTGCCGCTCGTGGCACTCGTCCAGCACCACCACGTCCACCCCGGCCAGCTCCTGGTCGCGCTGGAGCCGCTGGAGCAGCACCCCGGTGGTCACCACCTCGACCACCGTGCCGGGGCCCACGACCCGCTCGCCGCGCACCGTGAAGCCCACCGAGCCTCCGACCGCCTCGCCCAGCAGCCACGCCATCCGCCGCGCCGCCGCCCGGGCGGCGATCCGCCGGGGCTCGGCGACGACCACCCGCCGCCTCGGGCCCCCGCCCACCAGCCCGGCCAGCACCAGCGGCACGAGCGTGGTCTTGCCGGTGCCGGGCGGCGCGCACAGCACGGCCGTGCCGTGGCCGTCCAGCGCCGAGACGAGGGCGGGCACGGCCTCCCGTACGGGGAGGGAGTCGAGGGCGGCCTGGCGGATCAAGCGATCAGTCCCTCTCGCACACGAAGATCGCGGTGCCCGGGATCAGGTTGCCGCGCAGCGGGGACCAGCCGCCCCACTCCTCGGCGTTCCACTCCGGCCACTCCGGCTCCACCAGGTCCAGCAGCCGGAAGCCGCCCGCGACCACGTCGCGGACCCGGTCGCCGACCGTGCGGTGGTGCTCGACGTAGACGGCGCGGCCCTGCTCGTCCTGCTCCACGTACGGGGTCCGGTCGAAGTAGGACGCGGAGACGGAGAGCCCCTCGGGGCCCGCCTCGTCGGGGAAGGCCCAGCGGATCGGGTGGGTGACCGAGAAGACCCAGCGGCCGCCGGGGCGCAGCACGCGGCGCACCTCCCGCATGACGTTCACCGGGTCGGCGACGAAGGGGACCGCCCCGTACGCGGAGCAGGCGAGGTCGAAGGAGCCGTCGCGGAAGGGCAGCCGGCCGGCGTCGGCCTCGACGAGCGGGACGTCGCCGCCGATGCGCAGGGCGTGCTGGAGCTGGCGGTGGGAGAGGTCCAGGGCGACCGGGCGGGCGCCCTGCGCGGCGAGCCAGCGCGAGCACTGGGCGGCACCGGCGCCGATCTCCAGGACGTCCTTGCCCTTGAGGGAGGCGGCGGGGCCCAGCAGTGCGGCGTCGGCCTCGTCGAGGCCCTCGGGGCCCCAGACGAAGCGGTCGTCGCCGAGGAAGGAGCCGTGCTCGCTCTGGTACTCGTCGGCGTTGCGGTCCCACCAGCCGCGGCTGGCCCGGCTGCTCTCCGCTTCGCCGGCGTCGCGCCGGGTGGCCTCGGCGTCGTCCTCGAAGTCCTCGGCGTCGGCGTTCTCGGGGGCGTAGTCCTCTTGGTTCATGGGGCCCGTCGTCGTAGTCTGCGGATGGCTGGGTGGTGCTGGGTGGTGCTCGGTGGTCCGGGTGGGCCGGAAAAAACTCGTGCGGAGCGCTCATCACCGCGTCCCCGCACACGAATTGCGCCGGTTATGCGGTGATCTGCCCGCGGTGTGCGCCTTCGCGCATTGACCCTGTCCGGCTGCCCCCGTATGCTACAAGTTGCGCTGCGAGCCTGTGCTCCTCAGACCTAGCAGGCTGCGCTTGCATCTGTTGAATGTCCCCTCGGTTTTCGAGGCCCTTCCCCCTTTCAGGGGATCTTGGGGCTTCTTTGGCTGTCCGGCTTCTTCGGCAGGTGCCGATAAGGGCTCCCGGCGTAGCAGTACCTACGACTTTCTGTCCGTAACCGGAGCCCTTTCCCACATGACGAGCAGCACCGAGACCACCGCCACCACCCCTCCGCAGGTAGCGGTCAACGACATCGGTAACGCGGAAGCCTTCCTGGCCGCGATCGACGAGACGATCAAGTACTTCAACGACGGCGACATCGTCGACGGCGTCATCGTGAAGGTCGACCGGGACGAGGTCCTGCTCGACATCGGTTACAAGACCGAAGGCGTGATCCCGAGCCGCGAGCTCTCGATCAAGCACGACGTCGACCCGAACGAGGTCGTCAAGGTCGGCGACGAGATCGAGGCCCTGGTTCTCCAGAAGGAGGACAAGGAAGGCCGCCTGATCCTGTCCAAGAAGCGCGCTCAGTACGAGCGTGCCTGGGGCACGATCGAGAAGATCAAGGAAGAAGACGGCATCGTCACCGGTACCGTCATCGAGGTCGTCAAGGGTGGTCTCATCCTCGACATCGGCCTCCGTGGCTTCCTGCCGGCCTCCCTCGTCGAGATGCGCCGCGTCCGCGACCTCCAGCCCTACGTGGGCAAGGAGCTCGAGGCGAAGATCATCGAGCTGGACAAGAACCGCAACAACGTGGTCCTGTCCCGCCGCGCCTGGCTCGAGCAGACCCAGTCCGAGGTTCGCCAGACGTTCCTCACCACCCTGCAGAAGGGTCAGGTCCGCTCCGGCGTCGTCTCCTCGATCGTCAACTTCGGTGCCTTCGTGGACCTGGGCGGCGTCGACGGTCTCGTCCACGTCTCCGAGCTGTCCTGGAAGCACATCGACCACCCGTCCGAGGTCGTCGAGGTCGGTCAGGAAGTCACCGTCGAGGTCCTCGACGTCGACATGGACCGCGAGCGTGTCTCCCTGTCGCTGAAGGCGACGCAGGAGGACCCGTGGCAGCAGTTCGCCCGGACCCACCAGATCGGCCAGGTCGTCCCGGGTAAGGTCACCAAGCTGGTTCCGTTCGGTGCGTTCGTCCGCGTGGACGAGGGCATCGAGGGTCTGGTCCACATCTCCGAGCTGGCCGAGCGCCACGTGGAGATCCCGGAGCAGGTCGTCCAGGTCAACGACGAGATCTTCGTCAAGGTCATCGACATCGACCTCGAGCGTCGCCGGATCTCGCTGTCCCTCAAGCAGGCCAACGAGTCCTTCGGTGCCGACCCGGCGTCGGTCGAGTTCGACCCGACCCTGTACGGCATGGCCGCGTCCTACGACGACCAGGGCAACTACATCTACCCCGAGGGCTTCGACCCCGAGACCAACGACTGGCTCGAGGGCTACGAGACCCAGCGCGAGACGTGGGAGCGCCAGTACGCCGAGGCGCAGGTCCGCTTCGAGCAGCACCAGGCCCAGGTCATCAAGAGCCGCGAGGCCGACGAGGCCGCTGCCGCCGAGGGCGCTGCCGCCCCGGCCGCCGGTGGCAACGCCGGTGCGGGCGTCTCCGGTGGTTCGTACTCCTCCGAGGGTGCGGACGAGACCTCCGGCGCCCTGGCGTCGGACGAGGCCCTGGCCGCGCTCCGCGAGAAGCTGGCCGGCGGCCAGAGCTGATCGCAGCGCGATCACACTCCGGTGTGAGCTGAGCTGAGCTGAGCTGAACGACGAGGCCCGTCCCCTTCGGGGGGCGGGCCTCGCCGCGTTCCCGGATACGTTCCCGGGTACGTGCCCCACCGCCACCCGCGGTCCGCCCTTCGTCGCGTTGCGTTCGTGTTAATGCCGCCGGCCCGGGAATGGCCGCGCGGCCCCGGACGTTCTTCGCAGGGAACACGGCGCGAGGGAGGAGTGGTGACAGTGCTTGATCCACAGGGTCTGTACGAATGGGATGCCAAGGGTCTGGCGGTGGCGGACCTGGCGCTCACCCAGGACTCGGCCGGACTGGTCATGCTGTACCACTTCGAGGGGTACATCGACGCGGGCGAGACCGGCGAGCAGATCGTCGAACGCCTCCTCGACACCCTGCCCCACCAGGTGGTCGCCCGCTTCGACGCGGACCGGCTGGTGGACTACCGGGCCCGCCGCCCGCTGCTGACCTTCCAGCGCGACCACTGGACCGAGTTCGAGGAGCCCCGCCTGGAGGTGCGCCTGGTCCAGGACGCCACCGGCGCGCCGTTCCTGCTGTTCTCCGGCCCCGAGCCGGACGTCGAGTGGGAGCGCTTCGCCGTCGCCGTCCGGCAGATCGTCGAGCGCCTCGGCGTCCGCCTCTCGGTCAACTTCCACGGCATCCCCATGGGCGTCCCCCACACCCGGCCCGTCGGCATCACCCCGCACGGCAACCGGACCGACCTGATGCCCGGCCACCGCAGCCCCTTCGACGAGGCCCAGGTGCCCGGCAGCGCGGAATCGCTGGTCGAGTTCCGCCTCGCCCAGGCCGGACACGACGTGCTCGGCGTCGCCGCACACGTCCCGCACTACGTCGCCCGCTCCCCGTACCCGGACGCGGCGCTGACCGCCCTGGAGGCCATCACGGCCGCCACCGGGCTGGTCCTGCCGGCCGTCGCGCACGCCCTGCGCACCGAGGCGCACCGCACGCAGACGGAGATCGACCGGCAGATCCGCGAGGGCGACGAGGAACTCGTCAGCCTCGTCCAGGGCCTGGAGCACCAGTACGACGCCGCCGCCGGCGCCGAGACCCGGGGCAACATGATCGCCGAACCGGCCGAGCTGCCGTCGGCGGACGAGATCGGCCGCGAGTTCGAGCGGTTCCTGGCGGAGCGCGAGGGCGAAGGCTAGGCGTCCGGGTCCGGCGGGCGGTGTTCCTCGGGAGAGGGACACCGCCTAGGGTGCTGACCATGCTGAAAGTGGGCCTGACAGGCGGAATCGGTGCCGGCAAGAGCGAGGTCTCGCGGCTGCTGGCGGGGTACGGGGCGGTCGTCGTCGACGCCGACCGGATCGCACGGGAGGTCGTGGAGCCGGGCACGCCCGGACTCGCGGCCGTGGTGGAGGCCTTCGGGGACTCCGTACTCACCGCCGACGGACGGCTGGACCGCCCCAAGCTGGGGGCGGTCGTCTTCTCCGACCCGGCGAAGCTCCAGACCCTCAACGCCATCGTGCACCCGCTCGTCGGGGCCCGGTCCGCCGAACTGGAGGGGGCCGCGGGACCCGACGCGATCGTCGTGCACGACGTACCGCTCCTCACGGAGAACGGCCTCGCCCCCCTGTACGACCTCGTCGTGGTCGTGGACGCCGCCCCCGGCACGCAGCTGGCCCGGCTGACCGCACTGCGCGGGATGACCGAGGAGGAGGCCCGCGCCCGGATGGCGGCCCAGGCCACGCGGGAGCAGCGGCTGGCGGTGGCCACGCTCGTGATCGACAACGACGGGCCGCTGGAGGCGCTGGAGCCCCAGGTGCGCAAGGTCTGGGAGGAGCTCACCACGCGCGCCGCGGCGGAATAGCCGCAGCGGCGGAGGGCGTTGAACGCGCCCGTAGAGGGAAGGGAAGACAACGTGTCCGACACCACGCCCCCGCCGCCGCCGTCCACCGGACCCGGACCCGGATCGGAATCCGGATCCGGATCCGCCGGGTCGTCGGGTTCCGCGAGCCCCGAGACGCACGTCATCGACTACCGGGCCGCCGAGCAGCTGCTCGCCGCCCGGGACCCGCGCGGCGCGGTCCGGCTGCTCGACTCCGTCATAGCCGCGCACCCCGAGAACACCGCCGCCCGGCTGCTGCGCGCCCGGGCCTTCTTCGCCGCGGCGCAGCTGCGGCCCGCACAGCTGGAGTTCGAGCTGGTGCTGGAGCGGGAGCCGGACAACGCCTTCGCCCACTTCGCGCTCGCCCGCACCCACCAGCGGGCCGGGCGCCCCGAGCAGGCCCGCCGCCACTTCCGGCTCGCCGCCGCCCTCGACCCGCAGCCCGAATACCTGGCGGCGGCCCGCTTCGACGGCTAGGCCGTCCCGTCTAGCGGGTGCGCGGAGGCTCGTACGGGGGGACGTCCGGGCCCGGCTGGTAGTGCGGGCCCTGGTGGATGTGCCGGGCGACGACGGCCAGGTCCACGGCGGCCACCAGCGCGAGCGCCGCGCAGGCGGCCGCCCATCCGGGACGGCCGGCCAGCGAGAACGCGGCCGCCCCGGCGGCGGCCCAGAGCAGCCCCCACAGGCTCAGCCAGAACCGCAGCCGCAGCGGACTGCGGGCGGTGACCGGCTCGTTTCCGGTACGCATGACCATCGCCTCGGCTCGGGAGCTCGGGTGGAGGCCTCGGTTCCATGGTCCCACCGCGGGGGCGGCCCCGGGGGGCGTCAGGGGTTGAGCTTGTTCACGGCCGTCGTGGTCGTCTTCTTGAAGGCGGCCACGGGGGCGTCGGGCAGGTTGCCCATCTGGCCCCACTTCACGACGGTCACGGTGGAGCCGTCGCGCCCGATCCCGTACAGGTGCACGCCCGGCTCGGAGTCCGGGACGGAGGCGCCGACGCCGTAGACGTGCGCGCCCTCCTCGACGGCCAGCTTCCCGTAGTCCTGCCAGGAGGCCGTGCCGCCCGGGTTCGTGCGCAGCCAGTCCGCCGCGCAGGCGGCGACCTTGCGCTCCAGGGCGGTGGCGAGCTTCGCGGCGGCGGCGTCGGAGGCGGCGCGCACGGAGATCTGGACGGCGCCGGTGTCGAACTCGGTGCCGAACGCGCGGTGCCAGCTGCCGGCCGCCGGAAGCACCCCGTCCAGGCAGAACGGCGCGTCCTCGGGCAGCCCCTTGGTGATCTTGCCGGAGTACCAGGGGGAGGAGGGGTGCGGGGGCAGGTCGGTGCCGTTCAGGAACCCGGGGGCGGCGGCGGCGGTGGCCGTGCCGGAGGCGGTGAGGGCGAGGGCGGCCGCGGCCGCGAGGGCGGTGGCCACGAAGGCCGGGACGCGGGTGGTGCGGGTGGTGCGGTGGTCGGTGCGTCGGAACACGGTGTCTCCCCGTAGAGCAGTACGTGCGGTCGTTGTCCGAACAGCCTTCCCCGACCGGGGGCGTTGGGCCACTGTTTGCGGCGGAACCGGGACACTGGAACGGCTGTACGTGCCGTCACCTGGGGGAACACCCCTGGGGTGGAACGGAGTCATGGGACGGGGGAGCGGCGTGGCCGAGCCGGAGACCGAGGAATTCGCGCGCCTGATGCGGGAGCTGAAGGAGCGTGGCGGACTGAGTTACGGGGTGCTCGCGAAGCGGCTGCACACGAGCACCTCGACGCTGCACCGGTACTGCGCGGGGGAGGCGGTGCCGGCGGAGTTCGCCGTGGTGGACCGCTTCGCCCGCGCCTGCGGGGCCGCGCGGGAGGAGGCACTGGCCCTGCACCGCGCCTGGCTCCTGGCGGACGCCCGCCGCCGGGCCCCGTCGGGGGCCGGGGCCGTGCCGGGGCCCGGGGCCGGGGCCGGGGCTGCGGCTGGGGTCGGTGCGGAGGCCGGGGCCGGGGCGGATCCCGGCTCCGGGTCCCGGGCGGACGCCCGGTCAGGGGCTGCGGCGGATCCCGGAGTCGGATCCGGGGCCGGTGCTGCCGTGGCGGATTCCGGGACTGGAGCCGGTACCGGTGCCGGGGCGGGGGCTGCGGTGGCTCCCGGGGCCGGGTGCGGGGTGCGGGGTGCGGGGTGGTACCGGCGGGGGGTGGTGGGGGTGGTCGGGGTGGTGGCGGCCGCCGTGGCCGCCGGCGTGCTGGCGGCGGCCGGGCCCGATTCGCGGGCCCCGCAGACGGGTCCGGCGGCGGGGGCCACGGGGGTCGGGACGGGGGCCGCGGCGGGGGCCGGGACAGGGGCCGGGACGGGGGCCGGGACGGGGGCCGACGGTCGTCCCGCCGGACCGGCGGCCTCGGCCGTACCGGGCGGGCCGACCGCCTCCGTGAGCGCGGGCCCGCCGGAGACGGCCCCGCCCGCCCCGGCTCCTTCCGGCAGCCAGGGGGCGGCCCCGCCGACGCCCCCGCCCGGGCCGGTGGCGGCGCCGCTCAAGGCCGCCGTCCGGTCCCACGTGTGGGCCGCCGGCTGCGACCACGCGTACGTGTCCGAGAAGGCCCCGGAGTCCGTCCCCGCGCCGCCCGTGGAGGCGGACGCGCCCGCCTGGGCGCGGGCGCAGCGGGCCGTGCACGCCGGGACCCAGACCGTCGAGGTCACCCTGCACGGCACCGGGGACCAGGCCGTCGTGCTCCAGGGGCTGGAGGTGCGGGTCGCCGGGCGCCGGACCCCGCCGGCCTGGAACGTCTACCAGATGTCCCCGGGCTGCGGCGGGGGCCTCACCCCGGCCGGCTTCGCCGTGAACCTGGACGCGCCGAGACCCCTGGCCCGGCCCGTCGCGGGCAACGACTCCGGGACCCGGCTCCCCGCGCCGGCCTTCCCGCTGCGCGTCTCGGCGACCGACCCGGCCGTGCTCCGGGTGACCGCGGCCGCCACGGGCTGCGACTGCGACTGGTACCTCGAACTGCGCTGGAGCGGACCCGGCGGGTCCGGCACCCTCCGCCTGGACGACGACGGCGTGCCCTGGCGCACCAGTGCCGCCACGGGCCGGCCCGAGTACGGCTTCGCGGGCGAACTCGGCCGCTGGTCACGCTGACCGCCCCCGCCGGCAGGCCCGGCGTATCCGCAGGTCAGCGCCGGTTGTCAGTGGGCCCGCCTAGACTCGGCGGCAGTGGATCCGCCATGACCGGGCGGAGCCGAGCGCCAGGGAGGGGGACCCCGTGACCGCGCAGCCGCAGCCGCAGCAGTCGTTGCTGCGCCGCGCCGCCGTGTTCCTCCCCGCCGCCGTGCCCCGGGAGGGGCGGGTGGCGTTCTGGTGCCCGGAGGGGGACCCGCTGCCCGAGCTGGGGACCCCGCATCCGCTGAAGGTGGTCCGGCCGCACGGGGACGGCGTCCGCACGCGCACGGTGCCCGCGGTGGCGCTGTCGGTGGCCGCCGCCCTGCCCGTGCTGGTGCGGGCCGCCCGCAGTCCCGCCGCGCATCCCGCCAGCCGCGCCTGGGGCACCGCCGCCACGCAGGCGCTGTCCCTCGCCGCGCGGGGCCGCCTGCTGCCGGGGCTCACCGCCGACGGGGTCGACGCCTGGCGTGCCGGGCCGCTGGACGCCGCCGACGTCGGGTACCTGCGCGCCGTCGCGGCCGCCCTGCCGTACGAGGCGTACGCCACCCCGCTCGCCGGACGCCGGCCGACGGCCCTGCCCGAGCCCGAGGCCCTGGTCCGGGCGTTCCTCGACGCCGTCGCCGACGTGCTGCCGCGCACGCCCGCCGCGCCCTTCGCCTCCGGGCGGCCGTTCGCGGCCCGGGAGCCGCAGCGGGTGCCGGGGATACAGGAGTGGGCCGCGCAGGTCGCGGCCGGCGCCGATGCCGGGGTGGGGATCTCGCTCCGGCTCGACCTGTCCTCCTTCCGCCTGTTCGACGAGGCCGAGCCGGAGGACGTCCGCCGCGCCGGGGCGGCCGTGGTCCAGGTGCACAGCCTGGCCGATCCGACCCTGGTCACCGACGCGGGGCTGCTGTGGGCCGGAGCGGCGGCCGCCGGATTCGGTCCGCGCGCCCGGATCGACGCCGTGCTCGCGCTGCGCCGCGCGGCCAGGGTCTGGCCGCCGCTGCTGCGCCTGCTCGACCAGCCGGTGCCGGACGCCCTCCCGCTGTCGGACCCCGAGCTGGAGGACCTGCTGGGCACCGCCGCGACCAGGCTGGCGGCGGCCGGAGTGCCCGTGCACTGGCCGCGCGAGCTGGCCCGTACGCTCTCGGCGACCGCCGTCGTACGGCCGGCCGCGCCGGGTTCCGCGACCGACGGCACCGCCTTCTTCGACGCGGCCGCGCTGTTCGCGTTCTCCTGGGAGCTGGCCCTCGGCGGGGACCGGCTCACCCCGGGCGAGATGGACGCGCTCGCGCAGGCCCACCGGCCCGTGGTGCGGCTGCGCGACCAGTGGGTGCGGGTCGATCCCGAGCTCGTGCGCAAGGCGCGCAAGCGGGAGCTGGGCCTGCTGGACCCGGTCGACGCGCTGGCCACCGTACTGAGCGGCGAGGCCGAGGTCGGCGGGGATCCGGTGCCCGTGGTGCCCGTCGGCGCGCTGGCCGCCCTGCGGGACCGGCTCACCGGGGAGCTTCCCCCGGTCGCGGCACCCGCGGCCCTGAAGGCGACCCTGCGGGACTACCAGCTGCGCGGGCTGGCCTGGCTGGACCTGATGACCTCGCTCGGGCTGGGCGGCTGCCTCGCCGATGACATGGGCCTGGGCAAGACGGTCACCCTGATCGCGCTGCACCTGCACCGGGCCCGCCCCGAACCCACCCTCGTGGTCTGCCCGGCTTCGCTGCTGGGCAACTGGCAGCGGGAGATCGAGAAGTTCGCCCCCGGCACCCCCGTGCGCCGCTTCCACGGCGCCGGCCGCAGCCTCGACGGGCTGGAGGACGGGGGCTTCGTCCTCACCACGTACGGGACCATGCGCGCGGCGGCCGCCCGGCTGGCCGGGCAGAGCTGGGGCCTGGTCGTCGCGGACGAGGCCCAGCACGTCAAGAACCCGCACTCGGCGACGGCGAAGGCGCTGCGCACGATCCCGTCGCCGGCCCGGGTGGCCCTGACGGGCACCCCCGTCGAGAACAACCTCTCCGAGCTGTGGGCGCTGCTCGACTGGACGACGCCGGGACTGCTGGGCCCGCTCACCGCCTTCCGGGCCCGGCACGCCCGCCCGGTCGAGCACCAGCAGGAGGAGGACGGGGGCAACGAGGCGGCGGTGGCCCGGCTGGCCGCGCTCGTCCGGCCGTTCCTGCTGCGCCGCAAGAAGTCCGATCCCGGCATCGCCCCCGAGCTGCCCCCGAAGACGGAGACGGACCATCCGGTGTCCCTGACCCGTGAGCAGGTCTCCCTCTACCAGGCCGCGGTGGACGAGGCGATGGCCGTGATCGAGGGCAGCGAGGGCATGGAGCGGCGCGGCATGATCATGAAGCTGCTGGCCTCGCTCAAGCAGATCTGCAACCACCCGGCCCAGTTCTTGAAGGAGTTCGGCCCGAAGGAGCACGCCCCGAAGGACCACGGCCCTATGGGGCACGGACCGAAGGGGGCGGAGCCCCGCCTCGCGCACCGCTCGGGCAAGCTCGCCCTGCTCGACGAGCTGCTGGACACGATCCTGGCCGAGGACGGCTCGGTCCTGGTCTTCACCCAGTACGTGACCATGGCCCGGATCCTGGAGCGGCACCTCGCCTCCCGCGGCATCGCCTCGCAGCTCCTGCACGGCGGCACGCCCGTGCCCCGCCGCGAGGAGCTCGTCGACCGCTTCCAGTCCGGTGAGGTCCCCGTCTTCCTGCTGTCCCTCAAGGCCGCGGGGACGGGCCTCAACCTCACCCGTGCCGGGCACGTGATCCACTACGACCGCTGGTGGAACCCGGCCGTCGAGGAGCAGGCCACCGACCGCGCCTACCGCATCGGCCAGACCCAGCCCGTCCAGGTGCACCGCATCATCGCCGAGGGCACCGTCGAGGACCGCATCGCCGAACTGCTGGAGGCCAAGCGGGCGCTGGCCGATGCCGTGCTCGGCTCCGGTGAGGCCGCGCTGACCGAGCTGACGGACCGGGAGCTGGCCGATCTCGTCTCCCTGCGGAGGCCGGCGTGATCACCGCACGGGACGACCGCCGCCGCACCTTCGAGACCGTGCCCGCCGGGGTGGAGGCCGCGACCTGGTGGGGCCGGGCCTGGGCGGCCGCGCTGGAGGAGCGCGCGCAGGACGCGGCCCGCCTGCGGCGCGGGCAGGCGTACGCCGCCGAAGGGCACGTCGACGCGGTCACGGTCACGCCCGGCCGGATCGTGGCCTACGTCCGGGGCAGCCGGGCCCGCCCCTACCGCACCGAGCTGACCCTGCCCGTCTTCGCGGACGCCGAGTGGTCGGCCCTGCTGGAGGCGCTGGCCGCCGACCCCTCGGCCCTCGCCGCGCTGCTGGAGCGGGAGGTCCCGCAGTCCCTCGCGCAGACGGTGCTGCCCGGCGCGGGCGAGCTCGTGGCGCGCTGTTCCTGCCCGGACACGGTGCTGCCGCCCTGCAAGCACGCCGCGGCCCTCTGCTACCGGGCGGCCCGGCTCCTGGACGCCGACCCCTTCGTCCTGCTGCTCCTGCGCGGCCGGGGCGAGCGCGAGCTCCTCGACGAGCTGGGCCGGCGCAGCGCCGCCCACGCGGCGCGCGAACAGCCCGACGCCGCGCCGGACTTCCCCGGGGTCCCGGCCCGGGCGGCGCTCGCCCGCACCCGCCTGCCGCTGCTGCCGGCGCCGCTCGCCGCGCCCGCCGTCGCGGGCCCGCCGCCCGCCTACCCCGCCGATCCGGCCGCGCCCGACCCGCTGGCGCTGGAGCAGCTCGCCACGGACGCGGCCGCCCGGGCGCTGGCCCTGCTCGCCACGGCCGAGGACCCCGTCGGCGGGCTCACCCTCTGGCAGGACGCCGTCCGGCTGGCCTCGGCGCACCCGACCTCGGGCCTCACCGGCACCGCCCGCACCCTGTACCGGGACCTGGCCCGCGCCACCGGCCGCAGCACCACGGACCTGGCCCGCGCCGCCGCGGCGTGGCGGCAGGGGGGTCTGCCCGCGCTCACCGCGCTCGACGAGCCCTGGGACCCCCCGGCCGGGCCCTTCGACCGGGCCCGGCCCGCCCTGCTCGCGGCCGGGCAGGGCCCCTTCCGGCCCGAGCGCAACCGGCTCACCGCCCGCAGCCGCCAGCTCCGCCTGGGCCGCGAGGGCCTCTGGTACGCCTACGAGTCCCGCCCGGACGCCGACGACTGGTGGCCCACCGGCAGCCCGTCCCCGGATCCGGTCAGCGCCCTGCTGCGCTGACCTCGCCCGCCCAGGCGGACAGGGCCGCGAAGTCCCGGTCGCGCAGGCCGTGGCGGGGATGGACGCGCAGCAGGAGGCTCGGTGCCGGGTGGTGGGCGGACACCCAGGCGCGGTCCTGCGGGGTGATCATGTCGTCGACCCAGGCGAAGGACCGGCCGGCCGCCCAGTCGAGCAGCGGGCGGGTCTTCCAGGAGAGGCCGTCGGGGTCCTCGGCGAAGAGTTCCGGCCACTCCACCACGGGCAGGTCGGCGGGGAGCCCGATGTGCGGGGAGATCAGGGTGTTGGCCTGGTGCGTCCAGGCCGTGGCCCAGGTCAGCTCGAAGGGCAGGGCCTGGAGCCGGGCGCCGTGGGAGGGGTGGAGGCGGACCCGGACGCCGCGCCGGGCCTTGCGGGACTCCGGGTCGCGGTAGGAGAGCCAGACGTCCGGGCGCATCCGGTGGCTGGTGTAGCCGCGCAGACCTGCGAAGAGGGACCGGAACGGGTTGAGCGGGCCGTCCACGTCGAGCAGCAGGAGCGGTCGTTCAGTCATGAAGTAGGCACTACCCAGTACACGATGGAGTGAAATGCCTACCGGCTCTATAACCCGAACGGGTTTACCGCGTTGTCTCCGGTACGGGCCCGATGGCCCTGAAACCCTCCGGAAGGCAGGAAATCTGATGCGTCACACTCGTCGGAACGGCTTGATCGCGGCGATGGTCGCGGGTGGCGGACTGGCGGTCGCGGGGGTGGGCGGCTTCGCGTACGCCGACGCCGACGCGGGCGGGCAGACCGAGCGCTCCCCGGGGCTGCTCTCCGGGAACCTGGTGCAGCTGCCCGTGCACGCCCCGGTGAACGTGTGCGGGAACACCGTGAGCGTGGTCGGCGTGCTGAACTCCGCCGCCGGGAACAGCTGTACCAACACCGCCGCGGGCGGGGGGAATCCGGACCCGCGGCCCTCCCATCCGTCGAAACCCGGGTCCGGCGGGCACGGGGGAGGGGCGAGCGCCGAGGGGCGCGGAAAGGATTCCCCCGGGCTGCTGTCCGGCAACGGCGTCCAGCTCCCCGTGGACCTCCCGCTGAACGTCAGCGGCAACTCGGTGAACGTCGTCGGCGTCGGCAACGGCTCCCACGGGAACACCTCCGTGAACGGCGAGACCCCGACCGGCGGCAAGCCGGCGCAGCCGCCCGCCGTGCAGCCGCCGGTCTCCCAGCGGCCGGTGACCCCGCCCGCCCCGCCGGCGCCGCCCGCTCCGCGGGACCCCTCGGCCCTGGCCCACACCGGCTCCGACGGGCTCGGCTACCTGGTGCCCGGCAGCGGCGCCCTGCTGCTCGGCGGGGCGCTCCTCTACCGCCGCTTCCGCCTCAGCTGACGGCCCCCGCACGCCAGCCGTCGAGGATCGCGTCGATCCGCGCCGCCAGCCGGGCGCGGGCCGCGAACCGGGGCACCCCGGCCATCAGCAGCGCGTCGTACTCGGTGTCGGTGTGCCGCACCGCGGCCCGTACCGCGACCGACACGGCCTGTTCGTCGAGCGCCCGGCCGGCGGCGGTGCGCCCGACCCGGCCGCTGCCGCGCAGTGACGCGTGGGCGGCGATCGCCCGGGCGCGGTCGGCCGGACAGCCGGGGAACAGCCGCCGTATCTCGGCCGCGAAGGCGGCGGTGAAGCGGACGTCCTCGGCCGCGCGGCGCAGCCGGTCCCGCTCCCGGCGTCGGGCCCGGGCATCGGCGTCGGCGAGGCAGGCCCGCTCGGCGCGGGCCAGCGCGGCGTCCTCCACCAGCAGCCCCTGGCGTTCGTAGCGGCGGCGGCCCTTGTGCCGGCGCACCACGACGGCGTGCAGCGAACTGCCCTCCCGGGCCCGGCGGGTGAGCGCCGTGTCACCGCGCGGCAGGTAGACGAGATGGCCCAGATCGGCGCAGTCCAGGCAGCGGGGCACGCCGGATTCGCGGACGAGGTGCCGCAGCGGCCCCCGCCGGCACGCGGCGCAGTGGATCGGCTTCAGCGACTCGAAGACGACGAGACTCATGTCGTTGTGATACCGCCCGCCGAGCCCCATATCACCTGACGCGGAAGGGTTGTTGGCCTTTCATAAAATCCGACTGGATGTCATGAGGTCTGTCTACCGTGAGCCCCTGGCAAGGAGGAGCACATGGGTGGACGACAGGCGACGGTACGGCGCCCCGGTGCCGCGGCGGCGGCGCGGCAGACGCAGCCCTCGGGCCTCACCGGCCGGGAGGTCGTCATAGCCCCCGGCGGCTGCACGGGCTGGCACTACCACCACGTCCCGCTGATGGCGGTCGTCAAGTCCGGCACCCTCACCCGCGTCCTGTCCGACGGCACCGTGGAGGTGCACCCGACCGGCGCCACCTTCGTCGAACCGGCCGGCGCCGGCAACGTACACCTCGGCCGCAACCTCGGCACCCGGCCCGTCGTCCTCCAGATCACCTGCGCCCTCACCGAGGACGACCCCTGGTCGGTGGCCGCCCCGGCCCCCCGCGCCACGGTGCCCTGCGGCTGCCCCGAATACCCCCGGTGCGCCGCTCAGACCAGCCGGCGTATCTCCCCGCGCACCCGGTAGAAACCCCCGCTCGCCGCGTGCAGCCCGTCCACCACGTACCGGGCGCCCGCCTCCCGGATCCCGCGCGGGAACTGCACGTTCCAGCCGTGCTGAAAGCCCTCCGAGACCACCTGCACCCGCATCCGCCCGCCCTGCTGGACGCACTCCACCACCACACCGCCGGCCGGCACCGCGGCCACCGAGACCGTCGCCACCGCCGCCGCGGACGCCGCCGGGGTGAACACCGGCAGCGCGGCCGCCGACTTCACGTCCACCGCGGTCGGGACCGAACCCTGCTGGGCCGCGGCGATCGCCGCCTCGCTCGCGTCCACGCACACCAGCGACCCGTCCGTGGTGACCAGGTACAGCCGCTCGTCCAGGTACTGCATCGACAGGGCCGAACCCCCGCCGGTACCCAGCTTCCACAGCCGGCGCCCGTCCGCGTCGAAGCAGTACACCGACGAGGAGGAGTCGCCGGCGAAGACGTGCCGGCCGTCCGGGGACGTCGCGCACGAGTACACCGCCGAGTCGCACGGGTACGAGGCCTCGACCCGCCCCGTCGCCTTCGACAGGCGCTGCACGGTGTTGCGCACCGTGCCCGCGTACACCGCGTGCTCCTCCTGCCAGCCGAACAGCACCCCGCCCGGCGTCGCGGTGTGCCACAACTGGCCCGTGCCGTCGGCCGCGTACGCCGTCACACCGGCGCTGTGCCCGTGGTAGACGGCCCGCTCGTCCGCCCGGACCATCCAGGCACCGGTACCGGCGGACTTCCGCGACCACTGGTGCTCGTCCTCGTGGTCGATGACCGTCAGACCGCCACCGGCGTCGGAGACGTTGAGCACGCCCTCGTGGATGTCGAGCCAGTAGATGTCCACGTCCGCGGCTATCCCGTACGCCCCGAACGGCACCTTCGACGACAGGTCGTACACCGTGCCGTCGTCACAGCCCGCGTATATCCAGAACTCGTCCGCCACCAGGCACTTCACCCCGTCCGGCAGGGAGTAGCGGGCCAGCACCTCGCCGCCGTGGCTCACCGTGTAGACGTCCCCCGCCTGGTTGCCCACCCAGCAGCGGTCCTCGTCCACGTGGATCCCGAAGGCCGAGGAGCCGGTGCGGAAGCGCCACAGCACCGGCGCCACCGCGCGGGCCGTGGACGGCGCCGACGCCACCTGCCGCCGCGTCACCGAACGGGCGGCGCGCGCCCCCCGCACCGCCGGCGCGTACCCCTTGCGGACCTTCTCGCCGATCTTCTTGGCGGCCGCCGCGCGGGCCTTCTCGGCCGTCGGGAACGAGGAGCTCTGCAGCTGGCCGGCCGCGCCGATGCGGCCGTAGCGCACCGAGACGGTCACACCGTCCACGGTCACCTCGTAGAACTTGTGCGCCGCGCCGTCCTCCTGCGACAGCTCCAGATACGTCGTCTCCCGAGCCATGACAGACCCCTCCCCAAGAGCAGGGCCGCCGGCTCCCTTTCCACCGGTGATCCCTCGTGAAAAACGTTAGGACGCACCACTGACAATGGGCTCGTGAAGCTGGAAGCGATCACCTGGCAGCGGATGGCCGAGCGGCTCGCCGGCCACCTCGACGCGCCCGCCGGGGGCGACACCTGGCAACGGGTCGGCATCGACGGCGCACCGGCCGCCGACACCGGGGTCCTGGCGGAGGAACTGGCCGGGGCGCTGCGCTCGCGCGGCCGGGCGGTGCTCGTGGTGGCCGCCGGGGGGTTCCTGCGGCCGGCCTCATTGCGGTTCGAGTACGGGCGGCAGGACGTGGACGCGTACCTCCAGGGCTGGTACGACACGGGCGCGCTGTGGCGCGAGGTGTTCGGGCCGACGGACCCCGGCGGCAGCGGGCGGGTCCTGCCCGACCTGTGGGACCCCGTCACCGACCGGGCCACGCGCAGCCCGTACGGCGAACTGCCGCCGGGCGGGGTGGTGGTCGTGCACGGGCCGCTGCTGCTGGGGCACTGGTTCCCGTTCGACCTGAGCGTGCACGTCAGCCTCTCGGCGGGGGCGCTGGGGCGGCGGACGCCGGAGTCCGAACGGTGGACCCTGCCGGCGTTCGCCCGCTACGCGCGGGACACGGACCCGGCCCGGGCGGCCGACGTCCTCGTCCGCGCGGACGACCCCCGCCACCCCGCCTGGACGGGCCTCCGCCGTAGCTAGCCGTGCCGGGTGCGGCCGGTGTACCGCTGCGCGGCCTGCTCCCCGCCCCGCCCTTCGCCCGTTCCCCGGGGCTCCGCCCCCAGACCCCCGCGCCTCAAACTCCCCCAGCCACCGCTGGGAGGTGCTCCCA
>NZ_JBNNPF010000023.1:0-133638 GCF_050275515.1 Streptomyces sp. NPDC004126 | reverse complement strand
GCGGGATCGCCTCCGGCCGCGGGAAGGTGTCGTGGTAGCGGAACACCAGCGACTGCACCGGGAATCCCGGTGCGGACGGCCTCCGCGTGCGGGCGGACCGCCCCCGTCACTCCTGACCGGGGTCGAGGAGCGACAGGTCCGACTTCCCCCAGTACACCCACACCGCCTCGATCAGACCGTGCGAGCCGGTCCGGAAGATGCTGGTGAGCGCGAATTTGATGCGCTTGCGGAACGGGTCCGCGGGCTTGTCCAGATATCCGTGCTTCGTCAGCGTGGGGCCCAGCGGCAGATAATTCATGTACACCGACACCGGAATGGCCACGTGCAGGCCGTCCTGCGCCGCCACCGGAACTCCGGCGACGTCCACCGTTTTCGCTTCCGCGGCCCGCTGGAAATGCACGCGCAATTCGTCGTGCCCGATCATCGGAACAGAACCGACCGGATCCTCGAATCGCACGTCCTTCGTGTACAGCTCCAGCATGTGGTCCACGTTGCCGCTGCTCATGCGACGGCAGTGCTCCAGCGCCAGCTCCTTGCGAGCCGCCTCGTCCAGCATCTCTTCCTCCCCTAAGCCGCGTCGGCGAGACGGACGTCGCTCGCCCCCCAGTAGGCCTTCATGTCCTCGATCAGCCCGTCGTCCCCGGCCCGGACCACCATCAGGAAGCGGAACTCCATCCGCTGCCGCGAGGGTTCGGCCGGGACCGGCAGGACGCCGTGCCGCGTCAGGATCGGCCCGAGCGGCAGGTAGTCCATCGTGGCCACCACCGGAACGGCGGCGTGGCGCCCGTCCTGGGCCGCCACCGGAAGCCCGGGCACCTCCACCGCGTTGCTGTTCACCGCACCGGTCGCGTGCGCGCGCAGCGCCGCGTGGCCCTGCTGCGCCCCGGCGCCCACCGGGTCCTCGAAGCGGACGTCCGGCGAGTACAGCTTCAGCAGCCCCTCGACGTCCCCCGCGTTGACCCGGCGCGTGTGTTCCAGGATCAGGTCTTTCAGCGCCGCCTCGTCCAGCATGGATTCTTCTCCTTTCGGCAGGCCGGACCATCGTCGCGGCGGCCGCGCCGATCCCGCCATAGGCGCCTTGTTTGATAGGGGTTCGTAGGGGTTCAGGGCATTGTGGGCGAGTGCTAGCGTCGCGGGGATCGGGAATTGCCTGCACCGGGTCCCGGGAATTCGAATTCGACGGTGCGCAAGGCGTCTGACGGATGGAAGGGTCACGCACTCATGACCGCAGAAACACGCGCCGTGGTAATCGGTGGCGGCCTGGCCGGAATGCTGGCGTCCACGGTGCTCGCGCGGCACGTGGACCGCGTCACCGTGGTGGAACGGGACGTGTACCCCGAGGGGCCGGAACTGCGCAAGGGGGTCCCCCAGGCACGCCACGCCCACCTCCTGTGGTCCGGCGGCGCCCGCGCCATCGAGTCCCTGCTGCCCGGCACCCTCAAGGCCCTGGCCGACGAGGGCGCCCACCGCCTCTACCTGCCGCGCGACATCGTCTGGTTCACCCCGTACGGCTGGCAGACCCGCTTCCCCGGCAGCCAGTTCATGATCACCGCCAGCCGGGCCCTGCTCGACTGGGTGGTCCGCGAGCAGGCGCTGAAGAACCCCCGGATCGAGGTGCGGGCGCAGACCGGCGTCACCGGCCTCACCGGCTCCGCCTCCCGCGTCACCGGCGTCCGCCTGCGCGACGCCGACGGCCGGGAGAGCGAGCTCGCCGCGGACTTCGTCGTCGACACCGGCGGCCGCCCCTCCCAGATGCTCAAGTGGCTGCCCGAGCTCGGCCTGCCGGAGGTCGAGGAGGACGTCGTCGACACCGGCATCGCCTACGCGACCCGCGTCTACCGGGCCCCCGCCGGCGCGGAGACCTTCCCCATGGTGAACGTCGCCGCCGCCCCCGGCACCGGCGAGCCCGGCCGCAACGGCGCCCTCGTCCCCATCGAGGGCGGCCGCTGGCTGGTCACCCTCGCGGGTACCCGCGGCGCCGAACCCCCCACCGGCGACGACGAGTTCATCCCCTTCGCGCGCAGCCTGCGCCACCCGGTCATCGCCGACCTGCTGGAGCACGCCGAACCGCTCGGCCCCGTCCAGGGATCCCGCTCCACCGTCAACCGCCGCCGCTACTACGAGCGCCTCGCCACCTGGCCGGACGGCCTGCTGGTGCTCGGCGACGCCCTCGCCGCCTTCAACCCCGTCTACGGGCACGGCATGAGCTGCGCGGCCCTCAGCGCCCGCGCCCTGGACACCGCCCTGACCCGCGGCGGCCTGGGCCCCGGCACGGCCGACGCCGCCCGGCACGCGGTCGCCAAGGTCGTCGACGACCCGTGGCTGCTCGCCACCACCCAGGACATCTGCTACCCCGGCACCCGCAACCACGCCAAGGACCCGCGGATCGCCCCGCGCCCCCAGGACGCCCAGCAGTTCGCCGACCTGCTCGGCACCGCCGCCCTGTACGACCCGCTCGTCAACGCGGCCGCCATGCAGGTCACCGCGCTCGCCGCGCCCGTCGCCAGCCTGGAGTCCCCGCACCTGGTCGCCGCCCTGCGCAAGGCGGCCGCCGCCGGCTTCACGGAACTGGACAGCCCGCCCTTCACCCCGGCCGAGCGGGCCGTCCTAGAGACCGCCGAGGACACCGGAGCACCCGCCCTGACCAGCGCCTAACACACAGAACCCGGCCGCGCGCCGCAGGCCGGGGAAAAGGGCGTGATCATCCCTGCCGCATTTCCTGCCGGGCAACTAGTGCCCCCCGCCAAGCCGGTCGGCTCCAGCGTTTCACAAGGCATCGTTTGCTGCGGTTCGAGGCAAGGCGACGCGGAGGGGGCGGACCATGAGGCTCATGTGCAGGGAAGACGTGTGCGCGCAGCTCGAAGGAGCGCTGACGGCGTGCGCGTCCGGGACGGCGGGCGTCGTGCTCCTGGAAGGGGCGGTGGGCTGCGGCAAGACCGAAATGCTCCTGCACGTGGCCGAAAGGGCCGAGCGGCGCGGAGCCCTGGTGCTCCGCGCCGCCGGCTCCGCCCAGGAACGCGACGTCCCCCACGGGGTCCTGCGCCAGCTGACCGCCGGACTGCCCGCCGACACCCTCCCGGACGGCACCGCCGGCCGGGAGCCGCTCGGCGGACGCGAGTTCATCCGGGCGCTGCGCACCGCAGCGGACCGCACCCCGGTCGTCGTGTGCGTGGACGACCTCCACCACACCGACCCCGCCTCCCTGGACCGGCTGCTGGACGTCGCCCGTGCCGTGCGCGGCGAGCGGCTCCTGCTCGTGCTGGCCGACGCACCCCACGAGCACGCCGAGAGCCCGCTCGCACGCACCGAGTTCCTGCGCCACCCCGGCTTCACCCGGATCCTGCTCGGGCGGCTCGACGAGCCGGGCACGGCGGCCCTGCTGGCGGACCACACCGGCCGGCCCGCGACCGAAGCCGACACCGCCTGGCTGCACGGCGCCACCGGCGGCAACCCGCTGCTGCTGCGGGCCCTGCTCAGCGAACGGCCCCGCCCCGTACGGGGCCCCTCCGACCGGTGGCCGGAACCGGCCCCCGGCGGCCCCTTCACCCAGGCCGCACTGACCTGCCTGCACCGCGACGGCGCGGACTCCCGCACCCTCGCCCTGGCCCTCGCCGTCCTCGGCGACGACGCCACCCCCGAACTGACGGCCCGGCTCGCCGGCACCGGCCCCACCGCCGCCGCCCGCGCGGCCGCCGCCCTGGAGGCCTCCGGGCTCACCGAGGACGGCCGCCTGCGCCACCCCGCCGTGGCCGCCGCCGTCCTCGACGGAGTCCCCCGGCCCGAACTCGCCCTGCTGCGCACCCGCGCCGCCCGCGTGCTCCACGAGTCGGGCGCCCGCGCCGGGACGGTCGCCCCGCACCTGCTCGCCGCCTCCGAGGCCGGGGCCGGCCCCGAGGAGGCACCGCGCGGAGACTGGCCCGTCCAGGTCCTGCGCGAGGCCGCCCTCCAGGCCCTCGTCGACGACGAGCAGTGCGACCGCGCCGCCGCCTGCCTGGACCTCGCCCGCACCCTGTGCGCCGACGCGCAGACCGGCTGGGAGATCGGCCTCCAGCTGGCCGCGGTCACCTGGCGCAAGCACCCCGCCGCCGCCGAACGCCACCTCGACGACCCGCTCGCCGCACTGCGCCGCGGCGACCTCGGCCCCGCCCAGGCCGGCCGGCTCGCCCGGCTGCTCGTCGCCCAGGGCCGCATCGAGGACGCCGCCGAGGCCCTCGAACGCATGGCGGACCCGCGCGCGGCCGCCCGTACCACCCGTGAGGACCCGCTGCGCGAACTGTTCGCCCTGCCCCCCGCCGCGGCCCCCGCCGGCCCCGCCGCCCCGGCCGCCGCAGCCGGCTCGCCCGCCGAACACCCCGGCGCCCCCGCCCGCACCGGCACCGCCGAACTGCGCTCCTCCGCCGCCCTGTGGACCCACCCCGACAGCGCCGGCGACGAACAGGCCGCCGAACGCCTCCTCAAGGGCACCCCCCTGGCCCACGCCACCTTCGACCCCATCGTCCAGGCCGTCCGCACCCTGGTGCACGCCGACCGCCCCGACCGGGCCGTCGTCTGGTGCCGGCGCCTCCAGACCGAGACCCAGCCCGCCGCCTCCCCCGGCTGGCAGTCCGTGTTCGGGCTCGTCCACTCCGAGGCCCTGCTGCGCCTGGGCGACCTCGCCGGCGCCGAACGCGAGGCCTCCGCCGCCGTGGACGCCGTCGCCGACCGGGGCGGACTCTTCCTCTTCGGGCCCGTCGCCACCCTCGTCACCGCCCTCACCGCGATGGGCCGCTACGAAGCCGTGGCCCGCCGCCTCCAGACGCCCGTCCCCGAGGAGCTCTTCTCCAGCGTCTACGCCCTCAACTACCTGAGGGCGCGCGGCCACTACTACCTGGCCACCCACCGCCACCGCGCGGCGCTCGGCGAGTTCCTCGACGCCGGCCGGCTCGCCCAGCGCTGGGGCCTGGACCGGCCGCGCCAGCTCCCCTGGCGCACCGACGCCGCCGAGGCCCTGCTGCGGCTCGGCGAACACCGCCAGGCCGAGCGCTTCGTCGTGGAGCAGCTCGCCACCTCCGGCGTCCGCAGCCCCCGCGTCCTCGGGGTCTCCCTGCGGCTGCGCGCGGCCACCTCCGAACTGCGCCAGCGCCCCAAGCTGCTCACCCGCGCCGTCGACGAACTCAGCCGCTCCGGCGACCGGCTGGAACTGGCCAAGGCCCTCGCCGACCTCGGCCGCGCCCTGCTGCTGCTCGGCGAGGGCACCCGGGCCGGCATGGTCACCCGCCGGGCCTGGCACCTGGCCTCCGACTGCGGGGCCGCGCCGCTGTGCGCGCAGATCATGCCCGGCCAGACCGGCACCGAGCAGCGCGCCGCGCCCGAGCAGCGCACCGAGGAGACCCCGGAGACCGAGCAGCTCAGCGAGTCCGAGCGGCGGGTCGCCGCGCTCGCCGCGTACGGCTACACCAACCGGGAGATCTCCGCGAAGCTCTACGTCACCGTGAGCACCGTCGAGCAGCACCTCACCCGCGCCTACCGCAAGCTCGGCATCTCCCGCCGTCAGGACCTGCCCATGAGCCTGCAGTTCGACAGCCTCGAAAGCGCCTTCCCGGGCGTAGGGGTCGCGTAGGGGCCGCAAGGGGAGGGGGCCGGGCACGGCCGCTGCCTAGCATCGGTCCGCGTGTCCACCCTTACTGACCTGACCAAGCGGGTCCTGCTGGGACGCGCGCTGCGCAGCGAGCAACAGCACGGCCAACTGCTGCCCAAGAGGATCGCCCTGCCGATCTTCGCCAGCGACGCCCTCTCCTCCGTGGCCTACGCCCCGCAGGAGATCATGCTCACCCTGGGGGTGGCGGGCATCGCGGCGTACCAGTACACCCCCTGGATCGCCGGCGTCGTCGTGGTGGTGCTGCTGACCGTCGTCGCCTCCTACCGGCAGAACGTCCGCGCCTACACCAGCGGCGGCGGCGACTTCGAGGTCGCCAACACCAACCTCGGCGAACGCTCCGGCCTGGTCGTGGCCGCCGCACTGCTGTGCGACTACGTGCTGACCGTCGCCGTGTCGGTGTCGGCGGCCGTGGAGAACCTCGGCGCGAGCATCCCCTTACTGGCCGACCACCGCGTCGAGGCCGCCATAGCGGTCGTCGTCCTGATCTCCCTGATGAACCTGCGCGGCGTCCGCGAGTCGGGCGCCGCGTTCGCGATACCCACGTACGCCTTCATGATCGCCGTTCTCGGCATGATCGTCTGGGGTGCGGTACGGCTGTTCAGCGGCGACGTGCTCCGGGCGGAGACCGCCGACCTGACCATCCGGGGGGAGAGCGCCGGCATCGCCGGATTCGCCCTCGCCTTCCTCGTCCTGCGCGCCTTCTCCTCCGGCTGCACCGCGCTCACCGGCGTGGAGGCCATCAGCAACGGCGTCCCGGCCTTCCGCCGGCCCAAGGGCGAGAACGCCGCGACCACCCTGGTCCTGCTCGGCGTCCTCGGCGTCACCATGTTCGTCGGCGTGACCGCCCTCGCCTACCGGACCGGCGCCAAGTTCGCCGACCCGGCGCACGGCAGCCACCTCGTCGACCCGGTCACCGGCCAGGACGCCGGCGTCCCCCACCCGGTGATCGCCCAGGTGGCCAAGACCGTCTTCGAGGGCTTCTCCCCGGCGTTCTACTTCGTCACGGTGATGACCGGCATCATCCTCGTCCTCGCCGCGAACACCGCCTTCAACGGCTTCCCGGTGCTCGGCTCGATCCTCGCCCGCAGCCGCTTCATGCCCCGCCAGCTGCACACCCGCGGCGACCGCCTCGCCTTCAGCAACGGCATCGTCATCCTCGCCGCCGCGGCCGCCCTCCTCATCTACGCCTACGACGCGGCCGTCACCCAGCTCATCCCGCTCTACACCGTCGGCGTGTTCGTCTCCTTCACCATCAGCCAGATCGGCATGGTCCGGCACTGGAACCGGCTGCTGCCCGGCGCCGTCGACGCCCGCGGCCGCTCCGCGATGCGCCGGGCCCGCGCCATCAACGCCGTCGGCGCCTGCATCACCGCCCTGGTGCTGGCCGTCGTCCTCGCGACCAAGTTCGTCAGCGGCGCCTGGCTGGTGTGCCTGGCCATGGCCGGCCTGTACGCGCTGATGCGGGTCATCCGGCGCCACTACGACCGGGTCGCGGAGGAACTGGAACCCGACCACGACAGGCCGGTGGCCGCCCTCCCGGGCCGGACGCACGTCCTCGTCCTCGTCTCGCAGCTGCACAAACCCACCCTCCGCGCCGTGGAGTACGCCCACGCCCTGCGCCCCGACACCCTCCAGGCCGTCTCCGTCTCGGTCGACCCCGAGGCGGCCGCACAGCTGCGCGGGGAGTGGGAGCGCTCGGGCATGCCCGTACCGCTGGAGCTGCTCGAATCCCCGTACCGGGAGATCACCCGCCCGGTCCTGGAGTACGTCCACCGCTTCCGCACCGACCACCCGCGCGACGTCGTCGCGGTGTTCATCCCCGAGTACGTGGTGGGCCGCTGGTGGGAGAACCTGCTGCACAACCAGAGCGCCCTGCGCCTCAAGGCCCGGCTGCTGTTCCAGCCCGGCGTCATGGTCACCAGCGTCCCCTGGCAGCTGGCCTCCTCCGAACGGGCCGGAGGGCGCCCGGAGCGCGCCGCGCCGGGCGCCGTCCGCAAGTCCTCGCCCCGCCACCCCGCCCACGGACCGGGCAACGGCAACGGCACCGGCACCGGCGCCGGTCCCGCCGGTCCCGCCGGGACCCGGGACTGACACTGGGCGGCCCCTGCCCCCCGCCCCTGCCCCCCCGCCCCCTGCCCACCCCCGTCCCGGACAGGGGTGGGCAGGGGCCCCGGCAGGGGTGGGGGCCGCGCGTACGCCGCCGTAACGTCGGGCGCGACGACACGTGTGAGCGAGCGATCTTGGGGGAACCGTGGTCCGTCGGCCTTGGGACGTGGAGTGCCCGGACGCACCCGTACGGCTGTTCTGCCTGCCGTGGGCCGGCGGCGGCGCCGTCACCTACCGCCGGGGCTGGCCGCAGGCACTGGCACCCGACGTCGACGTGCACGCCGTGGAACTGCCCGGCCGGGGCGCCGAGTTCGGCGAGCCGCTGCTGCGCCGCGTGGAGCCGCTGCTCGACGTGCTGATGACGCGGATCGTCCCGCTCGTCGACCGGCCGTACGCGGTCTTCGGCCACAGCATGGGCTCCATGCTCGGCCTCGAACTCACCCGCCGCCTGGTCGACGCCGGCCTGCCCGAACCCATCCGCATGTTCATGTCCGGCAGCGGCATGCCGGGCCGCCGGCCCCGCACCGAGGGCAGCCCGCTGCACGAACTCCCCGAGAACGAGTTCCGCGAGTGGCTGCGCAAGACCGGCGGCACCCCCGCCGAGGTGTTCCGCAACCCCGAACTCCTGGACCTCGTCTCGCCGCTGCTGCGCGCCGACTTCGAACTCTGCGACGCCTACCGCCACCGGCCCGCACCGCCCTTCGCCTGCCCCGTCACCGCGATCGGCGGCGACGCCGACCCCTACGTCCCGGTCGAGGCGCTCGCCGAGTGGGCCGAGATCACCACCGGGCCGTTCGACCGCCTGGTGCTCACCGGCGGCCACTTCGCCTTCCAGGAGCACCTGGACCGGGTCCACGCCTTCGTCGCCGCCGCCCTCCGCACCGCCGTGCGCGGCCTCGCCCCCGCCCCCGCCGGGCCGGCCGCCTAGGGGTGCCCGGGCCTGGCACAGGGGTGCCCGCGACCGGACCAGGGGTGACGGCGGGCGCCGCGGTCACCCAGTCTTGGAGGGGACCGTACGCGTCGGGAAAGATGATCATCTCTTGATCGCTCGTGCGATCGGGATTCGATACCAACGGGAAACTGGTGATCATCAGTTGATGCGGGAGTTCGAACGCGCCGCCCAGCAGGCCGGATTCGTCCTGGACGACGCCCAGCGGCAGGCCGCCCTCAGGCTCGCCGAACTCGGCGCCGGCCTGACGCGGCGAAGGGGACTGTTCAACCGCCCCGCCGCACCACCGCGCGGGGTCTACCTGTGGGGCTCCGTCGGCCGCGGCAAGAGCTGGCTGACCACCACCTTCTACGAGGCCGTACCGCTGCGGAACAAGCGGCGGCTGCACTTCCACGACTTCTTCCGCGAGTTCCACGCCGCATACCACCGCAACCGGGGCGACAGCCGCGTCACCGACCGCGCCGTCACCGAACTCCTCGGCGACTGCCGCTTCCTCGTCTTCGACGAGTTCCACGTCCACGACGCCGGTGACGCGATGCTGATCGGCCGCGTCCTCAGGTCGATCCTCGACCAGAAGATCACCCTGCTCACCACCTCGAACTACCCTCCGGCCGGACTGCTCCCCAACCCGGTCTTCCACGAGATGTTCGAGCCCACGATCAAGATGCTCGAAGAGACCATGGACGTGGTCGAGCTCGGCGGCGGACGCGACTACCGCGCCGAGTACGGATCCGGCGCCGCCCGCTCCGAGTTCGAGCGCGGCGCCTACCTCTGGCCCGGCACCGGCGAGCAGCTCGCCGAGCAGGGCCTCACCCCGCCCGAGGCCGCCGAACGGCAGCCCGTGGAGGTCGGCGGCGGACGCACCGCGCCCGCCCTGGCGGTCCGCGGCGACCTGGTCTGGTTCGACTTCCACGACCTGTGCGACCGGCCGTACTCGACCGGCGACTACCTGGCGGCGGTGGACCGCTTCCCCGTCTGGGTGCTCTCCGGCCTGCCCCGCCTGGCCGGGGAGGACCGGGACGCGGCCCAGCGGTTCGCCAACCTCATCGACGTGCTCTGCGACCGGGACGTACGCCTCGTCCTCGTCGGAGAGGCACCGCTCGACGACGTACTGCGGGGCGAGAACCTGCCGCTCGACGTCAACCGGACCGCGAGCCGCCTGTCGCTGCTCTCCGCCACGGCCGACTCCGACGCGCACTGAGCGGGGCCCGGTCGGTGCGGAACGCGCGGCTCCCCCCGCAGCTGTTCCCGACACCAGACAACAAAGGGCAATGCCGATGGCGACCGAACAAGAACTCCGCGACTACCTGAAGCGCGCGACCGTCGAACTGCGCTCCGTCAAGCAGCAGCTCCACGACGCCGAGGAAGCGGGCCACGAGCCCATCGCCATCGTCGGCATGGGCTGCCGCTTCCCCGGCGGCGTGACCTCGCCGGAGGACCTGTGGCGGCTGCTCGAAGGGGGAGTCGACGCGATCTCCCCCTTCCCCGCCGACCGCGGCTGGGACCTCGACGCCCTGTACGACCCGGACCCCGACCGGCCCGGTACGACGTACACCCGCGAGGGCGGCTTCATCGACCGCGTCGCCGAGTTCGACGCCGGGTTCTTCGGCATCAACCAGCGCGAGGCCCTCGCCATGGACCCCCAGCAGCGCCTCCTCATGGAGACCGCCTGGGAGGTCGTCGAACGCGCCGGCATCGACGCCGCCTCACTGCGCGGCAGCCGCACCGGCGTCTTCCTCTCGGTGATGTACCACGACTACGCCAACCTCCTGGAGGGCCGCGAGGAACTGGCCGGCTACGTCATCAACGGCAGCGCCGGCAGCATCGCCTCCGGCCGCATCTCCTACGGCTTCGGCTTCGAGGGCCCCGCCCTCACCGTGGACACGGCCTGCTCGTCCTCACTGGTGACCCTCCACCTGGCCGCCGAGTCGCTGCGCCGCGGCGAGTGCTCCCTCGCGATGACCGGCGGAGCGACCGTGATGTCCACGCCCGCCTCCTTCGTCGAGTTCAGCCGCCAGCGCTCCCTCGCCCCCGACGGCCGCTGCAAGCCCTTCTCCGCCCACGCGGACGGCACCGGCTGGTCCGAGGGCGTCGGCATGCTCCTCCTGGAACGGCTCTCCGACGCCCGGCGCAACGGCCACGAGGTCCTCGCCGTCATCCGCGGCTCCGCCGTCAACCAGGACGGCGCCTCCAACGGCCTGACCGCCCCCAACGGCCCCTCCCAGCAGCGGGTCATCGGCCAGGCCCTGGCCAACGCCCGGCTGACCGCCGACCAGATCGACGCGGTCGAGGCCCACGGCACGGGCACCTCCCTCGGCGACCCCATCGAGGCACAGTCCCTGCTGGCCACCTACGGCCAGGAGCGGCCGGCGGACCGGCCCCTGTGGCTGGGCTCCCTCAAGTCCAACATCGGCCACACCCAGGCCGCCGCCGGAGCCGGCGGCGTCATCAAGATGGTCATGGCCATGCGGCACGGCACACTCCCCAAGTCCCTGCACGCCGAGGAGCCCACCCCGCACGTCGACTGGGCCTCCGGCGCGGTGGAACTGCTCGCCGAGGCCCGCTCGTGGCCCGAGACCGGACGGCCCCGGCGCGCCGCCGTGTCCTCCTTCGGCATCAGCGGCACCAACGCCCACGCCATCCTGGAACAGGCCCCCGACCCGCTCCCCGCGCAGGACACCCCGGCCGCCCCGGCCCCGGCCGCCGAGGCCCCCGACGCGGACACCGCCCCGCCCGCCCCCCGCCCCGCGGCCTTCTCAACCGCCCCGACCGTCGCCTGGCCCGTCTCCGGCCGCACCGGCCCCGCCCTGCGCGCCCAGGCCGGGCGCCTCCGGGACCGGATCGCGGCCGACCCCGCCGCGGACCCGACCGCCGTGGCCGCCGCCCTCCTGCACACCCGCTCGGCCTTCGAACACCGCGCGGTCCTCCTCGCCGGGGACCGGACCGGCCTCCTGCACCGCCTCGACGCGCTGGCCGCCGGCCCGGACACGGGCGACGACGACGCGGGACGCCCCGACGGGCTGGTCACCGGCGTGGCCCGGGCCTCCGGCATCCGGCCCGTCTTCGTCTTCCCCGGCCAGGGCTCGCAGTGGACCGGCATGGCCCTCGAACTCCTCGACGCCTCCCCGGCCTTCGCCGAACGCATCGCGGAGTGCGAGGCCGCGTTCGCCCCGTACGTGGACTGGTCGCTGACCGGCGTGCTGCGGTCGGCGGACGGCGCGCCCTCCCCGGACCGGGTGGACGTCCTGCAGCCCGCCCTGTTCGCGGTGATGCTCTCCCTCGCCGAACTCTGGCGGGCCTGCGGCGTCGAACCGGCCGCCGTGGTCGGCCACAGCCAGGGCGAGGTCGCCGCCGCCGTCGTCGCCGGCGCGCTCTCCCTGGCCGACGGCGCCCGGATCGTCGCCCTGCGCAGCCAGGCCCTGCTGGAACTGTCCGGCACCAGCGCGATGGCCTCCGTCGCCCTGCCCGCCGGCAAGGTCACCGCCCTGCTGCCCGCCTGGGACGGCCGGCTCTCCCTCGCCGCCGTCAACGGACCGACCTCCGTGGTCGTCGCCGGCGACCGCACGGCCCTGGAGGAGATGCTGGAGAAGCTCGCGGCCGACGGCGTCTGGGCCCGCCGGGTCCCCGGCGTCGACACCCCCGGCCACTCGGCGCGCATCGAGGAGGTCCGCGAACGGATGCTGGACACCCTCGCCCCCGTCGCCCCCGCCGAGTCCGCCGTCCCCTACTACTCCACCGTCACCGGCACCCTCCTGGACACCGCGGGACTCGACGCCGGCTACTGGTACCGCAACATGCGCCAGACGGTCCAGTTGGAGCAGGCCGTCCGCGCCCTCGCCGCCGACGGCTACGCCCACTTCCTGGAGATCAGCCCCCACCCGGTGCTGGGCGTGGGCCTCGCCGAGACCCTCGAACAGGCCGGCACCGACGCCTTCCTCGGCGAGACCCTGCGCCGGGACGCCGGCGGCACCGGACGCTTCCTCACCTCCCTCGCCGCCGCCCACGTCAACGGCGTTCAGGTCGACTGGGACGCGGCGCACGCCGGACGGCTGCCGGACCCCGCCCCCGGCCTGCCCACGTACGCCTTCCAGCGCAGCCGGTACTGGCCGCAGGCGCTCGCCCCCGCCGGCGACGCGACCGCGCTGGGCCTCGGCTCCGCCGGACACCCCCTGCTCGGCGCCGCCGTCCCGCTGCCCGACACCGACGGGTTCCTCTTCACCACCCGCCTCTCGCCCGCCTCCCACCCCTGGCTCGCCGACCACGCGCTGCTCGGCCACGCCCTGCTGCCGGGCACCGCCTTCCTCGAACTCGCCCTGCACGCCGGCCGGGAGCTCGGCTGCGCACGCGTGGAGGAACTCGTCCTGGAGGCGCCGCTGACGCTGCCCGAACACGGCGGCGTCCAGGTCCAGCTCACCGTCGGCGCGCCCGACGCGGCGGGCCGCCGGCCGGTGGCCGTGTACGCCCGGCCCGACGGCGCGGGCGCCGACCCGGCCGGGACCGGGCAGGCATGGACCCGCCACGCCGGCGGGCACCTCGCCCCGGACCCCGCCCCCGCCGCCCCCGCCTTCGGGGTGTGGCCGCCCGAGGGCGCGACCCCGGTCGACGTGAGCGGCCTCTACGACGGGTTCGCGGCGGCGGGCTTCGGGTACGGACCCGCCTTCCGGGGCCTGCGCGCCGCCTGGCGCCGGGGCGACGAGGTCTTCGCCGAGGTCCGCCTGCCCGAGGAGCAGCAGGCCGGCGCGGCCGGCTTCGGACTGCACCCGGCCCTGTCGGACGCCGCCCTGCACGCGATCCCGCTCGGCGCCCTCACGGACGGGGACGGCGGTGACGGCGGTGACGGCGGGTTCGGCGGGATCGGCCCGGGCCGGATGCCGTTCGCCTGGCACGACGTGACCCTGCACGCCACCGGCGCCCGGTCGCTGCGGGTCGCCCTCGCACCCGCCGGGAACGAGGCCGTCTCCCTGGAACTCACCGACCAGACGGGCCTCCCGGTGGCCGGCGTCGGCTCGCTGGTGCTGCGGCCCCTGAACCGTGAGCAGCTCGCCGGGGCCCGCCCCGGGCACGGCGACTCCCTCTTCCGCCTCGACTGGACCCCGGTCCCCGCGCTCCCCGCGGCCCCCGACGGGTCCTGGGCGGTGCTCGGCCCGGACACCCCCGGCCCCGCCTCCGGCGCGCAGCGGATCGACGGCCTCGCGGAACTCGCCGCGGTCCCGGCGCTCGTGCTGGCCTCGCCCGCCGCGGGCGCCGCCGAGGTGCGGTCCGCCACCGCCGCCACCCTCGCCCTGATCCGGTCGTGGCTGGCCGACGCCCGGCTCGGGGACTCCCGGCTGGCCGTGGTCACCCGGGGCGCGGTCGCGACGGGGGAGGGCGACGGGGCTCCGGACCCGGTCCAGGCGGCCGTGTGGGGCCTGGTCCGCTCGGCGCAGTCGGAGCACCCCGAGCGGTTCCTGCTGATCGACCTGGAGCAGCCGGCCGCCGGCGCCGACGGGACCGCCGACCACGAGGCCCTGGCCCGCGCGGTGGCATCCGGCGAGACCCAGAGCGCCGTCCGCGGCGGCACCGTCCACGCCCTGCGCCTGGCCCGGCCTGCCACGACCGCGGGCCCGGAGGGGCCCGGCGAGCCGCCCTTCGCCCCCGACGGCACCGTCCTCGTCACCGGCGGCACCGGAACCCTGGGCCGGGCGGTGGCCCGCCACCTGGTCACGGAACACGGTGTCCGCGACCTCCTCCTGGTCAGCCGCTCCGGCGGTGCCGAGGACCTGGTCGCGGAACTGTCCGGTCTGGGTGCCTCGGTGACGGTCGCCGCCTGCGACGTCGCCGACCGGGACGCCCTGGCCTCGCTGCTGGCCGCGATCCCCGCCGGGCACCCGCTCACCGCCGTCATCCACACGGCCGGCGTCCTGGACGACGGCGTCGTCGAGTCCCTCACCCCGGAACGCTTCGACGCGGTCCTGCGCCCCAAGGCGGACGCCGCCCGCAACCTCCACGAACTCACCGCGGACCTCGGCCTGTCGGCGTTCGTCCTGTTCTCCTCCGCCGCCAGCCTGTTCGGCGCCCCCGGCCAGGGCAACTACGCCGCCGCCAACGCCTACGTCGACGCCCTCGCCCAGTACCGGCGCTCCCTCGGCCTGCCCGCGCAGTCCCTCGCCTGGGGCCTGTGGGCCGAACGCAGCGGCATGACCGGACACCTCGACGGAGCCGGACTCGCCCGCATCGAACGCGCCGGGGCCCAGGCCCTGACGACCGCCGAGGGCCTCCGCCTCTTCGACGCGGCGCTCGCCTCCCCCGAGGAGGTCCTCGTCCCGATGCGGATGGACCTCGCGGCGGTACGCGCCCAGGCCGCGGCCGGCGAGAGCGTGCCCCGGCTGCTGCGCACCCTGGTCCCGGCACCGGTGCGCCGGGCCGCCGCCGCCGAGCCGGCGCCCGCGACCTCGCTGGCGCAGCAGCTGGCCGGACTCCCGGAGCACGAGCGCACCCGCGTCCTGTCCGACCTGGTACGCGGCCACGCCGCCACCGTCCTCGGCCACGCCGGCCCGCAGGAGGTCGAGGCCGACCGCGGCTTCCTGGAACTGGGGCTCGACTCGCTGACGGCGGTCCAGCTCCGCAACCGCCTCGGCACCGCCACCGGACTGCGCCTGCCCACCACGCTCGTCTTCGACTACCCGACCCCGGCCGCACTCGCCGCGTTCCTGCGCGGCCTGCTGGTGGTCGAGGAGCCGCGGCCGGCCGTGTTCGGCGAACTGGACCGGCTGGAGGGCACCCTCAAGGCGACCGCCGCCCAGGACTCCGAGGAGATCCGGGCCGAGGTGTCCGCCCGCCTCGCGGACCTGCTGGCGCTCTTCGGAACGTCGGCGCCCGGCGCGGGAACGACCGACGCCGGGGCCCTGGGCACCGCCTCCGCCGACGAGATATTCGACTTCATCCAGGCGGAATTCGGCCGGTAGGCGCGGTGACGCAGGAGGGCCTGCACCGGACGGAGTGATCCGTCCCGTGCAGGCCCTCTCGCTTTGCCCCCCCGCTACGGGCGAAGACGCACCGGAAGCGTCTCCAGGCCCTGCATCATAAAACTCTTGCGCCAGCGCAATTCGGAATCCGGAACGGCGAGGGAAAGATCCGGGAAACGGTCCAGGATATCGCGAAGGGCGATTTCCATTTCCGCCCGGGCGAGCGGCGCGCCCACGCAGTAGTGGATTCCGTGCCCGAATCCGAGGTGGCCGTTGGTGGACCGGCTGACGTCGAGCATGTGCGGACAGGCGAACTTCGCCTCGTCCCGGTTGGCCGACCCGAGCAGCACCGACACGTACTCCCCGGCCGCCACGGTCACCCCGCCCAGCTCCAGCGGCTCGGTGGCGTAGCGCAGCGTCGCCCGGTTGCCAGGGCCCTCGTAGCGCAGGAACTCCTCGTTGGCGGCCGGGATGAGGCCCGGGTCCGCGCGGACCGCCGCGAGCTGCTCCGGGTGGCCCAGCAGGGCCCGTACGCCGTGCCCGATCATGTTCACGGTGGTCTCGTAGCCGGCCACCACCAGCAGGAACACCGTCGAGACCAGCTCGACGTCGGAGAGCTGGTCCTGGTCGTCGCGGGCGGTCACCAGCGCGCTGATGAGGTCGTCGCCCGGCTCGGCGCGCTTCTGCTGGACCATCTGCCCGATGTGCTGCCCGAACCTCGCCATGTTCGCGCCGGCGTTCTCGTTGTCGTTCGACATGATGGCGCCCGTCAGCCCCACCAGGACCGGCAGGTGCTCGGCCGTGATGCCCAGCAGCTCGCCGAGCACCTTGACCGGGAAGACCGCCGTGTAGTGCTCCACCAGGTCGACCACCCCGTCGCCGGAGTCGGCGGCCGCCTTCTCCACCGAGTCCAGCAGCTCCGCGCTGATCCGCTCGATCGTGGGCCGCAGCCGCTCCACGCCGCGCGCCGTCAGGGCCTTGTTGACCAGCTTGCGCAGCCGGGTGTGGCCCGGCGGGTCCATGTTGAGCATGTGCCGGCCCACCGAGCTGTGCTCCAGCCGCGGCGTGCCGCCCTCGCTCATCTCGCGGTCGAAGTAGCCCAGCTCGACCGAGGTGTCGATGTCCTTGGACAGCGCCGGGTGCGTCATGGCGATCCGGGCCTCCTCGTGGCTGACGACCGCCCAGACCCGCAGGCCGCTGGGCAGCAGCATCCGGTGCACCGGCCCCTGCGCCCTGAGGCCGGCGAAGGCCGGATAGGGGTTGCTCAGAAACTCTTCGTCCATTATGGGAAGGGACACGAATACTCCTCGGATTACCGAATAGGGGTTGACCAGTAGGCCGCTTAAGGGGTTGCTTCAGGGGTTTGCCGGGGTCGATAGGGGTCGCCCCGGGTAACACCACTATTGAAGTTGATCTCACTTGTCGGCTCGCATAGTATCGGCCGCCGAGCGGGGGATACAAAGAAATTCATAAACCTTTCTCCCGCACGGTAAGAGCATGGGGCTGGATCAATGCGGGCGATCGGATGCGGGGGACATGCAATGGGGGAGCACGCGGTGCGGGACGGCCTTCTCAGGCCCCTCTCGGAACTCCTCCGGGAGCACGCACGCGAGCGCGCCGACCGGCTCGCCCATTCCGACGGGACGCGCGGCGTCACCTACGGGGAACTGGCGGCCACGACCGGCAGGCTCGCCGGCCACCTCGCCGCCCTCGCCGCCGGCCGCGGCCGGCGCGTCCTCGTCCACCTGGGAAACCGGGTCGAGACCGTCGAGAGCTGCCTCGCCGCCACCCGCGCCGCCCTCGTCGCCGTACCGGTCAGCCCCCACGCGGGCGACGCCGAACTGAAGCACGTCCTCGACGACTCGCAGGCCGCCCTCGTCATCACCGACGCACACCGCCTCGCCCAGTACCGCCGCCTCGACGCGGTGGGACACGGCGTCCACTTCGTCGTCGTCACCGCACCGGGCGAGACCCCCGACAGCACCGGCGACAGCACCGGCGACGGCACCGGCGACGGCACAGGCGTCCACGACTACGCCCGGCTGTCCGCCACCGAACCGCCCGCGCCCGCCCCCGACGACCTCGCCCTCGACGAAGTCGCCTGGATGCTCTACACCTCCGGCACCACCGGCACCCCCAAGGGCGTCCTGTCCACCCAGCGCGCCGGCCTGTGGTCCGTCGCCGCCGGATACCCCTCCGTCCTCGGCATGACCGAGGACGACCGCCTGCTCTGGCCGCTGCCGCTGCACCACAGCTTCGCGTTCAACCTGTGCGTCCTCGGCGTCACCGCCACCGGAGCCTCGGCGCGGATCATGGCCGACTCCACGCCGGGCGAAGTGCTCGCCGAACTGCGCAGCACCCCCTACACCCTGATGGCCGCCGTCCCGACGCTCTGCCACCACCTCCTGGCCACCGCCGGCGAGGCCGAACCGGCCCTGACCGGACTGCGGGCGTTCCTGGTCGCCGGCGCCGTCACCGGCCCGGAACTCGGCGCACGCTTCGCCGACGCCTTCGGGGTCCCCCTGATCGACAGCTACGGCAGCACCGAGACCACCGGCGTCATCACCTGCAACCCGCTCACCGGACCGCGCGTCCCCGGCTCCTGCGGGCGCCCCGTCCCCGGCCTCGGCCTGCGCGTCGTCGACCCGGCCACCGGGCTCGACGTCCCCCGCGGCGACGAGGGCGAGATCCGCGTCGACAGCCCCAGCCTGATGCTCGGCTACCACCGCGACCCCGAGGCGACCGGAGCGGCCTTCCACGAAGGCTGGTACCGCACCGGAGACCTCGGACGCCTCGACGCCGACGGCTTCCTGACCATCACCGGACGGCTGAAGGAACTGATCATCCGCGGCGGCGAGAACATCCACCCCGCCGAGATCGAGGACGTGATCCGCGCCGGCGAGGACATCGCCGACGCCGCCGTCGTCGCCCGCCCCCACAGCGGCCTCGGCGAGGTCCCCGTCGCCTACGTGGTCCCCCGCGAAGGCCGGACCCTGTCGCCCGAGGACATCCTGACGCGCTGCCGGGAACGCCTCGCCTACTACAAGGTGCCCGTCGCCCTCCACCGCACCGCACACATCCCCCGGACCACCTCCGGCAAGATCGTCCGCCGGCTCGTCGGCACCGGCCCCGAACCCGCCAGGCTCCTCGCCGCCGGCACCACCCACCACGACCGGATCAGCCGCACCCTGCCCGGACCCGCGCCCGTACCCGCCTCCCTCCCCGCCGACGACACCACCACCCTCGCCGCCGGCCCCGTTCTGCTGCTCACCGCACCCGGCGAGGGCGACCGCGCCGACACCCTGGCCCGACACCTGACCGGCGCCCACCACTGCACCGGCGTCACCCGCGCGACCTGCGACCCGGCCGACGCCGAAGCGGTCGACCGGGCCCTCACCGGCTCCGACGCCCCCGCCGTGGTCCTGCTCGCCGCCGACACCCCCGGAGCGGTCTTCGACACCGCCGCACAGCGCCTGCGCGCCCAGGGCCGCACCGCGCTCTCCCTGACCGCCGCACCCGAGGTCACCGGCCACGAACTCCGCGAAGGCCTCGATGCCGCCCTGATCGAGGGCGAACCGGCCGTCCGCGTCCACCCCTTCGGCCGGGAACCGGCGGCGCCCCGCGCCACCACCACCGCCACCGAGGACCCCGAGCTGACCCGGCGGCTGACCGGGGAACTCCTGACGCTCAGCGACGCGGGCCGCGAACGGCGCCTGCTGCGCCTCGTCACCGACGCGATCACCGAAGTCCGCGGCGCCACTGCCTCCGCCTCCGGCTCGGACCCGCGCGAGCAGTCCCGGCCGCTCGGCTTCGACTCCATGGCCTCCGTACGCCTGTCGGCCCGGCTGGGCGCGGCCACCGGACTGCGGCTGCCCGCCGCACTGGCCTTCGACCACCCGAGCCCCGTCCTGCTCGCCCGGTTCCTGCACGGCGAGCTGCTCGGCCCGGCACCCGCGACCGCCGCCCAGGACCCGGTGGCGGACGCCGCCGATCCCGTGGTCGTGGTCGGCGCGGCCTGCCGGTTCCCCGGCGGCGTGGGCTCGCCCGAGGAACTCTGGCGCCTGGTCGCCTCGGGCACCGACGCGGTGGGCCCCTTCCCGCAGGACCGAGGCTGGGACCTGGACGGCCTCTTCGACGCCGACCCCGACGCACCCGGCACCACGTACACCCGCGAAGGCGGCTTCCTCGCCGGGGCCGCCGACTTCGACGCCGCCTTCTTCGGGATCTCCCCCCGCGAGGCCCTCGCCATGGACCCCCAGCAGCGGCTGCTGCTGGAGACCTCCTGGGAGCTGTTCGAACAGGCCGGCATCGACCCGGACTCCCTGCGCGGCACCCGCACCGGCGTCTTCGCCGGCCAGATGTACCACGACTACGCACCGCGGCTCGCCGGGGAGACCGGCCTCGACGGCTACCTGAGCACCGGCGGCGCGGGCAGCGTCCTGTCCGGGCGGCTGTCCTACTTCTACGGCTTCCAGGGCCCCGCCCTGACCGTGGACACGGCGTGCTCGTCCTCCCTCGTCGCCCTGCACCTCGCGGCGGAGTCCCTGCGCCGCGGCGAATGCTCACTGGCCCTGGCCGGCGGCGTCGCCCTGATGTCCACCCCGGCCTCCTTCGTCGACTTCAGCCGCCAGCGCGGCCTCGCCCCCGACGGCCGCTGCAAGCCCTTCGCGGCCGCCGCGGACGGCACGGCCTGGTCCGAGGGCGTCGGCATGCTCCTCGTCGAGCGGCTGTCGGACGCCCGCCGCAACGGCCACGAGGTCCTCGCCGTCCTCAAGGGCTCCGCCGTCAACCAGGACGGCGCCTCCAACGGCCTGTCCGCGCCCAACGGCCCCGCCCAGCAGCGCGTCATCCGCCAGGCCCTCGCCAACGCCGGCCTCACGGCCGACCAGGTCGACGCCGTCGAGGCGCACGGCACCGGCACCACCCTCGGCGACCCCATCGAGGCCCAGGCCCTCCTGGCCACCTACGGTCGGGACCGGGCGGAGGCCCGGCCGCTGTGGCTCGGCTCGGTCAAGTCGAACCTGGGCCACACCCAGGCCGCGGCGGGCATGGCCGGCGTCATCAAGATGGTCATGGCGATGCGCCACGGCCTCCTGCCCCGCACCCTGCACGTCGACGCCCCCACCCCGCACGTGGACTGGACGGCAGGAAGCGTCGAGCTGCTCGCCGAGGACGTCACCTGGCCGGAGACCGGCCGCCCGCGCCGCGCGGCCGTGTCCTCGTTCGGCATCAGCGGCACCAACGCCCACGTCATCCTGGAGGAAGCCCCGCGGCCCGTCACCGCGGAGGAGCCGGCACCGACGGCCCCTGCCCCCGCCCCCACGCCCGTATGGCTGCTGTCGGGCCGTGACGCGGACGCCGTCCGCGCCCAGGCGGGCCGGCTGCTGGAGCGGGTGACGGCCGACCCGGAGCCGGCCCCGGCCGACGTGGCCTTCTCGCTGGCTTCCTCGCGGGCCGCGCTGGGCAGTCGCGCGGCCGTGGTGGCCGGAGACCGTGCGGGTCTGCTGGCCGGGCTGGAAGCCCTGGCCGAGGGCCGCTCGGCGTCGGGCGTGGTCGAGGGCGCGGTGTCCGGTGGGAAGTCCGCGTTCCTGTTCTCGGGGCAGGGTGCTCAGCGTCCGGGGATGGGCCGTGGGCTGTACGAGGCGCAGCCGGTGTTCGCGGCGGCGTTCGACGAGGTGTGCGGTCACTTCGACTTCCCGCTGAAGGAGATCGTCTTCGGGGGAGGGGACGAGGTCCACCGCACCGAGTTCACCCAGCCCGCGCTGTTCGCCGTCGAGGTGGCGTTGTACCGGCTGCTGGAGTCCTACGGCGTCCGTCCGGACTTCGTGGCCGGGCATTCGATCGGTGAGATCGCCGCCGCGCACGTGGCCGGTGTGTTCTCCCTCGTGGATGCTGCGGCGCTGGTCCGCGCCCGTGGAGCGCTGATGGGTGCGCTGCCGGAGGGCGGGGCGATGGTGTCCGTCCAGGCGGCCGAGGACGAGGTCCGTCCGCTGCTGTCGGCGGATGTCGACATCGCTGCGGTCAACGGCCCGCAGTCCGTGGTGATTTCGGGTTCAGAGCAGGCCGTCCTGGCCGTGGCCGCGCAGCTGGCGGAGCAGGGCCGCAAGACCAAGCGGCTGACGGTCTCGCACGCCTTCCACTCGCCGCTGATGGAGCCGATGCTCGACGCGTTCCGCGAGGTCGCCGAATCCCTGGCCTACTCCGAGCCCGCGATCCCGGTCGTCTCCGCCCTCACCGGGGACGTGAGCTCGCCCGACTACTGGGTGCGGCACGTCCGTGAGGCCGTCCGCTTCCACGACGTGATGCGGCAGTTGGAAGCCGCCGGGGTCGACACCTACCTCGAACTCGGCCCGGACGCCGTCCTGACCGCCATGGGCCAGGCCTGCCTCGACGAACCCGCCGCCCTCCTGCCCCTCCTGCGCCGCGACCGCTCCGAGACGTTCACGCTGATGTCCGCCCTCGCGGGCGCCTTCGTCCGCGGCGTCGAGACCGAGTGGACGCGCCTCCTGCCCGGCCGCCGCGTCGACCTGCCCACGTACGCCTTCCAGCGGCAGCGCTACTGGCCCGCCGCACCCATGGCGGCCGCGGCCGGTCACGGCGACGCCGCCGACGACCTGCTCTACCGGGTGGTCTGGGAGCGGCTCGAAGACCCCTCCGACCCCTCTGCGACCGCCGCCCCCCTCGGCGGCTCCTGGCTGGTCGTCACCGACGCCGGCCACCCGGCCGCGTACGCCGACACGGTCATCGCCGCGCTGGCCGACCGGGGCGCCGACGTCGTGCCGCTGCCCCTGACCGCCGCCGAGCACGACCGGACCGCACTCGCCCGGCGGCTGGCCGAGAAGGTCCCGGCGGACGGCCTCTCCGGCGTGCTGTCCCTGCTCGACCCCGACGGCGCCGACGCCACGGCCGCCACCCTCGCCCTGCTCCAGGCCCTCGGCGACACCGGCCAGCCGGCCCCCCTGTGGGTCGCCACCCGCGGCGCGGTCTGCGTGGACGAGCGGGAGGACGGCCCCGTACGGCCCCGCCAGGCCCAGCTCTGGGGCCTGGGCCGGGTGGCCGCACTGGAAGCCCCCGCCGGCTGGGGCGGCCTCGTCGACCTGCCCGAACAGCTGGACGCCGACGCCCTGCGACGGCTCTGCGCCCTCCTCTCCGGAGCCGCCGACGAGGACGAGACCGCCCTGCGCCCCTCCGGCACCCACGCCCGCAGGCTGGTGCGGACCGGCTGGTCGGCGCCCGCCCGGGACTGGTCGCCGCGCGGCACCGTCCTGGTCACCGGCGGCACCGGAGCCCTCGGCGGCCACGTCGCCCGCCGGCTCGCCGAGGCCGGCGCCGACCACCTGCTGCTGGTCAGCCGGCGCGGCGCGGACGCCCCGGGCGCCGCGGAACTCGCCGACGGGCTGTCCGCGCTGGGCGCCCAGGTCACCCTCGCGGCCTGCGACGTCTCCGACGGGGACGCCCTCGCCGCGCTGCTCGCGGCCGTTCCCGCCGAACACCCGCTGACGGCCGTCGTACACACCGCCGGGGTCCTCGACGACGGCGTGCTCAGCGCCCTCACCCCCGCACAGCTCACCCGCGTACTCGCCGGCAAGACGGACGCCGCCCTCACCCTGGACCGGCTGACGCGCGGCCTCGACCTCGACGCGTTCGTCCTCTTCTCCTCGCTCGCCGGCGTCATCGGAGCGGCCGGACAGGCGAACTACGCCGCGGCGAACGCCGCCCTGGACGCCCTCGCCCAGCAGCGCCGCCGCGAAGGCCTGCCGGCCACCGCCGTCGCGTGGGGCGCCTGGGAAGGCGACGGCATGGCGGCGGCCGACGCCGTCGTCCGCGAGCGCATGCGCCGCACCGGCTTCCGCCCGATGAGCCCGAGCCGGGCCCTGCGCCTGCTGGAGGGCGCCATCCGCCACGGCGAGACGGCGGTCCTGGCCGCCGACATCGACTGGGACCGGTACGCGCAGGCCCACGGCCCGGCGGCACGGCGCCCCGTACTGCGGGCGCTCACCGGCACGGCGGCGCCCGCGCCGGCCACCGGCTTCGCCGCCACGCTGGCCGGCCGCGGCCCGGACGAGCAGCGCGCGGCCCTCGTCGGGCTGATCCGCGGACACGCCGCCGAACTGCTGATGCACCCGACGCCGGACGCCATCGCCCCCGAGCGGTCCTTCCGGCAGCTGGGCTTCGACTCGCTGGCCTCGGTGGAGCTGGCCGGCCGGCTCGGCGCCGTCACCGGGCTGCGCCTGCCCGCCTCCCTCGCGTTCGACTACCCCAGCCCGGTCGCGCTGGCCGAGTTCCTGCGCGGCGAGCTCGTCGGCTCGGCGCAGCAGGCCGTCGTGGCGGGCCCGGTCGCGGACGCCTCCGACCCCGTGGTGGTCGTCGGGGTGGCCTGCCGCTTCCCCGGCGGGGTGTCCTCGGCCGACGAGCTGTGGACCCTCCTCGCCGACGGCGCCGACGCGGTGGGCCCGTTCCCGCAGGACCGCGGCTGGGACCTGGCCAACCTGTTCGACGCCGACCCCGACGCGCCCGGGACCACGTACGCGACGGCCGGCGGCTTCCTGGAGGGCGTGGGCGACTTCGACGCCGGCTTCTTCGGGATCTCCCCGCGCGAGGCCCTCGCCATGGACCCCCAGCAGCGCCTGCTGCTGGAGACCTCCTGGGAGCTGTTCGAACAGGCGGGCGTCGACCCGGACTCGCTGCGCGGCAGCCGCACCGGCGTCTACATCGGCTCCAACGGCCAGGACTACACCGCCCTCGTGGCACGGTCCGCCGAAGACCTGGAGGGCTACCTCGGCACGGGTGGCGCCGCGAGCGTCGTCTCGGGCCGGATCGCGTACAGCTTCGGCTTCGAGGGGCCCGCGCTGACCGTCGACACGGCGTGCTCGTCCTCCCTCGTCGCCCTGCACCTCGCGGCGGAGGCGCTGCGGCGCGGCGAATGCGAGCTGGCGCTCGCCGGCGGCGTGACCGTCATGTCGACCCCGGACGCGTTCGTCGACTTCAGCCGCCAGCGCGGCCTGTCGCCGGACGGCCGCTGCCGGGCCTTCGCGGCGGCCGCCGACGGCACCGGCTGGTCCGAGGGCGTCGGCATGCTCCTGGTGGAGCGGCTGTCGGACGCCCGCCGCAACGGCCACGAGGTCCTCGCCGTCCTCAAGGGCTCCGCCGTCAACCAGGACGGCGCCTCCAACGGCCTGTCCGCGCCCAACGGCCCCGCCCAGCAGCGCGTCATCCGCCAGGCCCTCGCCAACGCCGGCCTGACGGCCGGACAGGTCGACGTGGTGGAGGCGCACGGCACCGGCACCCCGCTCGGCGACCCGATCGAGGCGCAGGCACTGCTGGCCACGTACGGGCAGGACCGCCCGGCGGAGCGCCCGCTGTGGCTGGGCTCCCTGAAGTCCAACCTGGGCCACACCCAGGCCGCGGCCGGCGTGGCCGGCGTGATCAAGATGGTGCTGGCGATGCGGCACGGCGTCGTACCGAAGACGCTGCACGTGGACGCCCCGACCCCGCACGTCGACTGGACGGCGGGCGAGGTGCGGCTGCTGACCGAACCGCTGGCCTGGACCCCGGCGGCGGAACCGCGCCGCGCGGCCGTGTCCTCGTTCGGCATCAGCGGCACCAACGCCCACGTCATCCTGGAGGAGGCACCGCGGCCCGTCACCGCGGAGGAGCCGGCACCGACGGCCCCCGCCCCCGCCCCCACGCCCGTATGGCTGCTGTCGGGCCGTGACGCGGACGCCGTCCGCGCCCAGGCGGGCCGGCTGCTGGAGCGGGTGACGGCCGACACCGGGGCCGACCTGACGGCCGTGGGCCGGTCCCTGGCCGTGAGCCGCAAGGCCTTCGAGCACCGCGCCGCCGTGGTCGCACAGGACCGGGACGAGACCCTGGCCGCCCTGGCCGCCCTGGCCGAAGAGGCCACCGACGCGGCCACCCCCGGCCGGACCGCGTTCCTCTTCACCGGCCAGGGAGCGCAGCGCCCGGGCATGGGCCGGGAACTGTACGACGCCCAGCCGGTGTTCGCGGCCGCCTTCGACGAGGTGTGCGGACACTTCGGCTTCCCGCTGAAGGAGATCGTCTTCGGCGAGGGCGAGGACGTCCACCGCACGGAGTTCACCCAGCCCGCGCTGTTCGCCGTCGAGGTGGCCCTCCACCGGCTGGCGGAGTCCCTGGGCCTGCGTCCCGACTTCCTGGCCGGCCACTCCGTCGGCGAGATCGCCGCCGCGCACGTCGCCGGTGTCCTCTCCCTGGCGGACGCCTCGGCACTGGTCCGCGCCCGCGGCGCCCTCATGGGCGCCCTGCCCGAGGGCGGGGCGATGGTGTCCGTCCAGGCGGCCGAGGACGAGGTCCGCCCGCTGCTGTCGGCGGATGTCGACATCGCGGCGGTCAACGGCCCGCGGTCAGTGGTGATCTCGGGTTCAGAGCAGGCCGTCCTGGCCGTGGCCGCGCAGCTGGCCGAGCAGGGCCGCAAGACCAAGCAGCTGACGGTCTCGCACGCCTTCCACTCGCCCCTCATGGAACCGATGCTCGACGCGTTCCGCGAGGTCGCCGAATCCCTGGCCTACTCCGAGCCCGTGATCCCGGTCGTCTCCACCCTCACCGGCACCCTCGCCGGCGCCGACGAGCTGACCTCGCCCGCCTACTGGGTGCGCCACGTCCGCGAGGCCGTCCGCTTCCACGACGCCGTCCGCCACCTGGAAGCCGCCGGGGTGCGCACGTACCTCGAACTCGGCCCCGACGCCGTCCTGACCGCCATGGCCCAGCAGTGCGTCACCGAGGCCGCCGCCGACGCGTCCGGCTTCGTCCCCCTGATGCGGCGCGGCAACGACCCCCGGCACACCGTCGCCGCCGCCCTGGCCGCACTGTTCGCCCGGGGCACCGACCCCGACTGGCCGGCGTACTTCGGCCCCGGCACGCGGGCACCCGAAGTGCCCGGGTACGCCTTCCGGCGGACCCGCCACTGGCCGCGCCCCCGCCCCGCCGGGGCGCACGGGGCCGCCGCGCACCCGCTGCTCACGGCCGTCCTCGACCGCGCCGACTCCGACGAGGTGGTCCTCTCCGGCCGCCTGTCGGCCCGTACGCACCCCTGGCTGGCCGACCACGTCGTGGGCGGCACGGTCATCGTGCCCGGGACCGCCTTCGTGGAGATGGCCCTGCGCGCCGGCCGGGAAGCCGGCTGCGACACCCTCGACGAGCTGACCGTCCTCGCCCCGCTGCGCCTGCCCGACACCGCCGTCGTCGACGTCCAGACGCTCCTGGCCCCCGCCGGTCCCGACGGGGAGCCCGGGTCCTGGACCGTGACCGTCCACGCACGGCCGGCCGACGCCCCCGACACGGCCTGGACCCTGCACGCGAGCGGGCTCCTCAGCGGCACCACGCCGTCCTCCGGCCCGTCCTCGGGCCCGTCCGCCGGGCCGCTCGTGTGGCCGCCGGCCGACGCCGAACCGGTCGAGGCGGGCGACACGTACGTCCGCGCCGCCGCCATGGGCTTCGACTACGGCCCGGCGTTCCAGGGCCTGAAGGCCGCCTGGCGCCGGGGCGACGAGATCTTCGCCGAGGTCGCCCTGCCCCCGGCGGACGCCGACGACGCCGCACGGTTCGCCTTCCACCCCGCGCTCTTCGACGCCGCCCTGCACACCGGCTTCATCGAGTCGCCCGGCGGGTCCGACGACTCCGGACGGCTGCCGTTCACCTGGCAGGGGATGACCCTCCACCGGGCCGGCGCCGCCACCGTACGGGTACACCTGACCCGGACCGACGCCGACACCCTGTCGCTGGAGATCACCGACGGGCTCGGCGAACCGGTCGCCTCGGTCGCCTCGCTGACCCTGCGCCGGATGCGCCCCGAGGACCTCGCGGGCGACACCGCCGCCCTGCTGGAGACCCACTGGCAGCCCCTGGACCCCGCCCCGGCCCCCACCGGCCCCTGCGTGCTCCTCGGGGACGGCCGGGCCGCAGGCACCGCCGTGCCGGCCTCCCTCGGCGGCGTACCCGTCACCGCCCACCCGGACCTGGAGGCACTGGAGCGGGCGGCCGACACCCCCGCGACGGTCCTGTACCTGCTGGACGCGTCCGAGCCCGCCGACCCGGACGACCCGGCCCGCCACGCCCGCGAGGCGTCCTGGCGGACCGCCGGCCTGCTGCGCCGGTGGACCGCGTCCCCGCTCGCGGAGACGGCCCGCCTCGTCCTGCTGGTCCCGGCGGGCGACCCGGCCGGCACCACCCGGGGAGCGGTCCGCGCACTGCTGCGCACCGCACAGGCCGAACACCCCGGGAAGTTCCTCGTCGTCGAGGTCGACGGGCAGCCGCAGTCCTGGAACGCGCTGCCGGGCGTCCTCGGCGCCGACGAGCGGGAGGCCGCCGTCCGCGACGGGCGGCTGCTCGCCCCCCGCCAGGTCCGCCGGCCCGAGACCGCGCCCGGCGCACCGGCCCCCGCCCGGCCCGCACCCGGATTCGCCGGGACCGTCCTGATCACCGGCGGCACCGGCGGCCTCGGCGCGGTCGTCGCCGAGCACCTCGTACGCCACCACGGCACCACCGACCTGCTGCTGCTCAGCCGCGGCGGCGCCACCGACCCGCGGGGCGGGGAAGTCGCCTCCGCCCTGCGCGGCCTCGGCGCCCGCGTGACCCTCGCCGCGTGCGACGTGGCCGACCGCGAAGCCCTGGCGGCCGTCCTGTCCGGCGTCTCGCCCGACCGCCCCCTGAAGGCGGTCGTCCACGCGGCGGGCGTCGTCGACGACGGGCTGCTCGCCACCCTGACGGAGGACCAGTTCGAACGGGTCATCCGGGTCAAGGCGGCCGGCGCCGTCGCGCTCCACGAACTGACCAAGGACTCCGGCCTCGACGCGTTCGTCCTGTTCTCGTCCGCGGCCGCCGTCATGGGCAGCCCCGGCCAGGCCAACTACGCCGCCGCCAACGGCTTCCTGGACGCCTTCGCCCACCACCGCCGCTCCCTCGGACTGCCCGCCCAGTCCCTCCAGTGGGGCCCCTGGGCCGAGGAACGCGGCATGGCCGGCCGGCTCGGCCCCGAGGCCGTCGCCCGGATGGCGCGCAACGGCACCGCACCCCTGGCCAACGAGGAGGCGCTCGCCCTGCTCGACGCGGCGCTGGCCCTGCCCGGCGTACCCAACCTGGTCGCCGCCCGCCCCGCGGCCGCCCCGGCCCGGACCGGGACGGCCAGGACCGCGGGCAGGCCGGCCGCCCCCGAGCGCGGCGCGTTCACCCGCAGGCTCGCCGGAGCCGACGCGGACACCCGCCGCAGGCTCCTCACCGACCTGGTGCGCACCCAGACCGGCTCCGTCCTCGGCCACGGCACGTCCGCCCACGTACCGGCGGAACGCTCCTTCCGGGAACTGGGACTGGATTCGCTGGCCGCCATCGAACTGCGCAACCGGCTCGGCGCGGAGACCGGCCTGCGGCTCTCACCGACGCTCGTCTTCGACCACCCCAGCCCGCTGGCACTGGCCGCCTTCCTGGACCTGGAACTGGCCCCCGCCCCCACTGCGGACCAGCCCGACCCGGCCGTGGTCCGCCGGCTCGACGACCTCACCGCCGGCCTGCGCACCACCGCACCCGACCCCGCCACCGCCCGCTACCTGGAGGACCGCCTGCGCGCCCTGCTCGCCGAGGTCGGCGGGCCGGTCCGGCCGCCGGCCGCGACCGACGTGGACGACGTCACCGACGAGGAGCTGTTCGACATTCTGAACGGAGAGATCGGCATCTGATGGCACACATCGCATTCTTCAGCGTGGCCGCCCACGGGCACGTGTCGCCCACCCTGGGCATCGTCGCCGAGCTGGTCTCGCGCGGCCACCGGGTCACCTACTTCACCACCGGGGCCTTCGAGGAGCAGCTCACCCGGCTCGGCGCGCAGGTGTGCCGCTACGACGTCGCCACCTCGCCCGGACAGTCGCCGCGCGCGTTCACCGAGAACGACCTGAGCGCCCTGCCCCTGTTCTTCCTGCACGGCAGCGCCGACCGGATCGCCCTCGCGGAGTCCTTCGTCGCCGCCGACCGCCCCGACCTCGTCGTGTACGACAACACGGTGCCGTTCGCCGGACGCGCCCTGGCCCGCAGATGGGGGGCGCGCGCCGTGCAGTTCTTCCCCTCCCTCGCCTCCAGCCGCTCCTGGGCGCTGATGGACGCCATGCTGGCCCGCACCGGCCGCTCCGCCTCCCACGAGGCCAACGGCGCGGAGTTCGACGCACGCCTCGCCGAGTTCCTGCACGGGGCCGGACTGGACGGGGTCCGGGCCGAGGAGTTCATGGACTTCGAGGAGGAACTCAACCTGGCCTTCCTGCCCAGGGAGTTCCAGCCCGAGGCGCACACCTTCGGCGGGCACTACCGCTTCGTCGGCCCCAGCCTGGGCGGCCGCGGGGCCGAGGGCACCTGGCGCCCCCGGGACCCGGACCGCCCGACGGTCTTCGCCTCCCTCGGCACGGTCTTCAACCGGGCCACGTCCTTCTACCGCACCTGCGTGGAGGCGTTCGCCGACAGCGGCCACCACCTGGTGCTGTCCATCGGGCAGCAGGCCGACCCGGCGGACCTCGGCACCCTGCCGCCGCACTGCGAGGTGCACCGCAGCGTCCCCCAGCTGTCCGTCCTCGGCCAGGCCGCCGCGTTCGTCACGCACGGCGGCATGGGCAGCACGATGGAAGCCCTGTCCTTCGGCACGCCGATGGTCGTCGTCCCGCAGATGGTCGAACAGGAGATCATCGCCGACCGCGTCGCCGAACTGGGCCTGGGCCTGCGCCTCGACCCGGCCGACGTCACCGCCGAACGCCTGCGGGCGGCCGTCGAAACCGTCACCGCCGACACCGGCACCGCCGCCGCGGCGGCCCGCTTCCGGCAGCTCGCCCACGACGCGGGCGGCGCCCCCGCCGCGGCCGCGGCCATCGAAGCACACCTGGCGGGCACCGGCACCGGCACCGCCGCACAGACGAAGGCGGCAGCGATATGACCGGGCAGAACGTCCTCATCGTCGGAGCGGGCGCCGTCGGCACCCTGCTCGCCTGCGACCTCCTCCAGCAGTCCGTGCCGGTGCGGATCGTCGACGCCAGACCCCCGCAGGAGGAGTACGACCCGCACTCCCGCGCCGTGATGATCTGGCCCCGCGTCCTGGAACTCCTGGAGAAGGTCGGCATCGCCGACGAACTCGTCTCCCGCGGGTTCCGGGCCGACGACGTCAGCTTCTTCTCCCGCGGACGCCGGCTCGGCACCGTACCGATGACGAAGCTGGGCGCCGCCCGCCCCTACGGCCTGGGCATCGTCCAGAGCGAGCTGGAAGTGCTGCTGCACCGCCGCCTCGCCGAACTCGGCGGCACCATCGAGTACGGGACCGAACTGACCGCGCTCGACACCTCCGGCCCGCACCCCGCAGCCACCCTGCGGCACGCCGACGGCCGCACCGAACAGGCCGGGGCCGACTGGCTGATCGGCGCCGACGGAGCCGGCAGCGTCACCCGCCGCCTCCTCGGCATCCCCTACCCCGGCGTGCCCTTCCCGCTCGGCATCGCGCTCGGCGACTTCCCCGTCACCGGGCCGCGCGTCTCCACCGTCGAGTACCACTACGCCGACAGCGGGCTGCTGCCGCTGGTCCACCTCCCCGACGGCGTCTGCCGGCTCGCCACCATCGTGGCTCCGGGGGAGACCGACTGGTCGGACCGCCCGCTGCCGGACTGGCAGCGGATGGTCGACGAGCGCACCAGCCTCCCCTACCGGCTCGGCGAACCCCTGTGGACCCGCACCTACCACCCGCGCCCCGGTGTCGCCGAACGCTTCCGCGAAGGCCGGGTCGTCCTGGTCGGCGACGCCGCCCACTCGGTGGTCCCCCTCGGCGGACAGGGCCTCAACCTCGGCCTCCAGGACGCCGTCAACCTCGGCTGGAAGCTCGCCGGCGTCGTCCACGGCGTCTGGGACGAGCGGATCGTCGACACGTACGACACCGAACGCCGCAAGGCCGTCGAGCAGGTCCGCACGGTCATCCGCACCGAGATGGAACTGTCCGGCGCCCCCACCGCACGGGACCGCCGCCTGCGGGACCTGAAGGTGGCCGCGGCCCACCGCACCGGCCTCCTGCGGCACGTCGCGGCCCCCCTGATGAGCCAGGTCGGCCTCGGCTACGCCGCCGGCGACGAACCGCTGTGGCGCTCGGTCCTGCACCGCAGGGCCCGCCCCGGGGACCGGCTGCCGTTCTTCCACCGGACCCGGCAGCACGCCGGGGCCCCCGTCCTCGACCAGCGGGACCACATCGCCCTGCTCTGGCCCGGCCGCCGGCCGGCCGCCGGCTGGCAGACCGTGGCGGACGGCGCCCGCCGCGTCCTCGGGGACCGCCTCCCCGTCCACGACCTCGCACGGCTGTCGCCGTCCGGACGCACCGCGCTCGGCCCGCTGTTCGGCAAGCAGCCGCTGATCGCCCTGGTCCGTCCCGACGGCCACCTGGCCCACCTCGCCGCCGCCCACCGGCCGGCCGAGTCCCTGGGCCACCTGGACCGGCTGGTGTCCCGGCCGCTGACCCCCTCGCGAAGCAGGTGAGCCCCATGCGGACCCTCCTCATCGACAACCACGACTCCTACACCTACAACCTGTTCCAGCTGCTGGCCGAAGTGAACGGCGAGGAACCCGTCGTCATCGCCAACGACGCGGCCGCCGTCGCCGACCTGGACCTCGACGCCTTCGACAACATCGTCATCTCGCCCGGGCCCGGCCATCCGGCCCGCTCCCGCGACTTCGGCGTCTCCCGGGACGTCCTCGTCAAGGCGAGCATCCCCGTGCTCGGCGTCTGCCTCGGCCACCAGGGGCTCGCCGTGTGGGCGGGCGGCGAGGTCGTACCCGCACCCGTACCCGTGCACGGGGAGGTCGCCCGGGTCCGGCACGACGGGGACGAGCTCTTCGCGGGGATCCCCGAGGAGTTCGGCGCCGTCCGCTACCACTCCCTGTGCGTGGCCCAGCCGCTGCCCTCCGACCTCCAGGCCACCGCCTGGTCCGAGGACGGCGTCGTCATGGCACTGCGCCACCGGCTGATGCCCCGCTGGGGCGTCCAGTTCCACCCGGAGTCCATCGAGACCGAGTACGGCCGCCGGATGCTCGCCAACTTCCGGGACCTGACCCTGGCCGACCGCGCCGAGCGCACCGGCGGCCGCCCCGCCGCCACCGCACCCGCCCGGACCGCCGCCGCCCGCACCGCGGACACGCCGGCACCGGTCCGGACCGCCGCCGGCCCGGGGGACCGCACGCACTACGCGCTGCACCTCGCCGAACTGGACACCGCGGTCGACACCGAGACCGCGTTCGCCTCGCTCTTCGCCGGATCCCCGCACGCCTTCTGGCTCGACAGCGCCCGCGTCGAGACCGGCCTGTCCCGGTTCTCCTTCCTGGGCGACGCCCGCGGCCCGCTCGCCGAGACCGTCCGCTACCGCGTCGAGGACGGCGTCGTCGAGGTCGACTCCGCCACCCCGGGCAGCCACCGCGAGTCCGTCTTCGACTACCTCCAGCGGGAACTCGCCCGCCGGGTCATCGACGCCCCGCCGCTGCCCTTCGACTTCACCGGCGGCTACGTCGGCTACTTCGGCTACGAACTCAAGGGCGACTGCGGATCCCCCAACCGGTACACGTCCCCCACCCCCGACGCCGTCTGGATCTTCGCGGACCGGTTCCTCGCCGTCGACCACCAGGAGGGCCGCACCTACCTCCTCGCCCTCAGCACCGACCCGGCCACCGCCGACGGCGCCACCCGCTGGCTCGCCGCCACAGCCGACGCCCTCGCCCGGCAGGAAACCGCCCCGGCCCCCGCACCCGCCCCCGCCGGCGGGCCCGCGGTCTCGGTGGAACCCCTGCTGGCCCGCGGCCGTGACGCCTACGTCCAGGACGTCCTGCGCAGCCAGGAGTACCTGACCGCCGGCGAGAGCTACGAGATCTGCCTGACCAACGTCGCCGAGGTCCCCGCCACCGACGACGGCTTCACCGCCTACCGCCGGCTGCGCCGCGCCAACCCCGCACCGTACGCCGCCTACCTGCGGCTCGACGGCACCGAAGTGGCCTGCTCCTCCCCGGAACGCTTCCTCAAGATCACCGCCGACCGGGTCGCCGAAGCCAAACCGATCAAGGGAACCGCCCCGCGCGGCGCCACCCCCGCCGAGGACGACCGCGCCCGCCGCGAACTCGTCGCCAGCGCCAAGACCCGCGCCGAGAACCTGATGATCGTCGACCTGATGCGCAACGACCTCGGACGCGTCTGCGAAGTCGGCTCCGTCCACGTCCCCGTCCTGATGGCCGCCGAAAGCTACGCCACCGTCCACCAGCTCGTCTCCACCATCCGCGGCACCCTCAAGGACGGCAACGACGCCATCGACTGCGTCCGCGCCTGCTTCCCCGGCGGCTCCATGACCGGCGCCCCCAAACAGCGCACCCTGGAGATCATCGAGTCCCTGGAGGGCCGCGCCCGCGGCATCTACTCCGGCGCCATCGGCTACCTCTCCTGCAACGGCACCACCGACCTCAACATCGTCATCCGGACCATGGTCCTCGCCGACGGGCACTGGCGGATCGGCGCCGGCGGCGCCGTCGTGCTCGGCTCCGACCCCCACGACGAGTACGACGAAATGCTCCTCAAGGCCGACGCCCCCGCCCGCGCGCTGCTCCCGGCCCGCCCGGACACCACCCAGCCCGCCCCCGAACGAACCGGAAGTGACCAGCGATGACCCCGCAGACCCCCGTCGACGTGACCGCCCTCGTCCAGGCCATGACCCTCGACGAGAAGCTCTCCTTCGTCCACGGCTCCGACGACCCCGAGGCCCTCGGCCAGTCCGGCTACATCCCCGGCGTCCCCCGCCTCGGCATCCCGGAACTGCGCATGACCGACGGCCCCGCCGGCGTCCGCATGAAGCGCAAGACCACCACCGCGCTGCCCGCCCCCATCGCCCTGTCCTGCACCTTCGACGACGAACTCGCCGCCCGCTACGGCGAGTACCTCGGCCACGAAGCCCGCGCCAAGCGCCAGGACGTCCTCATCGGCCCGATGATCAACGTGCTGCGCCAGCCCTTCGGCGGCCGCAACTTCGAGCTGTACGGCGAGGACCCGCTGCTCGTCACCGCCATCGGCACCGCCGTCGTCAACGGCATCCAGTCCCAGGGCGTCATCGCCATGCCCAAGCACTTCGCGGCGAACAACCAGGAAGAGAACCGGATGGCCGTCGACACCGTCGTCGACGAACGCACCCTCCGCGAGATCGAGTTCCCCGCCTTCGAGGCCGCCGTCCGGGCCGGCGCCGGCGCGTTCATGGGCGCCACCAACAGCGTCAACGGCCACCCCAGCTGCCAGAACGAGACCCTCCTCACCACCGTCCTGCGCGACGAGTGGGGCTTCGAGGGCTGGGTCATGTCCGACTGGGACGCCGTCCACGACACCGCCGCCATCGAAGCCGGCCTCGACCAGGAGATGCCCGACGGCGCCCACCTCGGCGAGCCGCTGCGCGAGGCCATCGCCGAAGGCCGCATCGACGAGGCCGTCCTGGACCGCGCCGTCGCCCGCATCGTCGGCCAGATGGCCCGCTTCGGCCTCATCGGCGACGACACCCCCCGCCCCGAGACCACCCGCGACGCCGAGCGCGGCCGGGCCCTGGCCCTCGAAGTCGCGACCGCCGGCTCCGTCCTCCTGCACAACCCCCGGGGCGTCCTGCCGCTGTCCGCCGACAAGCTCACCGAGCCCGGCCCCGCCGCACACGGCCTCGCCGTCATCGGCCGGCCCGCCACCGTCCCCAAGACCGCCGGCGTCGGCAGCGCCCTCGTCGTCCCCGAGCACGCCGCCACCCCCCTCGACGTCCTGCGCACCCGCCTCGGCGACGACGCCGTCGAATTCCGCATCGGCGAGGACCCGGCCGGCCGCCCCATCCCCGAATCGGCACTCGTCCCCGCCTTCCGCGAGGGCGAGGTCCCCGCCGGCCCCTCCACCGAGCCCGACTACTTCTACGAGGGCGAACTCACCATCGAGACGGAGGGCCGCTACCGCATCGCCGTCACCGCACTCGGCGGCTACGCGGCCATCGACCTCGAAGGCCACCCCCGCGTCTTCGCCGGCAGCTCCTTCGGCGACACCGCCGGCCTCACCGTCGACCTCCTCCCCGGCACCTACAAGCTCGTCCTCTCCGCCCTGCCGATGCCGGGCAACCCCGTCCACCTCACCCTCGGCTGGGTCACCCCCCAGCAGGCCCAGGCCGACATCGACGAAGCCGCCGAAGCCGCCCGCGGCGCCCGCGCCGCCATCGTCTTCGCCTACGACGAGCTCGCCGAACTCATCGACCGCCCCGCCCTCCCCCTGCCCGGCCTCCAGGACACCCTGATCTCCGCCGTCGCCAAGGCCAACCCCAACACCGTCGTCGTCCTCAACACCGGCTCCTCCCCGACGATGCCCTGGCTGGACGACGTCGCCGCCGTCCTCGACGTCTGGTACCCCGGCGAGGCCGGCGCCGAAGCCACCGACGCCCTCCTGTTCGGCGACGCCAACCCCAGCGGCAAGCTCACCCAGAGCTTCCCCGTCGACGCCGACCACACCTCCGTCGCCGGAGACCCCCTGCGCTACCCCGGCGTCGACGGCCGCGTTGAATACCAGGAGGGCATCTTCGTCGGCTACCGCTGGCACGACGAGCACGCCGTCGCCCCCCTCTTCCCCTTCGGCCACGGCCTCAGCTACACCACCTTCGGCTACGAGGACCTCCGCCTCACCGCCCACGGCCGCGAACTGACGGTCACCTGCACCGTCCGCAACACCGGCGACCGCGCCGGCCGCGAAACCGTCCAGGTCTACCTCGGCAGCAGCCCCGACGTCACCGCCCCCCAGGCCCCCAAGGCCCTCGCCGGCTACGCCACCGCCCACCTGGAGCCCGGCGCGACCACCACCGTGGACATCGTCCTCGACGCCCGCCGCTTCGAGTACTGGAACACCGGCACCGGCACCTGGACCGTCGCCGCCGGCCCCCGCACCGTCTCCGTCGGCCGCTCCTCCGCCGACCTCCCCCTCACCGCCACCGTCCACGTCGACCCGGCCGGAACGGTGAGCCCGTGACCCCGGCCCCCCAGCGGATCCACACCCCGGTCTGCGTCATCGGCGCGGGCCCCGCCGGCCTGCTCCTCGCCCGGCTCCTCGAACTGAACGGCATCGACTGCGTCGTCCTCGAACGCCGCGGCCGCGACCACGTCGAACGCCGCGTCCGCGCCGGCCTCCTCGAACAGGGCACCGTCGAAGCCCTCCGCCGGGCCGGCGCCGCCGAACGCCTCGACCGGGAAGGACTCGTCCACGAAGGCTTCGAACTCCGCCTCGACGGCGACGTCCACCGCCTGCCCTTCACCAAACTCACCGGCCAGTCCGTATGGATGTACGGACAGCAGGAAGTCGTCAAGGACCTCATCGCCGCCCGCACCGCCACCGGCGGCGCACTCCACTTCGACGTCGACGACGTCCGCGTCGACCGCCTCGCCGGCGACGGCGCGACCGTCACCTGCACCCTCGACGGCCGCCCCACCGAGATCACCTGCGACTTCGTCGCCGGCTGCGACGGCTTCCACGGCGTCAGCCGCACCGCCGTCCCCGCCGCCACCCTCACCACCAGCACCCACACCTACCCCTACGCCTGGCTCGGCATCCTCGCCGCCGCCCCGCCCATGACCCCCGAACTCGTCTACGCCACCGGCGAGCGCGGCTTCGCCCTCCAGAGCATGCGGTCCACCACCGTCAGCCGCCTCTACCTCCAGGTCCCGCCCGGCGAAACCGCCGACACCCGCACCGACGAGGAGATCTGGACCGAACTCGACCTCCGCCTCGCCGGCGGCACCGGAGCCCTCCCCACCGGCCCCGTCCTCGAACGCACCCTCGTCCCGCTGCGCAGCTTCCTCTGCGAACCCATGCAGCACGGACGGCTCTTCCTCCTCGGCGACGCCGCACACATCGTCCCGCCCAGCGCCGCCAAGGGACTCAACCTGGCCGTCGCCGACGCCGAACTCCTCGCCGGAGCCCTCGCCGTCTGGTACGGCACCGGACGGCGCGACGCCCTCGACGCGTACTCGCCCACCGCCCTGCGCCGCGCCTGGCTCGGCCAGGAGTTCTCCCGCTGGATGACCGACCTGCTGCACACCGGCCCCGGCGACACACCCTTCGACCGCGGCCTGCGCCGGGCCCGCTTCGACCACCTGACCGGCTCCACTGCCGCGGCGACCGACTTCGCCGAGCAGTACGTGGGCCAGTCACGACGCTGACGGCCACCCCGCCCGGTCCGCCGCCGGGGGCAGCCTCTTCGACCTGATCAAACAGGAGTTTCGGTACGTCATGACAAACGAAGAAAAGATGCTCGACCACCTCCGGTGGATGACGGCCGAACTCCACCAGACCCGGGAGCGGCTGCGGACCGCCGAAGAACCCGAACCGGTCGCGATCGTGTCGATGAGCTGCCGCTACCCCGGCGGCGTCAGCACCCCCGAAGAACTGTGGCAGCTCGTCGCCGAAGGCCGCGACGCCGTGGCCGGCTTCCCCGCCGACCGCGGCTGGGACCTCGACGCCGTCTACCACCCCGACCCCGACCACCAGGGCACCAGCTACGTCCGCGACGGCGGCTTCCTCGCCGGCGCCGCCGAATTCGACGCCGCCTTCTTCGGGATCTCCCCCCGCGAGGCCCTCGCCATGGACCCCCAGCAGCGGCTCCTCCTGGAAACCGCCTGGGAGGCCTTCGAACGCGCTGGCATCGACCCCACCTCCCTGCGCGGCAGCCGCACCGGCGTCTTCGCCGGCGTCATGCACCACGACTACGCCGCCGCCCCCCGCGACCTGCCCGAAGGCGTCGAGGTGTACCTCGGCAGCGGCAACGCCGGCAGCGTCGCCTCCGGCCGCGTCTCCTACGTCCTCGGCCTGGAAGGCCCCGCCGTCACCATCGACACGGCCTGCTCCTCCTCCCTCGTCGCCCTCCACCTCGCCGCCCAGGCCCTCCGCCAGGGCGAATGCACCATGGCCCTCGCCGGCGGCGTCACCGTCATGGCAGACCCCGCACTGTTCGTCGACTTCAGCCAGCAGCGCGGCCTCGCCCCCGACGGCCGCTGCAAGCCCTTCGCCGCCGCCGCCGACGGCACCGGCTGGGGCGAAGGCGCCGGCCTCCTCCTCCTGGAGAAGCTCTCCGACGCCCGCCAGAACGGACACCCCGTCCTCGCCGTCATCCGCGGCTCCGCCGTCAACCAGGACGGCGCCAGCAGCGGCCTCACCGTCCCCAACGGCCCCTCCCAGCAGCGCGTCATCCGCCAGGCCCTCGAACAGGCCCGCCTCACCCCCCGCGACGTCGACGCCGTCGAAGCCCACGGCACCGGCACCACCCTCGGCGACCCCATCGAAGCCCAGGCCCTCCTCGCCACCTACGGCCAGGACCGCACCCCCGACGACCGGCCCCTGCTGCTCGGATCCGTCAAGTCCAACCTCGGCCACACCCAGGCCGCCGCAGGCGTCGCCGGCGTCATCAAGATGGTCGAGGCCATGCGCCACGGCGTCCTCCCCAAGACCCTCCACGTCGACGAACCCACCCCGCACGTCGACTGGACCGCCGGAGCGGTCTCCCTCCTCACCGAGAACACCGACTGGCCCCGGACCGGAGCACCCCGCCGCGCCGCCGTCTCCTCCTTCGGCATCAGCGGCACCAACGCCCACCTGATCCTCGAACAGCCCGAACCCCACACCCCCGACGAGGAACCCCCCACCGCCCCCGCCCCCCACCCCCCGGTCGTGGCCTGGCCCCTCTCCGCCCGCGGCCCCGAAGCACTCCGCGCCCAGGCCCGCACCCTGCTCGACCACACCGCCCACGGCACCCCCCTCGCCGACACCGGCCACACCCTCGCCACCGCCCGCGCCGCCCTCACCCACCGCGCCGTCGTCCTCGGCACCACCACCGACGAACTCCACGCCGGCCTGCGGGCCCTCGCCGACGGCACCCCCGCCGACAACCTCGTCCACGGCACCACCCGACCCGACCCCCGCACCGCGTTCCTGTTCACCGGCCAGGGCGCCCAACGCCCCGGCATGGGACGCGAACTCCACGCCGCGTACCCCGTCTTCGCCGAGGCCTTCGACCAGGCCTGCACCCACCTCGACCGCTACTTCGACACCCCCGTACGCGACGTCGTCTTCGACGGCTCCCCCCTCCTCGACCGCACCGAGTACACCCAGGCCGCCCTCTTCGCCCTCGAAACGGCCCTCTACCGCCTCGCCGAGAGCCACGGCCTGCGCCCCGACTTCCTCCTCGGCCACTCGGTCGGCGAACTCGTCGCCGCACACGTGTCCGGCATGCTCCCCCTCGCCGACGCCGCCGCGCTCGTCGCCGCCCGCGGCCGGCTCATGCAGTCCCTGCCCGAAGGCGGCGCCATGGCCGCCGTCGAAGCCGCCGAGGACGAAGTCCGCGCCGCCCTCACCCCCGGCGTCGACATCGCCGCCGTCAACGGCCCCCGGTCCGTGGTCCTCTCCGGCACCGAGACCGCCGTACTCGACGCCGCCGCCCGCCTCGCCGCCGCAGGCCACCGCACCAAGCGCCTCAAGGTCAGCCACGCCTTCCACTCCCTGCTGATGGAACCCATGCTCGACCGGTTCCGCGCCGTCGTCGCCCGCCTCGACTTCCGCCCGCCCGCCATCCCCGTCGTCTCCAACGTCACCGGCCGCATCGCCACCGCCGAAGAACTCGCCACGCCCGAGTACTGGGTGCGCCACGTCCGCCAGGCCGTGCGCTTCCACGACGGCGTCCGCACCCTCGCGGACCACGGCGTCACCACCTTCGTCGAACTCGGCCCCGACGGAATCCTCACCGCCATGGGGCAGAACTGCCTCGACGAGGACTCCGGCATCCGCTGGAGCACCGCCCTGCGCCGCGACCAGCCCGAGCCGACCGCCTTCACCCGGGCCGTCGCCGAGGCCCACACCCAGGGCATCCCCGTCGACTGGGACACCGTCTTCCCCGGCGCCCGCCGCGTCGACCTCCCCACGTACGCCTTCCAGCGCGAGCGGTACTGGCTGCAGAGCGGCGGCGCCGCCGGCGACGTCACCGCAGCCGGCCTGGACGCGGCCGGACACCCCCTCCTCGGCGCGATGGTCACGGTCGCCGCCTCCGACGACCTCCTCTTCACCGGCCGCCTGTCCCTGACCGCGCAGCCCTGGCTCGCCGACCACGCGGTCGCCGGCACCGTCGTGCTGCCCGGCACCGCCCTCGTCGAACTCGCGGTCCGGGCCGGCGACCAGGTCGGCTGCGGACTCCTCGAAGAACTCACCCTGGAAGCCCCGCTGGTGCTGCCCGGGCGCGGCGCCGTCCAGATCCAGCTCGCCGTGGGCCCCGCCGACCCGGACGGCCGCCGCACGGTCACCACGTACGCCCGCCACGAGGACGGCCCCTGGACCCGGCACGCCGAAGGCGTCCTCGCCCCCACCGCCCCCACCCCCGCCGACCCCCTCCCCGGCGGAACCTGGCCCCCCGCCGGAGCCGAAGCCGTCGACCTGGACCCCTTCTACACCCGCCTCGCCGACTCCGGATTCGCCTACGGGCCGGCGTTCCAGGGGCTGCGCGCGGCCTGGCGGCTCGGCGACGAGGTGTACGCGGAGGTCGGCCTCGACCGCGACCGGCAGGAGGCCGCGGGCCGCTTCGGCCTCCACCCGGCCCTCCTCGACGCCGCCCTCCAGGCGGCCGGCGCGGGCACCCTCCTCCCCGACAGCGGCGAGGCCCGCCTGCCGTTCGCCTGGCGCGACGTCGCCCTCCACGCCACCGGCGCCCGCACCCTCCGCGTCCGGCTGACCCCGGCCGGCGAGGACGCGGTCACCCTGACCGCCACCGACGAAGCCGGCCTCCCGGTGGTCACCATCGCCTCCCTCACCCTGCGGCCCATGACCCCGGGCGGACCGACCCGGACCGCCGACACCCTGTTCGCGCTGGACTGGGTGGCGGCCCCGGCGGCCTCGGTGGCCGAGCCGCTGCCTGCGGGCGTGGTGTGCGAGGTGGACACTTCGGCCGGTGTGCGCGAGGCCCTGGGCCGGGCCCTGGAGGTGCTCCAGGACTCCCTCGCGGGGGAGGACCGCGTGGTGTTCGTGACGCGCGGTGCCGTGGGCGATGAGGTGCGTGACCTGGCGGGTGCGGCGGTGTGGGGTCTGGTGCGTTCCGCCCAGTCGGAGCACCCGGGCCGTTTCAGCCTCCTGGACCTGGAGGAGGCCGTCGACCCGACCCCGTACCTGACCTGCGCCGAGCCGCAGGCGGCGGTGCGCGGGGGAGCGGTACGCGTCCCCCGCCTGACCCGCACCCCGGCCGCGCCGGAGTCCGCGGGCCTGTCGTTCGCCGAGGGCGGCACCGTCCTGGTCACGGGCGGTACGGGAGTCCTGGGCCGGGCGGTGGCCCGCCACCTGGTCACCGAACACGGCGTCCGCGACCTCCTCCTGGCCAGCCGCTCCGGCGGCGCCGAGGACCTGGTCGCGGAACTGTCCGGTCTGGGCGCCTCGGTGACGGTCGCCGCCTGCGACGTCGCCGACCGCGAGGCCCTGGCCTCCCTGCTGGCCGCGATCCCCGCCGACCACCCCCTCACCGCCGTCATCCACACGGCCGGCGTGGTGCACGACGGAACGATCGAATCCCTCACCCCGGAGAGCATCGACACGGTCCTGCGCCCCAAGGCGGACGCCGCCCGCAACCTCCACGAACTCACCGCGGACCTCGACCTGTCGGCATTCGTGCTCTTCTCCTCCGTCGCCGGCCTTCTCGGCGCCCCCGGCCAGGGCAACTACGCAGCCGCCAACGCCTACCTGGACGCCCTCGCCCAGTACCGCCGCTCCCTCGGCCTGCCCGGGATCTCCCTGGCCTGGGGCCTGTGGGCCGAACGCAGCGGCATGACCGGCGCCCTCGACGCCGGCGACGTCGACCGCATCAACCGCGGCGGCATGACCGCCCTCGCCACCGAAGAGGCCCTCGCGCTCCTCGACACCGCCCCCGCCCTCGACCGGGCCGTGCTCTTCCCCATGCGCCTCGACCTCAAGGCGCTCCCCACCGGCCCGTCCCTGTCGCCCGCCCTGCGCGGCCTCGCAACGGCGACTCCGCTGCGCCCGACCGCCGGCGCGGCACCCCGCACCGGGGGCTCCTCCCTCGGACAGCGGCTGGCCGGCCTGCCCGAAGCCCAGCAGACGCGCACCCTCCGCGACCTCGTCGTCACCGAGGTGACCGCCGTACTCGGCCACCGCGCCCCCGGCGCCCCGGAACCGACGCAGGTGTTCAAGGACCTCGGCTTCGACTCCCTGTCCGCCGTGGAACTGCGCAACCGGCTCAGCACCGTCACCGGCCTGCGCCTGCCCGCCACCCTCATCTTCGACCAGCCGACCCCCGCCTCCCTCGTCGCCTACCTGAAGACCCGCCTCGTCGACACCGCCGACGCGTCGGCACCCGCCACGGCGGCCGCCCCGCTGCCCGCCGACGAGCCGATCGCCATCGTCGGCATGAGCTGCCGCTTCCCCGGAGGCGTCCGCTCCCCCGAGGACCTGTGGCGCCTGGTGCTCTCCGGCGGCGACGCCATCGCGGACTTCCCCGCCGACCGCGGCTGGGACATCGACTCCCTCTACCACCCCGACCCCGCCCACGCCGGAACCTCCTACGTCCGAGAGGGCGGCTTCCTCGACGGGGCCGCCGACTTCGACCCCGTGTTCTTCGGGATCTCCCCCCGCGAGGCCCTCGCCATGGACCCCCAGCAGCGCCTCCTCCTGGAGACCGCCTGGGAGACCTTCGAGAACGCCGGGATCGCCCCGACCGCGATGCGCGGAAGCCGCACCGGCGTCTTCACCGGCGTCATGTACCACGACTACGTCAACCTCCTCCACGACGAGGACGGCCTGGAGGGCTACGCGGGCAACGGCAGCGCGGGCAGCATCGCCTCCGGCCGCATCGCCTACACCCTCGGCCTCGAAGGCCCCGCGGTCACCGTCGACACGGCCTGCTCCTCCTCCCTGGTGTCGGTCCACCTCGCCGGCCAGGCGCTGCGGCAGGGCGAATGCACCATGGCCCTGGCCGGCGGCGTGACCGTCATGTCCAGCCCGAACACCTTCGTCGAGTTCAGCCGCCAGCGCGGCCTGGCCGCCGACGGCCGCTGCAAGCCCTTCGCCGCGGGCGCCGACGGCACCTCCTGGTCCGAGGGCGTCGGCATGGTCCTGCTCGAACGCCTCTCCGACGCACGGCGCAACGGGCACCAGGTGCTCGCCATCGTGCAGGGCTCGGCGGTGAACCAGGACGGCGCGTCCAACGGCATGACCGCCCCCAACGGCCCCTCGCAGCAGCGCGTCATCGAACAGGCCCTGTCCAAGGCCCGGCTGACGGCACGCCAGGTCGACGTGGTGGAAGCGCACGGCACGGGCACCACCCTCGGCGACCCCATCGAGGCCCAGGCCCTCCTGGCCACCTACGGCCAGGACCGGGCGGAGGACCGGCCGCTGCTGCTGGGCTCGGTCAAGTCGAACCTGGGCCACACCCAGGCCGCGGCCGGCATGGCCGGCGTCATCAAGATGGTCATGGCGATGCGCCACGGCGTGGTGCCGATGACCCTGCACGTGGACGAGCCGACCCCGCACGTCGACTGGTCGGCGGGCGCGGTGCGCCTGCTGACGGAGACGGTGCCGTGGCCCGAGACGGGCCACCCGCGCAGGGCCGCCGTGTCCTCGTTCGGCATCAGCGGCACCAACGCCCACACCATCCTCCAGGAGGCCCCGCAGGACCCCCCCGCCGCCGACGCCGACACCACCCCCGCCCCGGGACTCCCGGTGTGGGTGCTGTCGGGCCGTGACGCGGACGCCGTCCGCGCCCAGGCGGGCCGGCTGCTGGAGCGGGTGACGGCCGACCCGGAGCCGGACCCGGCCGACGTGGCCTTCTCGCTGGCTGCCTCACGGGCCGCGCTGGGCAGTCGCGCGGCCGTGGTGGCCGGAGACCGTACGGGCCTGCTGGCCGGGCTGGAAGCCCTGGCGGAAGGCCGCTCGGCGTCGGGCGTGGTCGAGGGCGCGGTGTCCGGTGGGAAGTCCGCGTTCCTGTTCTCGGGGCAGGGTGCGCAGCGTCCGGGGATGGGCCGGGAGCTGTACGAGGCGCAGCCGGTGTTCGCGGCGGCCTTCGACGAGGTGTGCGGTCACTTCGACTTCCCCCTGAAGGACGTGGTGTTCGGCGGCGGGGACGAGGTCCACCGCACCGAGTTCACCCAGCCCGCGCTGTTCGCCGTCGAGGTGGCGTTGTACCGGCTGGCGGAGTCCTACGGCGTCCGTCCGGACTTCGTGGCCGGGCACTCGATCGGTGAGATCGCCGCCGCGCACGTGGCGGGCGTCCTCTCCCTCGCGGATGCTGCGGCACTGGTCCGCGCCCGTGGAGCGCTGATGGGTGCGCTGCCGGAGGGCGGGGCGATGGTCTCGATCCGCGCCACGGAGGAGGAGGTCCGTCCGCTGCTGTCGGCGGATGTCGACATCGCTGCGGTCAACGGCCCCCAGTCCGTGGTGATCTCGGGTGCCGAGGACGCCGTCCTGGCCGTGGCCGCGCAGCTGGCCGAGCAGGGCCGCAAGACCAAGCGCCTGACGGTCTCGCACGCCTTCCACTCGCCACTGATGGAGCCGATGCTCGACGCGTTCCGCGAGGTCGCCGAATCCCTGGCCTACTCCGAGCCGGAGATCCCGGTCGTCTCCAACGTCACCGGCGGGCAGATCACCGAGTTCACGGCCGAGTACTGGGTCGAGCACGTCCGGGGCGCGGTCCGCTTCGCCGACGGCATCGACCACCTCGCCGCCCAGGGCGTCGCCCACTTCCTGGAGCTGGGCCCGCAGGGCGTCCTCGCCGCCATGGCGGGGGAGTCCCTCCCGGAGGGCTTCTCAGGGCTGCTGGCCCCCGTGCTGCGCAAGGACCGTCCCGAGCCGGAGGCCTTCCTCGGCGCCCTCGCCGAGGCCTGGACCCGCGGCCTCCCCGTCGACTGGCTGCCGTTCCTCTCCGGCCGCCGCGTCGACCTGCCCACGTACGCCTTCCAGCGGCAGCGCTACTGGCCCGGCACCGGCTACGCCCCCGCCGCGCAGACGGAGCCGGCGTCGCCGCTGGCGAAGCGCCTGGAGGCGGCGGACGACCCGGCGCGGGTCCTCCTCGACCTGGTCCGCGACACCATCGCCACCGTCCTCGGACACGCCGCGCAGGAGACGGCCGACCCCGAGCGGGCCTTCCGGGACTACGGCTTCGACTCGATGACCGCCGTGGAGTTCCGTACCCGCCTCGGCACCGCCACCGGGCTGCCGCTGCCCGCGACCCTGGTCTACGACCACCCGACGCCGGCCGCGCTCGTCTCCCACCTCCACGCCGAGCTCCTCGGCGGAACCGGAACCGGAGCGGCCCGGGTGCGCCGCGTGGTCGGCAGCGACGAGCCGATCGCCATCGTCGGCATGAGCTGCCGCTTCCCCGGCGACGTCGGCTCCCCCGAGGACCTGTGGCGCCTCGTGGAGTCCGGAGCCGACGCGATCTCGCCCTTCCCGCGCGACCGGGGCTGGAACATCGGGGCGCTCTACGACCCGGACCCCGAGCACCAGGGCACCACGTACACCCAGCACGGCGGGTTCCTCCGCAACGCGGCCGACTTCGACGCCGGCTTCTTCGGGATCTCCCCGCGCGAGGCCCTCGCCATGGACCCCCAGCAGCGGCTGCTGCTGGAGGTGGCGTGGGAGGCGTTCGAGCGTGCCGGCGTGACCCCGGCCGCGGCGCGCGGCAGCGGCACCGGCGTGTTCGTCGGCACCAACGGCCAGGACTACACGGCCCTGGTGTCGCAGTCAGCCGAGAGCCTGGAGGGCTACCTCGGCACGGGCGGTGCCGGCAGCGTCGCCTCCGGCCGCATCGCCTACGCCCTGGGCCTCGAAGGCCCCGCGCTGACCGTCGACACCGCGTGCTCCTCGTCGCTGGTGGCCCTGCACCTGGCGACGGAAGCCCTGCGGCGCGGCGAATGCGAACTGGCCCTCGCCGGTGGTGTGACCGTCATGTCGACCCCGCAGTCGTTCATCGACTTCAGCCGCCAGCGGGGCCTCTCGCCCGACGGCCGCTGCAAGCCGTTCGCGGCCGCCGCGGACGGCACGGGCTGGTCCGAGGGCGTCGGCATGCTCCTCGTCGAGCGGTTGTCGGACGCGCGCCGCAACGGCCACCAGGTCCTCGCGGTGATCCGCGGCAGCGCCGTCAACCAGGACGGTGCCTCCAACGGCCTGACCGCCCCCAACGGCCCGTCCCAGCAGCGCGTCATCCGCCAGGCCCTCGCCAACGCCGGTCTCACGGCCGACCAGGTCGACGCGGTCGAGGCGCACGGCACGGGCACCCCGCTCGGCGACCCGATCGAGGCCCAGGCCCTCCTCGCCACCTACGGGCAGGACCGCCCTGCGGACCGCCCGCTGCACCTGGGCTCCCTGAAGTCCAACATCGGCCACACCCAGGCCGCGGCCGGGGTCGGCGGCGTCATCAAGATGGTCATGGCGATGCGCCACGGCCTCCTGCCGCGCACCCTGCACGTGGACGAGCCCACCCCGCACGTGGACTGGGAAGCCGGTGCGGTCGCCCTCCTCACCGAGAGCACGGCCTGGCCGGAGACCGGCCGTCCGCGCCGGGCGGCCGTGTCCTCCTTCGGGATGAGCGGCACCAACGCCCACCTGGTGCTCGAACAGGGACCGCTCGACACCCCGGACCAAGCCGCGCAGACCCCTGCCGTCCCGGCGCCGTGGCTGCTGTCCGCCGCGACGGCGGAGGCACTGCGCGGGCAGGCCCGCCGCCTGCGCGACCACGTCGCGGACCGGCCGGCCTTCGACCCGGCCGAGATCGGACACGGCCTGGCCACGACCCGCGCCCTGTTCCCGCACCGGGCCGTGGTGACCGGCGCCGACCGCACCGAGTACCTGACCGCGCTCGACGCCGTGGCACGCGGCGAGGCCGACACCGACCACGTCCAGGCACCGGGCACGTCCGCGTTCCTGTTCTCGGGGCAGGGTGCGCAGCGTCCGGGGATGGGCCGTGAGCTGTACGAGGCGCAGCCGGTGTTCGCGGCGGCCTTCGACGAGGTGTGCGGTCACTTCGACTTCCCGCTGAAGGACCTGGTGTTCGGCGGCGGGGACGAGGTCCACCGCACCGAGTACACCCAGCCGGCCCTGTTCGCCGTAGAGGTGGCCCTGTACCGGCTGCTGGAGTCCTACGGCATTCGCCCGGACTTCGTGGCCGGTCACTCCATCGGTGAGATCGCCGCCGCGCACGTCGCGGGGGTTTTCTCGCTGGCCGACGCGGCCCGTCTGGTGGCGGCCCGCGGCGCTCTCATGGGCGCCCTGCCCGAGGGCGGGGCGATGGTCTCCGTCCAGGCCGGCGAGGACGAGGTCCGTCCGCTGCTGTCGGCGGACGTGGACGTCGCTGCGGTCAACGGTCCGCAGTCCGTGGTGATTTCGGGTGCCGAGGACGCCGTCCTGGCCGTGGCCGCGCAGCTGGCCGAGCAGGGCCGCAAGACCAAGCGCCTGACGGTCTCGCACGCCTTCCACTCGCCGCTGATGGAGCCGATGCTCGACGCGTTCCGCGAGGTCGCCGAATCCCTCACCTACGGCGCGCCCTCGATCCCGGTGGTCTCCGCCCTCACCGGGGAGCCGACCACGCCGGACTACTGGGTGCGCCACGTCCGCGAGGCCGTCCGCTTCCACGACGCCATGCGCCACATGGAAGCCGCCCGGGTCGACACCTACCTCGAACTCGGCCCCGACGCCGTCCTGACCGCCATGGGCCAGGCCTGCCTCGACGAACCTGCCGCCCTCCTGCCCCTCATGCGCCGCGACCGCTCCGAGACGCGCACCCTGCTCGCAGCCCTCGGCCGCGCCCACGCGCGTGGGGTAGCCCTCGACCTGCCCGCCCTCTTCGCGGGCGCACCGGAGGCCCCCGCCGACCTTCCGACGTACGCCTTCCAGCACGAGCGGTACTGGCCCCGCATCGCGGAACAGCCCGCAGCCCCCAGCTGGCTCGTACCGCGACGGGACGCCCTCGACGACCTCCTCTACCAGGTCACCTGGCAGCCGGTGGACACGGCGCAGCCCGTCGTGTCCGGCCGGTGGTTGGTGGTGTCGGCGGAGGCGGGTGCGGGTGTGCTGTCGGTGCCGGGTGGTGTCGAGGTGGTGGAGCTGGTCGCGGGTGGTCTGTCCCGTGGTGAGCTGGCCGAGGTGTTGTCGGGTGTCGGTGCGGTCGATGGTGTGGTGTCGCTGCTGGGTGTGGCGGGTTCGCTGTCGTTGGTGCAGGCGCTGGGTGATGCGGGTGTCGGTGCGCGGTTGTGGTGTGTGACGCGTGGTGCGGTGTCTACGGGTGCCGCCGATCGTGTGGTGGATCCGGTTGCTGCGCAGGTGTGGGGTCTGGGCCGGGTGGCGGCGTTGGAGTTCGGTGAGCGCTGGGGCGGTCTGGTGGACGTCCCGGAGGTCCTGGACGAGCGGGCCGCGGCTCGGCTGTGGGCCGTCCTGTCGGGCGGTACCGGCGAAGACCAGGTCGCGGTGCGTGCCGGGGGTGTGTTCGTTCGTCGTCTGGTGCGTGCGCCCTTCGCTCCGGTGCCGGGGGAGGTGTGGCGGCCTGATGGTCCGGTGCTCGTGACCGGTGGTACCGGTGCGCTGGGCGTGCGGGTGGCCCGCTGGCTGGTTTCGGCGGGCGCGAAGGACCTCGTCCTGACGAGCCGTCGGGGTCTGGATGCTCCGGGCGCCGCCGAGCTGGTCGCCGAGCTGGCCGAGTCGGGCGTGACGGCGTCGGTCGTCGCGTGTGACGTGGCTGATCGGGACGCGGTGGCGAAGCTGCTGGTCGACCACCCCGTCAACGCGGTGTTCCACGCGGCGGGAGTGCTGGACGACGGTGTGCTGGACGGTCTGACCCCCGACCGTCTGGCGGCGGTGCTGGCTCCGAAGGCGGACGCGGCGCGTCATCTGCACGAGCTGGCGGGTGAGTTGGGGTTGGACCTGTCGGCGTTCGTGTTGTTCTCGTCGTTCGCGGGGACGGTCGGAGGCGCCGGCCAGGGCAACTACGCGGCGGCGAACGCCACTTTGGACGCGTTGGCCGAGCAGCGGCGGGCCGACGGACTGCCCGCCACCTCCATCGCCTGGGGCCCGTGGGCCGACAACGGCATGGCGGCGGACGAGACCGTCGCCGAACGGATGCGCCTGGCCGGCATGACCGGCCTGCCCACCGCAACGGCCTTCGCCGCACTCGCCCGGGCCCTCGCCCACGGCGACGACACCCTGACGGTCATCGACATCGACTGGCAGCGCTTCGCGCCGGGCTTCACCTCCGCCCGGCCGAGCCCGCTCCTCGCCGGCATCCCGGAAGCCGCCCGGCCCGCCGACGAGCCCGCCCGCACGGACGCCGGCCTCGCGCAGCGACTGGCGGCACTCCCGGCGGCCGAGCGGACCGACGCCCTGCTCGACCTGGTCCGCACCCACGTGGCCGGCGTACTCGGCCACGGGTCGCCGCAGCGCGTGGGCGCCGACCAGCCGTTCAAGGGCATCGGGTTCGACTCCCTGACGGCGGTCGAGCTCCGCAACCGGCTCGGCAGGGCCACCGGCCTGGCCCTGCCCGCCACCGCCGTCTTCGACCACCCCAACCCGGCCGCGCTCGCCGCGTACCTCCTCACCGAGCTGTGCGGGGACCTCGGCGACACCGACCCGGAGGAGGACCGGATCCGCCGGGCGCTCGCCTCGATGCCGCTCTCCCGGATCAGAGAGGCCGGCCTGCTGGAAGTGCTGCTGGACCTCGCCGGACTCGAAGCGGGCGGCGGCGCGCAGGAAGCGGCGGCCGACCCGGACGACACGGCCCCGGAGGACATCGACGAGATGGACGCCGACGCCCTGATCCGTCTCGCCATGGACAACACGGACTCCTGACGGTCCGGGAAGTGTGGAGCTGACACATGGTTACGCCCGAAGCAGTGACATCCGGCACGGTGACGCCGCAGACGCCCGAAGCGAAGCTCGTGGCCGCGCTCCGGACCTCCCTCAAGGAGGCCGAGCGGCTGCGCGAACAGAACCGGCGGCTCACCGAGGCGGCCCGGGAGCCCATCGCGATCGTCGCGATGAGCTGCCGGTTCCCCGGCGGAGTCCGCTCGCCCGAGGGGCTGTGGGACCTGGTCGCCGCCGGCCGTGACGCGGTGTCGCCGTTCCCCACCGACCGGGGCTGGGACCTGGAGGAACTGTTCGACGAGGACCCGGACCGGCCCGGTTCCTCGTACGTCCGCGAGGGCGCGTTCGTCCACGACGCCGCCGACTTCGACGCCGGCTTCTTCGCCATCTCGCCGCGCGAGGCCCTCGCCATGGACCCCCAGCAGCGGCTGCTGCTGGAGACCTCCTGGGAGGCCTTCGAACGCGCCGGGATCGCCCCGGACACCCTGCGCGGCAGCCGGACCGGCGTCTTCGTCGGAACCAACGGCGGCGACTACGGCACCGTCCTCGTCGGCGGCCCCGAGGACGTCGACGGCTACCTCGCGACCGGGAACGCCACCAGCGTGCTGTCCGGCCGGATCTCGTACGAGTTCGGCTTCGAGGGACCCGCCGTCACCGTCGACACCGCCTGCTCGTCCTCCCTCGTCGCCCTGCACCTCGCCGCACAGGCGCTGCGCCAGCAGGAGTGCACGCTCGCGCTCGCGGCCGGGGTGACCGTCATGGCCAGCCCGACCACCTTCACCGAGTTCAGCCGCCAGCGGGGCCTGGCCCCGGACGGCCGCTGCAAGCCCTTCGCGGCGGCCGCGGACGGCACCGGCTGGGGCGAGGGCGCAGGAGTGCTCGTACTGGAGCGGCTCTCCGACGCCCGCCGGGCCGGCCACCAGGTCCTCGCGGTGATCCGCGGCTCCGCCGTCAACCAGGACGGTGCCTCCAACGGCCTGACCGCCCCCAACGGCCCGTCCCAGCGGCGCGTGCTCCGCCAGGCCCTCGCCAACGCCCGCCTGACGGCCGACCAGGTCGACGCGGTCGAGGCGCACGGCACCGGCACCACCCTCGGCGACCCCATCGAAGCCCAGGCCCTGCTGGCCACGTACGGCCAGAACCGCCCGGCGGACCGGCCCCTCCACCTGGGGTCGGTGAAGTCCAACATCGGCCACACGCAGGCCGCCGCCGGCGTGGCCGGCGTCATCAAGATGGTCGGGGCGATCCGCAACGGCGTCCTCCCCAAGACCCTCCACGTCGACGAGCCCACGCCCCAGGTCGACTGGTCGGCCGGCTCGGTGCGGCTGCTGACGGAGAACCTCGACTGGCACACGCCCGACGGGCAGCCGCGCCGCGCCGGCGTGTCCTCGTTCGGCATGAGCGGCACCAACGCCCACGTCATCCTGGAGGAACCCGCCCCGGCCACCGAACCCGCCCCGGCCGCCCCGGCTGCCGCGCCCTCCGCCCCTGCGGCCCTCCCCTGGACGCTGTCCGGCAAGTCGGCCGACGCACTGCGCGCGCAGGCCCGGGAACTGCGTACGTTCCTCTCGGCCCGACCCGGTCACGCACCGGCTGACATCGGCCGCTCGCTCGCCCTCTCCCGGGCCTCCTTCGACCACCGCGCCGTGCTCGTCGCCGACCACCCCGACGCCTTCGACGCCGCACTGTCGGCGCTGGCCGACGGCACGGCGGCCGCGGGCCTGGTCGAGGGCCAGGCACCCGACGGCCGCACCAAGGTCGTCTTCGTCTTCCCCGGCCAGGGCTCCCAGTGGACCGGCATGGCCACCGAACTGCTCGCCACCAGCCCCGTCTTCGCCGACCGCATGGACCAGTGCGAGCAAGCCCTGTCCGCGTTCGTGGACTGGTCGCTGCGCGAGGTGCTCACCGACGAGACCGCCCTCGCCCGCGTCGACGTGGTCCAGCCCGCCCTGTGGGCCGTGATGGTGTCCCTCGCCGCCCTGTGGCGTTCGTACGGAGTGGAACCGGCCGCCGTCCTCGGACACTCCCAGGGCGAGATCGCCGCGGCCTGCGTCGCGGGCGGCCTCTCCCTCGAAGACGGCGCACGCGTGGTGGCCCTGCGCAGCAAGGCCCTCCTCGCCCTCTCCGGCCGCGGCGGCATGGTGTCCGTCCCCCTGCCCCGCGAGGAGGTCGCGGCCGGCCTCGACGAGCGGCTGTCCATCGCCGCCGAGAACGGCCCCCGCTCGGTCGTCGTCTCGGGCGACCCCGAGGCGCTCGACGCACTGCTCGCCGAGACCGAGGGCGCCCGCCGGATCGCCGTCGACTACGCCTCCCACTCCGCCCACGTGGAGGAGATCCGCGACGAACTCCTCACCGTCCTCGCCGGGCTCTCCCCGCGCCCGTCGGAGGTGCCCTTCTTCTCCACGGTCACCGGGAACTGGCAGGACACCGCCGCACTGGACGCCGAGTACTGGTACCGGAACGCCCGCCGGACCGTGCGCTTCGAGGAATCCACCCGCGCCCTGCGCGAGCAGGGCTTCGGGGTGTTCGTCGAGAGCAGCCCGCACCCGGTGCTGATCCAGGGCCTCGGGGACCGCGCCGTCGGATCGCTGCGCCGCCGGGACGGCGGACCGGCACGGTTCCTGCTGTCGCTGGCCGAGGCCCACGTGCGCGGCGTCGCCGTCGACTGGTCGCCCGCCTTCCCGGACGCCGGCCCGGCCCACGTCGACCTGCCGACCTACGCCTTCCAGCGCCGACGGTACTGGCCGCGCCCCGGCACCGGCCGCACGGCCGGGTCCGACCCGGCGGAGTCGGCGTTCTGGGAGGCCGTCGAACGCGCCGACCTGCCGGCCCTGTCCGGCGAACTCGGTGCCGAAGGGCCCGCGCTGGACGCCCTGCAGACCGCCCTGCCCGTCCTGACCGCCTGGCGGGCGGGACGCCGGCAGCGGTCCACCCTCGACTCCTGGCGCTACCGGGCGGCCTGGGAACCCACGACCGCGGACGCCCCCGGCCACCTCTCCGGCCGGTGGTTGGTGGTGTCGGCGGAGGCGGGCGCGGGTGTGCTGCCGGCGCCGGGTGTCGAGGTGGTGGAGCTGGTCGCGGGTGGTCTTTCCCGTGGTGAGCTGGCCATGGCCCTGTCGGGTGTCGGTGCGGTCGATGGTGTGGTGTCGCTGCTGGGTGTGGCGGGTTCGCTGTCGCTGGTGCAGGCGCTGGGTGACGCGGGCATCGCGGCCCGGTTGTGGTGTGTGACGCGTGGTGCGGTGTCGACGGGTGCCGCCGACCGTGTGGTGGATCCGGTTGCTGCGCAGGTGTGGGGTCTGGGCCGGGTGGCGGCGCTGGAGTTCGGTGAGCGCTGGGGCGGTCTGGTGGACGTCCCGGAGGTCCTGGACGAGCGGGCCTCTGCCCGGCTGTGGGCCGTCCTGTCGGGCGGTACCGGCGAAGACCAGGTCGCGGTGCGTGCCGGGGGTGTGTTCGTTCGTCGTCTGGTGCGTGCGCCCTTCGTCCCGGTGGCCGGTGAGGGGTGGCGGCCTGATGGTCCGGTGCTGGTGACCGGTGGTACGGGTGCGCTGGGCGTTCGGGTGGCGCGCTGGCTTGCTTCGGCGGGCGCGAAGGACCTCGTCCTGACCAGCCGCAGGGGCCTGGATGCCCCGGGCGCCGCCGAGCTGGTCGCCGAGCTGGCCGAGGCAGGTGTCAGCGCTGTGGTTGCTTCCTGTGACGTGGCCGACCGGGACGCGGTGGCGAAGCTGCTGGCGGACCACCCGGTGTCGGCGGTGTTCCACGCTGCCGGTGTGCTGGACGACGGCATGCTCGACGGGCTGACTACGGAGCGCCTGGCCACGGTACTCGGCCCCAAGGCAGACGCGGCACGCCACCTGCACGAGCTGGCGGGTGAGTTGGGCCTGGACCTGTCGGCGTTCGTGTTGTTCTCGTCGTTCGCGGGGACGGTCGGAGGCGCCGGCCAGGGCAACTACGCGGCGGCGAACGCCACTTTGGACGCGTTGGCCGAGCAGCGGCGGGCCGACGGACTGCCCGCCACCTCCATCGCCTGGGGAGCCTGGGCGGACAGCGGCCTCGCCACCGGCTCCGACGCCGTCACCGCCCGCATGCGCCGCGGCGGCCTCCTGCCGATGGCCCCCGACCTGGCCGTCACCGCGCTCCAGCAGGCACTGGACCGCGACGAGACCACCCTCGTGGTCGCCGACGTCGACTGGGAGCGCTTCACGGCGGCGTTCGTCACCGGCCGCCCCAGCCCGCTCCTGACGGGCGTGCCCGAGGTACGGGCCGTACTCGCGGCCCTGGAGGACGGCCGGACCGCCGGCACCTCCCTGCGGGACACCCTCCCCGGCCTGCCCGCCGAGGCGCAGGAACGGGCCCTCCTCGACCTGGTCCGGACCCACGTGGCCGCCGTCCTCGGACACGGCACCCCGCACGAGGTCGCCCCCGGCCGGGCCTTCCGCGAGGCGGGGTTCGACTCCCTCACGGCGGTCGAGCTCCGCAACCGGCTGAGCACCGCCACCGGCCTGGCCCTGCCCGCCACCGTGGTCTTCGACCACCCCAACCCGGCCGCGCTCGCCGGCCACCTGCGCTCCGAGCTGTGCGGGAACACCGCCGCGGACGGCCCGTCCGCACTGGAGGAGTTCGCCCGGTTCGAACGCGCACTGACCCGGGTCGAGCCCGGCACCGGCGACCACACCAAGATCATGCAGCGGCTCGAGGCGCTGCTGGCGCAAGGCCGGGACGCCGCAGGCCACCCGGATCGCGCCGCCGCCGCCGACCAGTACGAGGCGGCGACCGACGACGAACTGTTCGGCCTGCTCGGCGAGAAGTTCGGCATCTCATGAGCGATGCCGCCCGCCCCGATGCCGCCCGCCCCTCCGCCAGGGAGAACCCTCACGTGTCCAACGAAGAAAGACTCCGCCACTTCCTCAAGCGCGTCTCGGCCGAGCTGGAGCAGACCCAGGAACGCCTGCGCGAGAGCGAGAACCGGGACGGCGAGCCGATCGCCGTCGTGGCCATGAGCTGCCGCTTCCCCGGCGGGGTCCAGAGCCCCGAGGACCTGTGGCGGCTGCTCGTCTCGGGCGGCGACGCCCTGTCCGGCTTCCCCACCGACCGCGGCTGGGACCTCGCCGGCCTGCTCTCCGACGACCCGGAGCAGTCCGGTGCCTCCCACGCCCGCCAGGCCGGCTTCCTCGACGGCGCGGGCGACTTCGACGCCGCCTTCTTCGGGATCTCGCCGCGCGAGGCCCTCGCCATGGACCCCCAGCAGCGACTGCTGCTGGAAACCTCCTGGGAGGCCCTCGAACGCGCCGGGATCGCCCCCGACACCCTGCGCGGCAGCCGGACCGGCGTCTTCATCGGCACCAACGGGCAGGACTACACCCCCGTGGCCGTCCACTCCGCCGACGACCTCGCCGGGCACATCATGACCGGCAACGCCGCCAGCGTGCTGTCCGGCCGCCTCTCCTACGTCTACGGCCTCCAGGGGCCCGCCGTCACCGTCGACACCGCCTGCTCCGCGTCCCTCGTCGCCCTCCACCTGGCGGCCCAGGCCCTGCGGCGCGGCGAGTGCGAGCTGGCCCTCACCGGCGGGGCCACCGTCATGTCGACACCCACCCTGTTCGCCGAGTTCAGCCGCCAGGGCGGCCTGGCCCGCGACGGCCGCTGCAAGGCCTTCGCCGCCGCCGCGGACGGCACCGGCTGGGGCGAGGGCGCGGGCATGCTCGTACTGGAGCGGCTCTCCGACGCCCGCCGGGCCGGCCACCAGGTCCTCGCGGTGATCCGCGGCTCCGCCGTCAACCAGGACGGTGCCTCCAACGGCCTGACCGCCCCCAACGGCCCCGCCCAGCAGCGCGTCATCGAACTGGCCCTCGCCAACGCCCGCCTGACGGCCGACCAGGTCGACGCCGTCGAGGCCCACGGCACCGGCACCACCCTCGGCGACCCCATCGAAGCGCAGGCCCTGATCGCGGCCTACGGGCAGAACCGCCCGGCCGACAGGCCGCTGCGCCTCGGCTCGGTGAAGTCGAACATCGGCCACACCCAGGCCGCCGCCGGCGTGGCCGGCGTCATCAAGATGATCGAGGCGATCCGCAACGGCGTCCTGCCGCGCACCCTCCACGTCGACGAGCCCACGCCCCAGGTCGACTGGTCGGCCGGCTCGGTGCGGCTGCTGACGGAGAACCTCGACTGGCACACGCCCGACGGCCGGCCCCGCCGCGCCGGCGTGTCCTCGTTCGGCATCAGCGGCACCAACGCCCACGTCCTCCTGGAAGAGCACACGCCCGACGCCGAGCCGGCCGCGCACGACGACCGGAGCCCCGAAGCCCCCGCCGCCCGGCCGGCCGTCCTCGCGGTGCTCTCCGCCCGCGAGGACGAGGCGCTGCGCGAACAGGCCGCCCGCCTCCACGCCCACCTGGAGGCCCGCCCCCACCTGTCCCCCCGGGACGTCGCCCACTCCCTCGCCACCACCCGCGCCACCCTCGACCGCCGCGCCGCCGTCGTCGCCGACGGCCGCGACACCCTCCTGAAGGGCCTCGCGGCACTCGCCGACGGCACCCCGGACCCCGGCGTCCGGCACGCCGGCGCCACCCCCGGCGGGCTGGCGTTCCTGTTCACCGGCCAGGGCGCCCAGCGCCCCGGCATGGGCGACGGGCTGCGCGCGGCGTTCCCGGTCTTCGCCCAGGCCTTCGACGAGGCCTGCACCGCCCTCGACGCACACCTGGACCGCCCGCTGCGGCAGGTGGTGAGCGGCCGGGCGGAGCTCCTCGACCGGACCCGCTACACCCAGGCCGGGCTGTTCGCCCTGGAAGTGGCCCTGTACCGGCTCTTCGAATCCTGGGGCGTACGCCCCGACTTCCTCCTCGGCCACTCGGTCGGCGAGCTGGCCGCCGCCCACGTCGCCGGCGTGCTCACCCTCCCCGACGCCGCCACCCTGGTCGCCGCCCGCGGCCGGCTCATGGACGCGCTGCCCGAAGGCGGGGCGATGGTCTCCGTCGAGGCCGCCGAGGACGAGGTACGCGCCCTGCTGACGGCCGGCGCCGACATCGCCGCCGTGAACGGCCCCCGCGCGGTGGTCGTCTCCGGCCCCGAGGACGCCGTCACCCGGACCGCCGGCCTCCTGGAGGCGGCGGGCCACCGCACCAAGCGCCTCAACGTCAGCCACGCCTTCCACTCGTCGCTGATGGAGCCGATGCTCGCCGAGTTCGGCCGCGTCGCACGCACGCTCACCTTCCACCGGCCGTCCCTCCCGATCGTCTCCAACGTCACCGGACGCACCGCCGACCCGGCCGAACTCGCCACGCCCGAATACTGGGTCCGGCACGTGCGCGCCGCCGTCCGCTTCCACGACGGCATGCGCCACCTGGAGGCCCAGGGCGTACGCCGCTTCGTCGAGCTGGGCCCCTCCGGCGTGCTGACCGCCGCCGGCCGGGCCTGCGTCACCGGCCCCGACGCCGTCCTCGTCCCGGTCCTGCGCCGCGACCGGCCCGAACCGGAGACCGCCGCCGCCGCCCTCGGCGAGCTGTTCGTGCACGGCACCACCCCCGACTGGACCGGGGTATACGCCGGGCAGCCCGTACACCGGGTGGCCCTGCCGACCACCGCGTTCCGCCGCACCCGCTACTGGCCCCGCCCCGGCGACACCACCGGCCGGCCCGCAGCCGCCGCCCAGGACCCCGCCGCCGACCTCCAGTACCGCATCGAATGGCAGCCCCTCGCCGCCCCCGCCACCGCCGTCCCCGCCGGGACCTGGCTGGTCGCCGGCCCCTGCCCGCGGGAACTCGACCTGGTCACCGGGGCGCTCGCCGCCCGCGGCGCCACCACCGCCCGCCTCGACCTCACCCCCGGCACCGGCCACGACCGCGACGCCCTGACCCTCCGCCTGCTCACCGCCCTGCCCGCCGCCGACGGCTGCGCGGGCGTCCTGCTCCTGCCCGCCGAGGCCGGCGACCCCGGCCTGGACGCGGCCCTCCGCCTGCACCAGGCCCTCGGCGACGCCGGAATCACCGCACCGCTGTGGTGCGCCACCCGCGGCGCGGTCTCCACCGGCCCCGGCGACCGGCCCGCCGACCCCGGCCAGGCACAGGTCTGGGGCCTCGGCCGGGCCGCCGCCCTGGAAACCCCCGCCCGCTGGGGAGGACTCGTCGACCTCCCCCCGGATCCCGACGCCCCCGCCCTCGACCGGCTCGGCGCCCTCCTGCTGGCCGCCGCCCCCGCCGGCACCGGCGCCGAGGACCAGCTGGCGATCCGCCCCACCGGCATCCTCGCCCGCCGGCTGGTCCGCGTGCGCAGGACCTCCGCCGCCGCCGAACCCTGGCGCCCCTCCGGCACCGTCCTCGTCACCGGCGGCACCGGCGCCCTCGGCGGCCACATCGCCCGCTGGCTCGCCGCGTCCGGCGCCGAACACCTCGTCCTCACCAGCCGCCGCGGCGACCGGGCGCCCGGCGCACGCGAACTCGCCGCCGAACTCACCGCCACGGGCACCCGCGTGACCATCGAGGCCTGCGACGCCGCCGACCGGAACGCCCTCGCGGCGGTCCTCGACGCGATCCCCGCCGACCTCCCCCTGACCGCGGTCGTCCACACCGCCGGCATCCTCGACGACGGCGTCATCGAGTCCCTCACCCCCGAACGGTTCGCGGCGGTCCTGCGCCCCAAGGCCGACGCAGCCCGCAACCTCCACGAACTCACCGCCGGCCTCGACCTGTCGGCGTTCGTCCTCTTCTCCTCCTTCGCCGGCGCGGTCGGCGGCGCCGGACAAGCCAACTACGCCGCCGCCAACGCCTTCCTGGACTCCCTCGCCGACCAGCGCCGCGCCGACGGACTGCCCGCCACCGCCATCGCCTGGGGCGCCTGGGCCGAAGGCGGCATGGCCGAGGACGAAGCCGCCGTCGGCGAACGCCTGCGCCGCCACGGCATCCGCCCGATGCTGCCCCCGCACGCCATCGCCGGACTCCGGCAGGCCCTGGACCACGGCGACGCCTGCCTGGCGGTCGCCGACATCGACTGGACCCTGTTCGCACCCGGCTTCACCACCGTCCGGCCCAGCCCCCTGCTCACCGGGATCGAGGAAGCCCGCCCCCGCACCACCGCCGAACCCGACTGGCGCGAGCACATCACCCGGCTCCCCGACGCCGAACGCGCCGCCGCCCTCCTGGACCTCGTACGCACCCAGGCGGCGGCCGTCCTCGGACACGGCGGCCCCGAGGCCGTCACCCCGACCCAGCCCTTCCGGGAACTCGGCTTCGACTCCCTCACCGCCGTCGACCTGCGCAACGTCCTCGGCGCCCGCACCGGGCTGAACCTGGCCACGACCGTCGTCTTCGACCACCCCAGCCCCCAGGCCCTCGCCGAGCACCTCGACGCCGAACTCGGCGGCACCGCCGCAGCCCGCCTCCTCGCCGACCTCGACCGCGTCGAGGACGCCCTCGCCGTCCTCGACGCCCCCGACGTACGGGCGGAGGTCGTGACCCGGCTCCAGAACCTGCTGGCCCGCGCCGGCACCGCACCCGGGCCCGGCACCGGCCCGGACGACGCAACGGGTGCCGACACCCGACCGACCTTGGACACGGCGGACGACCTCTTCGCCTACATCGACCAGAAATACGGGACCCGCTGACATGGTGAACGAGACCAAGCTCCTGGAATACCTCAAGCGGGTCACGGCCGACCTGGACGAGGCCAACCGCCGCCTGAAGGACGCCGAGGACCTCAGCCACGAGCCGATCGCGATCGTCGGCATGGGCTGCCGCTTCCCCGGCGGCGTCCACTCCGCCGAACAGCTGTGGACCCTCCTCGCCGACGGCACCGACGCCCTCGCCCCCTTCCCCGACGACCGCGGCTGGGACCTTCCCGCGCTCTACGACCCGGACCCCGACCGGGCCGGCACCAGCTACGTCCGCGAGGGCGGCTTCCTCGACGGAGCCGCCGACTTCGACCCCGCCTTCTTCGGCATCAGCCCGCGCGAAGCCCGCGCCATGGACCCCCAGCAGCGCCTGCTCCTGGAAGTCGCCTGGGAGGCCCTGGAACGCTCCGGCCTCGACCCCGCCGCCCTGCGCGGCAGCCGCGCCGGCGTCTTCGTCGGCACCAACGGCCAGGACTACGGCACCCTGTTCGGCTCCACCCCCGAAGAGGGCCTCGAAGGCTACATAGGCACCGGCAACGCGGCGAGCGTCCTCTCCGGCCGCCTGTCCTACGTCCTCGGCCTCGAAGGCCCCGCGGTCACCGTCGACACCGCCTGCTCCTCCTCCCTGGTGTCCCTGCACCTGGCCGCCGAGGCGCTGCGCCGCGGCGAATGCGCCCTGGCCCTCGCCGGCGGCGCCACCGTCATGGCCACCCCCCGCGTCTTCGTCGAGTTCAGCCGGCAGCGCGGACTCGCCGCCGACGGCCGCTGCAAGCCCTTCGCCGCCGCCGCGGACGGCACCGGCTGGGGCGAGGGCGCGGGCCTCCTCGTCCTCGAACGGCTCTCCGACGCCCGGCGGGCCGGCCGCCCCGTCCTCGCGGTCCTGCGCGGCTCGGCCGTCAACCAGGACGGCGCCTCCAACGGGCTCACCGCCCCCAACGGCACCGCCCAGCAGCGCGTCATCCGCCAGGCCCTCGCCAACGCCCGGCTCGCCCCGCAGGACGTGGACGCGGTCGAGGCCCACGGCACCGGCACCACCCTCGGCGACCCCATCGAAGCCCACGCCCTGCTCGCCACGTACGGCCGGGGGCGCACCGCCGAGCGGCCGCTGTGGCTCGGCTCCGTCAAGTCGAACCTGGGCCACACCCAGGCCGCGGCGGGCGTCGCCGGCGTCATGAAGATGGTCCTCGCCATCCAGCACGGCACCCTGCCCCGGACCCTCCACGTGGACGAGCCGACACCGCACGCGGACTGGTCGGCGGGCGGCGTACGCCTGCTGACCGAACCCACGCCCTGGCCCGAGACGGGAGAACCGCGCCGCGCCGGCGTGTCGGCCTTCGGCGTCAGCGGCACCAACGCCCACCTGATCGTCGAGCAGGCCGCCCACGAGGACGCCCGCCCGGCCCGGGACCGGACGCCCGAGCCGCACACGCCCCGCACCGCCGCCGCGCCGTGGCTGCTGTCGGCCCACACCCCCGAGGCACTGCGCGCACGGGCCGCCCAGCTCCGCGCGTACGCCCAGGACCACCCGGAGCTCGACCCCGCCGACCTGGCCCACTCCCTCTCCCTGCCGACGCCCTTCACCCACCGGGGCGTGGTCCCGGGCGCCGACCGGGACGCACTCGTCGAGGGCCTCGCCTCCGGCGGGAAGTACGCGTTCCTCTTCTCCGGCCAGGGTGCGCAGCGTCCGGGGATGGGGCGTGGGCTGTACGAGGCGCAGCCGGTGTTCGCGGCGGCGTTCGACGAGGTGTGCGGTCACTTCGACTTCCCGCTGAAGGAGATCGTCTTCGGGGGAGGGGACGAGGTCCACCGCACCGAGTTCACCCAGCCCGCCCTGTTCGCGGTCGAGGTGGCGTTGTACCGGCTGGCGGAGTCGTTCGGTCTGCGCCCGGACTTCGTGGCCGGGCACTCGATCGGCGAGATCGCCGCAGCCCACGTCGCGGGGGTCCTGTCCCTCGCCGACGCGGCCCGCCTGGTCGCGGCCCGTGGCGCCCTCATGGGCGCCCTGCCCGAGGGCGGGGCGATGGTCTCTATCCGTGCCACCGAGGAGGAGGTCCGTCCGCTGCTGTCGGCGGATGTCGACATCGCGGCGGTCAACGGCCCGCGGTCCGTGGTGATTTCGGGTGCCGAGGATGCCGTCCTGGCCGTGGCCGCGCAGCTGGCCGAGCAGGGCCGCAAGACCAAGCGCCTGACGGTCTCGCACGCCTTCCACTCGCCCCTCATGGAGCCGATGCTGGAGGCGTTCCGCGAGGTCGCCGCCACCCTCACCCACGGCACCCCGGCCGTCCCGGTGGTCTCCAACGTCACCGGCGAGGAGATCACCGAGTTCACGGCCGACTACTGGGTCCGGCACGTCCGCGCCGCCGTCCGCTTCGGCGACGGCGTGGCCCACCTCGCAGCCCAGGGCGTCGCCCACTTCCTCGAACTCGGCCCGCAGGGCGTCCTCGCCGCCATGGCGGGGGAGTCCCTCCCGGACGACTTCTCGGGACTCCTCACCCCCGTCCTGCGCAAGGACCGCCCCGAGCCGGAGGCCTTCCTCGGCGCCCTCGCCGAGGCCTGGACCCGCGGCCTCCCCGTCGACTGGCTGCCGTTCCTCTCCGGCCGCCGCGTCGACCTGCCCACCTACCCCTTCCAGCGGCAGCGCTACTGGCCCGAGACGACCGCCCTCGGCGACGTGGCCGCCGCCGGCCTGGGTGCGGCCGACCACCCCCTGCTCGGCGCCATGGTGACCCTGGCCGAGGCGGACCAGGTGCTGTTCACCGGCAGCCTCTCCCTGCGGACCCACCCCTGGCTCGCCGACCACGCCGTCCTGGGCACCGTGTTCGTCCCCGGCACCGCCTTCGTGGAGCTGGCCGTACGCGCCGGCGACCAGGTCGGCTGCGCCCGCCTCGACGAACTCACCATCGAGGCGCCGCTGGTCCTCCCCGAACAGGGCGCGGTCCAGCTCCAGGTCGGCGTCGGGCCCCTCGACGCGGACGGCCGCCGCTCCCTGACCTTCCACTCCCGCCACACCGACGAGCCGTGGACCCGGCACGCCACCGGCACCCTGACGGCCGGCCCCTTCCCGGCAGCCACCCCGCCCGCCGACGCCGACCTGGGCGAATGGCCCCCCGCGGGCGCCGAGCCGGTGTCCGTGGAGGGCCTCTACGACCACCTCGTCGACGTCGGCTTCGGCTACGGCCCCGCCTTCCAGGGACTGCGGGCCGCATGGCGCCGCGGCGACGACGTGTTCGCCGAGGTACGGCTGCCGCAGGAGACCGAAGCCGCCCGCTTCGGCCTGCACCCCGCCCTGCTGGACGCCGCCCTGCACGCCGTCGGGCTCGGAGACTTCGTCGCCGACGGCGCCGCGAGCCTCCCGTTCTCCTGGCGCGGCGTGACCCTCCACGCCGCCGGCGCCCCGGCGCTGCGCGTACGGCTGTCTCCGGCCGGCCCCGACACCGTGTCCCTGGACGCCGCCGACCAGACGGGCGCCCCCGTGGCCACCGTCGAGGCGCTCGCCCTGCGCCCGGCCGCCGCCCAGCGCACGCACCGGCACCGCGACTCCCTCTTCCGCGTCGACTGGGCCGCCCTGCCCCAGCCCGCCCCCGCCGCCCCCGGCAAGCCCGCCGGCGCGCCGCCGTGCTGGATCGCCTCCGCCGCCGACCTGGCCGCGCTGGACACCGTCCCCGACGCCGTGTTCGTCCGCTGCCCCCGCACCGGCGACGACCTCGTCCCCTCCGCCCACACCGGTGCGCACCGCGTCCTGGAACTCCTCCAGGCCTGGCTCGCCGACCCCCGGTGCGGCTCCTCGCAGCTGGTCCTGGTGACCAGCGGCGCCCTGGCCGTCCGGCAGGGCGAGCCGGTCCAGGACCTCGGCCAGGCGCCGCTGTGGGGCCTGGTCCGGTCGGCGCAGGCCGAGAACCCGGGCAGCTTCCGCCTGATCGACGTCACCGGCCCGGACGACACCGCGCACGACACCGCCGCACTGCACGCCCTCCTGGCCCTGGACGAGCCGCAACTCGCCCTCCGCGACGGCACCCCGTACGCCCCCCGGCTGGCCCGCGTCCCCGCCCCCGCCGAGCCCCGGGAGTGGAACCCCGACGGCACCGTCCTGATCACCGGCGGCACCGGCGGCCTCGGCGCCCTGCTGGCCCGCCACCTGGTGGCCGAACACGGCGTACGCCACCTCGTGCTGGCCGGCCGGCGAGGCCCGGCCGCCGAGGGCGCCGCCGAACTCGCCGCCGCGCTCACCGGCGCGGGCGCCCACGTACGGATCGAGGCCTGCGACGTCGGCGACCGCGCCGACCTGGCGCGGCTGCTCGCCCGGATCACCGCCGAGCGGCCGCTGACGGCGGTCGTGCACGCGGCCGGCGTCCTCGACGACGGCGTGATCGGCTCGCTGGCACCCGACCGGCTGGACACCGTACTGCGCCCCAAGCTCGACGCGGCCTGGCACCTGCACGAGCTGACCCGGGAGGCCGACCTCGCGGCGTTCGTGCTGTTCTCCTCGGCCGCCGGCGTCTTCGGCGCCCCCGGCCAGGCCGGCTACGCCGCCGCGAACGCCTTCCTCGACGCGCTCGCCCAGCACCGCACCGCCCAGGGCCGGGCCGCGGTGTCCCTGGCCTGGGGCCTGTGGGCGGAGGGCGGCGGCATGGGCGGCCGCCTCGCCGACAACGACACCCGGCGCATCACCGGCTCCGGCGTCGCCGCGCTGTCCGCCGCCGACGGCCTGGAACTCTTCGACCTGGCGGGCGGTCTCGACGAACCCCTGCTCGTCCCCGCCCGCCTCGACCTCAACCCGCCCGCGGGCGCCGCCCGGAACGCCACGCCCCCGGCACTGCTGCGCGGCCTCGTCCGCGGCCCGGCCCGCAGGACGGCCGCGTCCGGCCCGGCCACCCCCCGCACCCAGTGGACCGAACGGCAGCTCACCGACCTGGTCCGCAGCCACGTCAGCGCAGTACTGGGCCACGCCGACGCGCAGGCAGTCGACCTCGGCCGGACGTTCACCGAGCTGGGCTTCGACTCCCTCACCGCCGTCGAACTCCGCAACCGGCTCACCACCGAGACGGGCCTGCGGCTCTCGGCCACCCTCATCTTCGACTACCCCACCCCGGCCGCCCTCGTGGAGCACCTGCGCGCCGGCCTGACCGAGGCCCCGGCCACCCCCGCCACCGCCCCGGCCGCCGCCACCCCCGGCGCCGGCACCGACGACGACCCCATCGCGATCGTCGGCATGAGCTGCCGCTACCCCGGCGGAGTGCGCTCGCCGGAGGACCTGTGGAGGCTGGTGGCCGCGGGCGGCGACGGCATCGCGGCCTTCCCGACCGACCGCGGCTGGGACCTCGACGGCCTCTTCGACGACGACCCCGACGCGGCCGGCCGCTCGTACGTCAGCGAAGGCGGCTTCCTCTACGACGCCGCCGAGTTCGACGCCGGATTCTTCGGGATCTCCCCCCGCGAGGCCCTCGCCATGGACCCGCAGCAGCGGCTCCTCCTGGAAACCGCCTGGGAGGCCTTCGAACGCGCCGGCATCGACCCGACGTCCGTGCGCGGCACCGCCACCGGCGTGTTCGCCGGCGTCATGTACCACGACTACGCCTCCCGCCTGGGCGAGGTCCCCGAGGGCATCGACGGATACCTCAGCACCGGCAACGCCGGCAGCGTCCTGTCCGGCCGCATCTCCTACGTCCTCGGCCTGGAGGGCCCGGCCGTCACCGTCGACACCGCCTGCTCCTCCTCCCTCGTCGCCCTCCACCTGGCCGCCCAGGCCCTGCGGTCCGGCGAGTGCACGATGGCCCTGGCCGGCGGCGCGACCGTGATGGCCACCCCCAACACGTTCGTGGAGTTCTCCCGGCAGCGCGGCCTGTCCTTCGACGGCCGCTGCAAGTCCTTCGCCGCGGCCGCCGACGGCACCGGCTGGGGCGAGGGCGCGGGCATGCTCCTGCTGGAGCGGCTCTCCGACGCCCGCCGCAGCGGCCACCAGGTCCTGGCCGTCATCCGCGGCTCCGCCGTCAACCAGGACGGCGCGTCCAACGGCCTCACCGCCCCCAACGGCCCCTCCCAGCAGCGCGTCATCCGCCAGGCCCTGGGCAACGCCGGCCTGGGCGTCCAGGACGTCGACGCAGTCGAGGCCCACGGCACCGGCACCAAGCTCGGCGACCCGATCGAGGCGCAGGCCGTCCTCGCCACGTACGGGCAGGACCGCCCCGGGGACCAGCCGCTGTGGCTGGGCTCCCTCAAGTCCAACATCGGCCACACCCAGGCCGCCTCCGGCGTCGGCGGCGTCATCAAGATGGTCGAGGCGATGCGCCACGGCGTCCTGCCCCGCACCCTCCACGTCGACGAGCCCACCCCGCACGTCGACTGGACGGCCGGCGCCGTACGCCTGCTGACCGAACCCGTGCCGTGGCCCGAGACCGGACGGGCCCGCCGCTCCGGCGTGTCCTCGTTCGGCGTCAGCGGCACCAACGCCCACGTCATCGTGGAACAGGCCCCCCTCGACGAGGCCGCCGCCGAGGCCGCCGCCGAGCCCGCCCCCCGGCCGGCCCCCGCACCGGGCACGGCACTGCCGTGGGTGCTGTCCGCCAAGTCCGACGGGGCCCTGCGCGACCAGGCCCGCAACCTCCTCGCCGCCCTGGACGGCCTGACCGCCCCGGCATCCCCCGAGGAAGACCCCCGCCACACCCTCGCCGACATCGGCGGCTCCCTCGCGTCCGCCCGCGCCGCCCTGGAACACCGGGCCGCCGTGGTCGCCGACGACCCCGCCGCCTTCGCCGAAGGACTGACCGCCCTGGCCGCCGGCGAGCCCTCCCCGAGCCTGCTGCGGGGATCGTCGCGCACCGCCGCCAAAGCCGTGTTCGTCTTCCCCGGCCAGGGCTCCCAGTGGGCGGGCATGGCCCACGAACTGCTCGGCTCCGCACCGGTGTTCGCCGACCGGCTGGCCGCCTGCGAAAGGGCCCTCGCGCCCCACGTCGACTGGTCGCTGCGCGAAGCCCTCACCGACGAGGCCGCCCTGACCCGGGTCGACGTGGTCCAGCCCGCCCTGTGGGCGGTGATGGTCTCCCTCGCCGCGCTGTGGCGCTCCCACGGGGTCGAACCGGCCGCCGTCGTCGGCCACTCGCAGGGCGAGATCGCCGCCGCCTGCGTCGCCGGAGCGCTCACCCTCGACGACGCGGCCCGCGTCGTCGCCCTGCGCAGCAAGGCACTCCTGGCCCTCTCCGGCCGCGGCGGCATGGTCTCCCTTCCGCTGTCCCGCGAGGAGGCCGCCGCCCACCTGGGGGACCGGCTCTCGCTCGCCGCCGTCAACGGCCCCCGCTCCGTGGTGGTCTCCGGCGACCCCGAGGCCTGCGAAGCGGTGCTCGCCGCCGTCGAGGGCGCCCGCCGGATCCCCGTGGACTACGCCTCCCACTCCGCCCACGTCGAGGAGATCCGCACGGACGTCCTGGACGCCCTCGCCGGGATCACCCCCCGCCCGGCCGACATCCCGTTCCTGTCCACGGTCGACGCCGCCTGGCTCGACGGCACCGAACTCGACGAGCGGTACTGGTACCGCAACCTCCGCCAGAGCGTCCTGCTCGCCGACGTCACCGAAACCCTCGTCCACGCGGGCCACGGCGTGTTCATCGAGGTCAGCCCGCACCCCGTCCTCGTCCACGGCCTGCCCGACACCGCGCTGGGCACCCTGCGCCGCGGCGACGGCGGCCCCGCCCGCTTCACCGCCGCCCTCGCCGAGGCGCACGTCCACGGAGTGCCCGTCGACTGGGACACCGTCTTCCCCGGCGCCCGCCGCGTCGACCTGCCCACGTACGCCTTCCAGCGCGAGCGGTACTGGCTGGACGGCACCGACGCCGCGGGCGACATGGCCTCCGCGGGCCTGGACGCCGCCGGGCACCCCCTCCTCGGCGCGATGGTGACCGTCGCCGCCACCGACGAGCACCTCTTCACCGGCCGCCTGTCCCTGGCCGCGCAGCCCTGGCTCGCCGACCACGCGGTGGCCGGCACGGTCCTGCTGCCCGGCACCGCCTTCGTGGAACTGGCCCTGCACGCGGGCCTCCACACCGGCCACGCCCACCTGGAGGAACTGACCCTGGAAGCCCCGCTGGTGCTGCCCGGGCGCGGCGCCGTCCAGATCCAGCTCGCCGTGGGCCCCGCCGACCCGGACGGCCGCCGCACGGTCACCACGTACGCCCGCTCCGCCCAGGCGGACGGCGAACCCTGGACCCGGCACGCCACCGGTGTCCTCACCGCCACCCCGGCACCCGCCACCACCGGCGGCGGCGAATGGCCGCCGGCCGGCGCCGAACCCCTGGACCTGACCGGCTTCTACGACCGGCTCACCGACTCCGGGCTCGGCTACGGGCCGGCGTTCCAGGGGCTGCGCGCGGCCTGGCGGCTCGGCGACGAGGTGTACGCGGAGGTCGGCCTCGACCGCGACCGGCAGGAGGCCGCGGGCCGCTTCGGCCTCCACCCGGCCCTCCTCGACGCCGCCCTGCACGCCGTGGGCCTCGGCTCCTTCCTCGACGGCCCCGGCGTCCGCCTCCCGTTCTCCTGGAACGGGGTCAGCCTGCACACGGCCGGCGCACGCGACCTGCGGGTCCGGGTGAGCCCCGCCGGCGGGGACGCGGTCTCCCTCGCCGTCACCGACGCGGCCGGCCTGCCGGTGGCGACCGTCGACTCCCTGGCCCTGCGCCCCGTCGCCACCGAACACCTCGCCCACCGCGACACCCTGTTCGCGCTGGACTGGGTGGCGGTCCCGGTGGCCTCGGGGGCCTCGGTGGCCGAGCCGCTGCCTGCGGGCGTGGTGTGCGAGGTGGACACTTCGGCCGGTGTGCGCGAGGCCCTGGGCCGGGCCCTGGAGGTGCTCCAGGACTCCCTCGCGGGGGAGGACCGCGTGGTGTTCGTGACGCGCGGTGCCGTGGGCGATGAGGTGCGTGACCTGGCGGGTGCGGCGGTGTGGGGTCTGGTGCGTTCGGCGCAGTCGGAGCACCCGGGCCGTTTCAGCCTCCTGGACCTGGAGGAGGCCGTCGACCCGACCCCGTACCTGACCTGCGCCGAGCCGCAGGCGGCGGTGCGCGGGGGAGCGGTACGCGTCCCCCGCCTGACCCGCACCCCGGCCGCGCCGGAGTCCGCGGGCCTGTCGTTCGCCGAGGGCGGCACCGTCCTCGTCACCGGTGGCACCGGAACCCTGGGCCGGGCGGTGGCCCGCCACCTGGTCACCGAACACGGCGTCCGCGACCTCCTCCTGGCCAGCCGCTCCGGCGGCGCCGAGGACCTGGTTACGGAACTGTCCGGTCTGGGCGCCTCGGTGACGGTCGCCGCCTGCGACGTCGCCGACCGCGAGGCCCTGGCCTCGCTCCTGGCCGACCACCCCCTCACCGCCGTCATCCACACCGCGGGCGTCCTGGACGACGGCGTGATCGAGTCCCTCACCCCGGAACGCTTCGACGCGGTCCTGCGCCCCAAGGCGGACGCCGCCCGCAACCTCCACGAGCTCACCGCGGACCTCGACCTGTCGGCGTTCGTCCTGTTCTCGTCCGCCTCGGGCCTGCTCGGCGCCCCGGGCCAGGGCAACTACGCGGCCGCCAACGCCTACCTGGACGCCCTCGCCCAGTACCGCCGCTCCCTCGGCCTGCCCGGGATCTCCCTGGCCTGGGGCCTGTGGGCCGAACGCAGCGGCATGACGGACGCCCTCGACGCCGGCGACGTCGACCGCATCAACCGCGGCGGCGTGGGCGCCCTCGCCACGGAAGAGGCCCTCGCGCTCCTCGACACCGCCCCCGCCCTCGACCGGGCCCTCGCGGTGCCGATCCGCCTGGACCTGCCCGCGCTGCGCACCCGCGCCCGCCACGAGCCGCTCCCGCCCCTGCTGCACGGCCTGGTGCCGGCCCCGCTCCGGCGGACGGCGGGCACCCCGGCCGCCGTACCCGCCATCGACCCGGAGGACCTCCTCGCCCTCGTACGGGCGCACACCGCCACCGTCCTCGGCCACAGCTCCGCCGACCGGATCGAACCGGACCGGAAGTTCCTGGAGATGGGCTTCGACTCACTGACCTCGGTGCGCCTGCGCGGCAGCCTCAACACCGCGACCGGCCTGAGGCTGTCCGCCACGGCCGTCTTCGACCACCCGACCCCCGCCGACCTCGCCGACCACATGCGCGGCGAACTCGCGGCGGCCCGGACCCCGCAGGCGCCGGAACCGGCGAGCCCGCCCGCGACGGCGCAGCCCCTCGCCGCGCTCTACCGGCAGGCCTGCGCGGACGGCAAGGTCAAGGAGGCCACCGACCTGCTCGTCGCGGCCTCCCTGCTGCGCCCCTCCTTCACCACGGACGGCACGGACGGCGCCCCGGCACCGGTCACCCTGTCCGGCGGCACCGGCGGCACCGGCGGGCCGGGCGGCGCCGGCGGCCCGGCACTGATCTGCCTGCCCTCGGTCACCGCACTCTCCAGCCCCCACCAGTTCGCCCGCTTCGCCGCGCCCTTCCGCGAGCACCGGGACGTCCACGTCCTCCCGCTCCCCGGCTACGGCGAGGGCGAGCCGCTGCCCGCCACCGCCGACGCCCTCGTCGCGCACCTGGCCGCCGAGGTGCTGCGCCTCGCGGACGGCGCACCGTTCGCCCTGGCCGGGTACTCCTCGGGCGGCTGGCTCGCCCAGGAGGTCACCGTCCACCTCGAACGCGGGGGCGCCGCCCCCGCCGCCCTGGTGCTGCTCGACACGTTCCTGCCGGGCGACGCGGCCCAGCCCGCGTTCCGTTCCCGGATGACCGACGCCATGTTCGAACGGGAGGACGCCTTCGGCTGGATGACCGACCTCAGGCTGACGGCCATGGGCGGCTACTTCCGGCTCTTCCCGGCCTGGCGGCCCACCGCCACCGCCGTACCGACGCTGCTCGTCAGAGCGGGCCGCTCCCTGGTCGACGGCGGCGGCCACCAGGCGTCCTGGCCGCTGCCCCACACTGCGGTGGACGTACCGGGCGACCACTTCACGATGATGGAGGACGACGCCCGGGCCGCGGCCGCCGCCGTCGACCACTGGCTGACGGAGGCCGCGGCATGACGACCGGCACCGCTCCGGCACCCCGCACCGGCCTCGGCCGGGACGTCTGGAAGGCCGCCACCGTCGTGATCGTGGGAGCGACGATGTCGTTCCTGGACTCGACGATCGTCAACGTCGCGCTCAGCGCGCTCGGTACGGACTTCCGGGCCCCGCTGAACACCGTCCAGTGGGTGGTCACCGCCTACCTCCTCGCGGTGGCCGCGGTCATCCCGGTCTCCGGCTGGGCGGCCCGCCGCTTCGGCGCCCGCCGCACCTACGTGGCCGCCGTCGTCCTGTTCACCCTGGGCTCCGCGCTCTGCGCGGCCGCCCAGGACGCCGGACAGCTCATCGCCTTCCGTGCGGTCCAGGGCCTCGGCGGCGGGCTGATCATGCCCGTCGGGCAGATGATCCTGGCCCGCACGGCCGGGCCGAAGAACATGTCCCGGGTCATGGCGACGGTGGGCGTGCCCATCGTGCTGGCCCCGGTCTTCGGCCCGTTCATCGGCGGGCTCCTGCTGCACTACACCGACTGGAGGTGGATCTTCCTGGTCAACCTGCCCGTGGGTGCCGCCGCCGTCCTGTGCGCCGTGTGCCTGCTGCCGGCCGACCGCCCGGAGGCGGCCCCGCCGCTGGACGTCCCGGGCCTGGCCGCGATCTCCACCGGCATGGCCGTCCTCACGTACGGCCTGGGCAGCACCGACACCGGGTCCCTCACGGTGCCCCTGCTCTGCGTCGCCGTCGGCACCGCCCTCCTCGTCCTCTTCACGATCCGCACCCTCAACACCGCCCACCCGCTCTTCGACGTCCGCCTCTACCGCGACCGGGTCTTCCGCGCCGCGTCCCTCACCACGTTCTTCCTGTCCATGGGCATGTACGCGGGCATGGTGCTGATGCCGCTGTACTTCCAGGACGTCCGGCACGAGGACCCGGTCGCCACCGGCATGCTGCTGGTGCCGTCGAGCATCGGCGCGGCGGCGGCCACCTGGCTCTCGGGCCGGGCCGCCGAACGCCTCGGCACCGGCCGCACGGCCCTCGCCGGCGCCGGCCTCAGCCTGGTCGCGGCGGTGCCGTTCGTGTTCGTCGGCACCGACACGTCCTACGCGCTGATCGGGACGGCCATGACCGTCTCGGGATTCGGCGCCGGCCTGTCCGTCATGCCCGCCATGACCACCGCGTTCCGCAGCCTCGACCCGCAGAAGATCAGCGACGCCGCACCGCAGCTGAGCATCCTGCAACGGCTGGGCGGCTCGCTCGCGACGGCGGTGCTCGTCACCGTCCTGCAGAGCGGCCTCGACGGTGCCGACGACCGCCCGCACGACGAGGCGTCCGCCTTCGCCGTCACCTTCGGATGGTCCCTGGCCCTCGCCGCCGCGGCCGCGCTGTCCGCCGTCCTGCTGGCCCGGGCACAGCGCCGCCCGGCCGCCCCCGAACCCACCCGCTGAGGGGAAAAACCGCATGCCCGTCGGAACAGAACCCGCCCCCACGGAGACGACCGCCCTCCTCACCCAACTCAATGAAGAGGTTTTGCTCCACCAGGTCGACGCCATCGACGACCGGATCATCGCCCTGGTCGCCGACCGCGTCGCCCTCGTCAACGAGATCCAGCGCGACCGGACCGCCGCCGGCGGCCCCGGCACCCGCCTGTCCCGGGAAACGCAGGTCATCGCCCGGTACGGCAACAGCCTCGGCCGCCCCGGCGTCGACCTGGCCCTGCTCCTGCTGAACCTGTGCCGCTACCGCGGCAGGGGTTCGGCGGCCGCCGCCCAGGCGGCCCGCCACTCCTGAACCCGCGGTGAGGGGCCGGCGGCCACGTCGGCCCCCACCCACCCGGTGACCGGCCGCAGCCCGTGCAGGGCGTTGGTGACCCACACCTCGCGCCCGTCCAGCTGCTCCGGCCGCACCCGGCCCGGCCGCACCGCGATGCCCAGGGCGGTGGCGCGCCGCACCACCCACGCCGCGGTCACCCCCGCCAGGACCGGCAGCCCGGGATCGACCACGCACAGCACGTCCCCGTCCCACCACACCAGGTTCGCCGTGGCGGTCTCCAGGACCGAGCCGTCGTCGCCGACGAGCAGCGCGTCGTCCGCGCCCGCCGCCACGGCCCGGGACCGCAGCGCCCCCAGCACCGCCAGGTCCGGCCCCTTGCGCCGGGGCGTACGCCGGGGATCCGCACCCCCGGCCCACAGCCGTACCGCCTCCGTCCGCGCGGGCGCGGTCCGCACCCGCAGCTGCAGCCGGCCGCCCACCAGCTCCACCCGGGGGAACCAGCACCCCCGCCGGGGCAGCGCCCGGGCGACGGCCTCCGGGAAACCCTCCAGTGCGGGCCCGCCCGCCTCGGCCACGGCCGCGCCGAACCGCCGCCAGTGCGCGGGCAGTTCGCGCACCCGCCCCTCCTCCACGAGCCAGGAGTCGGCCGCCGCCAACTCCCCGGCCGCCTCGCCCTCGACGAGCCCTCCGGGCCCGTACAGGAGGACCCGCTCCCCACCTTCACCTGTCATGCCCTGGAGCATAGATCGCCGCACGCCCTCTTGCGTACACCGTACCCATTGTGCGTACAGTGTGCGCAGCACTGAACGGTGTACGCGCCGAGTGGGCCTCGTCAACGGGACGCACCGACGAAGAACGAAAGGGAAAGACCCATGGAAAGCAGGAACCCCCGCCGCTGGTGGATCCTGATCGTGCTGTGCCTGAGCTCACTGGTCCTGGTCGTCGACTCCATGGCCCTGACGGTCGCGGTGCCGTCCATGACCACGGACCTCGGCGCGAGCGCGCAGGACACCCAGTGGATCCTGGACTCCTACATCCTGGTCTTCGCCGGCCTCCTGCTCACCTCCGGCAGCCTCGGCGACCGCTTCGGCCGCCGCCTGATCATGCTCGTCGGGCTGGTCCTCTTCGGCGCGGCCTCCCTGGCCGCGACCTACTGCTCCAGCCCCGGCGAGGTGATCGCCGTACGCGTCGCGATGGGCGTCGGCGGCGCGCTGATCATGCCGTCCACCCTCTCCATCCTCATCACCGTCTTCGACGAGGACGAGCGGCCCAAGGCGATGGCGGCCTGGGGCTCGGTCTCCATGCTCGGCCTGGTGGGCAGCCCGGTCCTCGGCGGCGTCCTGATCGACCACTTCTCCTGGCAGTCGATCTTCTTCATCAACGTCCCGGTCGTCGTCCTCGCCGTGATCGCCGCCCTCACCCTGATGCCCGAGTCCAAGGGCCCCTGGCAGAAGCCCGACCCGCTGGGCGCCGTCCTCTCGGCCGTCGGTATGACCGCCCTGGTCTGGTGGATCATCGAGATCCCCAAGCACGGCGCCTTCGAGGGCCGCTCCTCGCTCACCCTGGTCGTCGCCCTGGCCTGCCTCGCCGGCTTCGTGATCTGGGAGAACGTCACCCCGTCCCCGATGGTCCCGCTGGTCCTCTTCAAGAACCGCAACTTCAGCGGCGGTTCGCTCTCCCTGACCCTCGTCCAGATCGGCAACGGCGGCCTGCTGCTGGTCCTGACCCAGTACCTGCAGTTCGTCCTCGGCTACTCGCCCCTCAAGGCCGGCCTGGCCTTCGTCCCCCTCGCCGTCGCCGCCCTCGTCGGCAACGGAGTGGGCGCCGGCCTCGCCTCCAAGATCGGCAACCGCCCCCTGATCGTCGTCGGCATGATCGTGATGGCCGCCTCCTTCGCCCTCCTCACCACCGCCTCCCCCGACAGCGGCTTCACCGTCCCGGCGGTCGCCCTGGGCCTGCTCGGCCTCGGCGCGGGTGCCGCCATGCCGGCCGCCGTCGGCGCCCTGATGGCCACCATCCCCGAGGAGAAGGCGGGCGTCGGCTCGGCCCTCAACGACACCATCGGACAGGCCGGCAGCGCCCTCGGCATCGCGATCCTCGGCTCGCTGCTCGCCTCCGGCTTCGCCGCCGAGATGCCCGCCGGATCGCCCGAGGAGGCCAAGCACTCCATCGCCGGAGCCCTGGCCGTCGCCGCCGGGGACCAGGGCATGGTGCGCACGGCCCGCGAGGCCTTCGTCACCTCGATGTCGACGACCTTCACCATCAGCGCCGCCGCCATCCTCGCCGCCGCGGTCCTCGCCGTCCTGGTCATGCGCGACCAGAAGAAGCCCGAACCCGCCACCCCCGAACCCGCCACCGCCTGACCCCGCCCCACCCGGAGAGGCCCGCACCCCCAATGGGGGCGCGGGCCTCTCCGCGCTCCGCGCAACGGGCTCCGCGCAGCGGGTCGGCTCAGCGGCCGTGGTGGTCGGCCGGCGCCTCGGCCGCGGCACGGTGGCCGACCGCGGCCAGTACCGGATTGGCGACCCGGTACTCGTGCTCGGCGGTCAGCCCGAACCGCAGCGCCCAGCCCCGCCCCCGGGCCCACGTCGCGTCCTCCACCCCCGCCTCCGCGCGGAACACGTTCCTCCCCCTCCAGCCGGCGGTACACCGACCACCCGTACCCGAAGCCCTCACCCGGCACGCCCCGGCCCAGCGGAACCGGAACCGCCAGCGGCAGCCACCGCTGCTCCCGGTCGACCTGGTGCGCCGCGCCCGGGATCCGGGGGGAGCCTGACACGGCACACAGGCCCGGTCAACACCGCCTGACACAGCGCTTGCCAAACTTGGCAAACCAGGGCGGGCCGCCGGTCACCGGCCCGCCGCGTCCGCCAGCACCTCACGGATCACGTGGCGGGCGTTCGCGGAGATCACCGCATTGGTGCGGCGGTAGTACGGCAGCTGGATCAACGCCATGGACAACGCCCACCCCCGGCCCCGCGCCCAGGCGGCCCCGTCCGCGCCAACCCGCTCCCGGAACACCCGCCGCGCCGGGGCCGGCAGCAGGTTCCACGCCGGGACCAGGTCGACGGCCGGCTCCCCGAGCCCCACCGTCCCGAAGTCGAGCACCGCCGCCAGCCGGCCCCCCGCCGTCAGCAGGTTGCTCGGCATCAGGTCGGAGTGCGACCAGCACGCCGGCCCCTCCCACGCCGGAGCGGCCAGGGCCTCCTCCCAGGCGGCCAGGGCCGCGCCCGCGTCGAACGGCTCGTCGGTGCGCCGCAGCTCCTCGACCGCCGCCCGGGTCTCCGCGTCGGCCTCCGCCAGCGGCGCGCGCCGGTGCGCCGGCGGCCCGCCGTCCAGGCCGACCCCGCGCAGGGCCGTGACGAACGCCGCGAGATCGGCGGCCAGCCCCTCGGCGGCGCCGCCCACCCGCCCCTCGACCGGCACCTCGCCCGCGATCCACCCGTGGACCGCCCACCGCCAGGGGAAGCCCTCGCCCGGTTCGCCCGTCCCCACCACCGCCGGCACGGGCGCGGGCAGCAGCGGGGCCAGCCTCGGCAGCCAGAGCGCCTCCCGGTCCACCGTCCCGGCGCCGCCCGCGGTCAGCGGGAGCCGCACGCTCAGCCCGTCCCCCACCCGGAAGATCGCGTTCACCGTCCCGCCGGACTCCACGCGCCGCACCGGCAGCCCGGCGTACCGAGGGAACTGCGCCCGCAGCAGCGCGCGTACCAGGTCCTCGTCCACATCGACTTCGTCAGCATGCATCTTGACCATGGGGCACAGCAGACCCTTGGCAAGAAGGGTTGTCAAATGTTTGCCAACCGTCGGCGGCGCCGGATAGGCTCCCCGCACAGCGCCGGGCGCACCGACGGCCGACTTCCCCAGGGAACGGGACCACCCCATGACAGACGAGCCGTCCTTCGGACCGCGCCTGAAGGCACTGAGACTGCAACGGGGCCTCTCCCAGACCGCCCTGGCCGGCGGGGAGATCTCCACGGGCTACCTGTCGCGCCTGGAATCCGGCGCGCGGCAGCCCACCGAGCGGGTCATCGACCACCTCGCCCGGCAGCTCGGAGTCGACCGCCGGGCCTTCGAGGCCCCGCCGGCCGCCGGCAGCCCGCTGGCGCGGAGCCTGGCCATCGCCGCCTCGTGCGACGCCGGCGACGCCGGCGACGACGGCGACGACGGCGACGGCGACGGGGACGAAGCCGTCGCGGGCCTCACCACCGCCCTCGCCGCCTGCCCGGACGAGGCACCGCTGCTGCGCTGGCAGGCCCTGTGGCTGATCGCCCGCCACCGGCACCGCCGCGGCGACCGGGCCGGGGAGCGGTCGGGCCTGGAGGAGATGACCGGGATCGCGGACGACCTCGGCCTCCCCGAACTGCGGTGCCGCACCAGGACCCGGCTCGCCCGCTGCCTGCGCGCCGGCGGCGAGGTCGCCCGCGCCCTCGAACTGGCCGTCGAAGCCCACCGGACGGCACGCGAGGCCGGGCTCGGCGTCACCGACACCGGGACCGCCCTGCTGGCGCTGGTCTCCGCCGAGGCCGAGGCCGGACGGCTGCCCGAAGCCCGCGCGCACGCGGAGGAACTGGTCGCCCTCGTGGCCGGCCGCTCCGACGCGCTGCGGGCCGAGGCGCTCTGGTCGGCGGCCACCGTCAGCTCCCGCCAGGGCGACGACGACGCCGCCCACGCCTACCTCCACCAGGCACTGGAGGCCCTGGACAGCCGCGTCGACCCCGTGCTGTGGGCGCGGCTGCGGCTGGCCGCAGCCTCCCTCTGCCTGCGGTCCCGGCCCGCCCTCACCGAGCGGGCCGCCGCATGCCTGGAACAGGCCGGAGCGGCGCTCTCCCTCGTCGGCACGCCCGTGCAACAGCAGGAACTGCTCGTGCTGCGGGCCCAGCTCGCGTTCGAGGAGGGCCGGTACGAGGACGCCCGCGCGGCCCACGACCGGCTGGACCGCGGACAGCTCGTCCTGGCCTTCCGCGACCGGATCAGGCTGGAGACCCTCGACGGCCTGCTCCTGATCGCCGAAGGCCGCCCCGAGGAGGGCCGGGCCCTCCTCAAGAGCCTGGCCGAGGAGGCCCGGCGCGCCTCCAGCCACGACCTGGCCGCCGAAACCTGGCGCCTCCTGGCCGAGACCCTGGAAGACGCCGGACCCCCCGGCCCGGCCTGACGGCCCCGGACCCTCGGCGCACGACCCGGCGGACCGCGCCCAGCACGTCGCCCGCGAGCCGCACCACCGGCCGGACCACAGGGAGCACCGGGATCACGGGACCACCGGGATCACGGGACCACCAGGATCACGGACGGCCCGTCACGGCTTGTCGAAGGTGTAGAACTTCCGGTGGTCCAGCATGTCGGCCGGAGTCACGTTGTTCCACGGCGGCAGCACGCCCCGCAGGTCGATCACGTTCTGCGTCCGGGCCGCCGGCAGGTAGCCGGCCTTGGGGTTGCGGGCCTGCCAGTCCGCCCACAGCTTGTCGATGAAGGCGTGGTGCAGCCAGAACACCGGGTCGTTGGGCGAGGCCGCGGTGGCCATGTGCCCGCCCACCCACACGTGCACCCGGTTGTGCAGGTTGGTCCCGCGCCAGCCCTCCAGGTGGTTGCGGAACCCGCTCGACGAGCTGTTCCAGGGCGCCGTGTCGTACACCGGCATCGCCAGCACCGAGTCCACCTCGGCCCGCGTCGGCAGCTGCGGCACCCCCGACCCCAGGACGCGCCGCAGGTAGTCGCGGCGGTCCACGCCCACCGTCACGGGCCACCGCCCGCCCCCCGCGGCGAACGGGCCGTCCAGCACCTGGCCGTCCCGGCCCCGCCGGCTGCCGCCCATGAAGTCGGAGGCCCACAGCGGGGAGTTGGCCGCCCGGTCGACGGTCCAGTCCCAGTACGGCAGCGCCACGTTGCGGTCCACCCGCTGGAGCGAGGCCTCGAAGTCCAGCAGGAACCGCCGGTGCCAGGGCAGGAACGACGGCGTGCGGTGCCCGATCCGGGGCCCGAAGTCCGAGTCGCTCATCAGGTAGTAGTTGTGGGCGTTGACGTACCGGTCGTAGATGCCGGTCCGCTTCAGCTCCAGCACCGCGTTGACGAAGGCCCGCTTCTCGTCGGGAGTCAGCGCGGCCACGCTCTTGCGTACGGTCACAGCTGCGGAGCCTCCTTCGGGAGCGTGAACGGCGCGAGTTCGGCGCCCTGCAGGTCGCGGATGGCGGCGCGGGCGGCCGCGACCGGGTCCGGGAAGCTCTCGTAGTGGTTGACGACGGTGACCCAGCTGCCGTCCGCGTTGCCCATCAGGTGCAGCTCTTTGCCGTCGATCTTGATGTTGGGCACCGGCATCCCGTGGTGCCCCGCGGCTCCCAGCGTGATCTGGATGCGGCGCCCCTCGTACACCTCGTCGATGCCGCCGGTGGGTATGGACAGGGGCGCTCCGGAGGCACCGGGGCTCCCGGAGGCACCTGAGGCCCCGGCCGCCGGGGCCGGGGCCGACGAGGACGAGCAGGCGCTCAGCCCCAGGGCGATGGAAGCCCCGGTACCGATCCCCAGAGCCTGTCGGCGAGTGATCTTCTTCATGGCCTGAAGAAGTACCAGACGGCCGAAACCCGCTGATCGTTGCCCCCTGCATGAACATGCCACCAGCTCCGGCGGGCCCACGACCGCAGCCCGCGCCCGGGGCCAGTAGGACTGGCCCCGGGCGCGGGCTGCGGGAGGGTGCGCGGCGGTCGGATCACCGCGCGCGCTGCGCACGCACCGGGTCAGGAGCGCGGCTTGACCTTCACGATGGCCTCGATCTCGACCAGCTGCTCGGGGAACGCCAGGTCGGAGACACCGACGATGGTGTCGGTCGTGCGGTGGTTGCCCACGTACTCCTTGTGCAGCCGGGCGGCCGTGTCGAAGTTCTTGCGCAGGTCCTTGGTGTAGATCTTCATGCTGATGATCTGGCTGCGGGACACCTTGTAGTGCTTGAGGACCTTGTCCATGTTCTCGAACGACGTCTTGACCTGCTTCTCGAAGTCACCGACGCCCACCAGGTTCCCGGCCGCGTCGTGCGACAGCTGACCCGAGATGTAGATCTCGTCCCCGGCCTTGATGGCCTGCGAGTAGCCGTAGGTCTCTTCCCACGAGACCCCGAACCCGAAGTGCTCCCAGCCGCGGCGCGCCGTGTCCTGCGCACTCGCCTGCGGTCCCACGAAGGTGATCATCGCGGCCGCGGTCGCGGCCACCACGGTGGCGATGCCGAACTTGCGCCTTGACTTGGTCATTCCTGTCGTCCTTTCGTCCCCAGCGGAGCCTCGCGTCACGAAGCTCCCAGGAAGCGAAGGAGAACGCCTCGAACGGGACTGGAACGGTCGAACGCTCCGGCACCGGCCCGCTGGGCGATCCGGGCGTCCACCACGGCGCGTAACCCCGCCCGCGTCCCGCGACGGCAGTACGGTCCTCCCGCGGCTTCCGCCACCACCTCACCTCACCACGTCAGGGGATGCGCGTTGCGTCGACTCACCGTTGCCCTCACGCTGCTTGCCACCCTCGCCGCGGGCGCCCCCACCGGCGCGCAGGCCCTGTCCGCCGAGCGCGGCACGGCCGGGAGCGGCAGCCGCGGCACCAACGTCCTCGTCGTCGGCGTCGACAGCCGCGCCGGCCTCTCCGCCGCCGAGAAGAACCGCCTGCACGTCGGCGGCCAGGGCTGCAACTGCACCGACGTGATGATGCTCCTCCACCTCTCCGCGGACGGCCGCCGCGCGAGCGTCGTCTCCATCCCCCGCGACTCCTACGTCCAGTACCCGCTCCCCGGCCCGCCCCGCTTCGGGAAGATCAACGGGGCGTACGCGATCGGCGGCGGCCCCCTGACCGTCCGCACCGTCGAACAGGCCACCGGCCTCCACGTCGACCACTACCTGGAGACCGGGTTCACCGGCTTCGAGCAGACGATCGACAACCTCGGCGGCGCCACCGTCTGCACCGACGAACCCCTCCACGACGAGAACTCCGGCCTCGACATCACCGCCGGCGTCCACCACACCGACGGCAACCGGACCCTGCGCTACGTCCGCGCCCGGCACGTCGACATCCGCCCCGGCGACCTCGGCCGGGTCCGCCGCCAGCAGCGCACCGTCACCAACCTGCTGGCCCGCCTCACCGCCGAAGGAGCCCTCTCCGGCCCCGTCCGCACGGTCCGCACCGTCCGCACCCTCCTGAAGACCGTACGCACCGACGCCGCGACCGACCTGCCCGACCTCGTCCGCATCGGCTGGATCCTCGGCCGGCTCCGCGCCGACCGCACCGAGTTCGCCACCGTCCCCATCCGGCTCTTCGACCACCGCGTCCCCGGCGTCGGCTCCACCCTGGTCTGGCACGAGGCCCGCTCCGCCGCCCTCTGGGACGCCCTCGCCGACGACCGCCCCATCACCGGCGACCCCCGCATCCAGCCCGTCCCCGAAACCCCCGTCGACACCAACCCGGCCGCCATCGCCCTCCGCGTGGACGACCCCGCCGTCGCCGAGGCCCTCACCCGCGGCGGCTTCCGGGCCACCGCCGGGCCCGCCCCCGCCGTACGCCCCGCGGGCCCGCCCGTCATCACGTACGCCCCCGCCCTGAAAGCGGACGCGGCCACCCTCGCGGCGGCCCTCCCCGGCGCCCGCCTGAACCCGGTCCCCGGCCGCGGCCCCACCTTCGACGTCACCGTCGGCACCACCCCGGTCGAGGTCAAGACCGTGACCTGGGACCGCAACAAGGCCGACGGCGCCCCCGTCACCGCCGACACCCTCCGCTGCCCGGCCGGCTGACAGGACGCCGCACCGCCTCCCGGGCCGCGCCGGACGGACCCGGGAGGCAGTGGGGCGCCCCGTCGGCCGAGGCCCACTGGTCGGCACCCGTCCGGCGAAAGCCGCGCCCCGGTTCCGGACCCGGCCGCGGCCACCGGACGGGTTGCCGCCCGGGCCTCGGCCCACCGGAAATGCTCCGCCCCGCCCGACAACAAGTCAATCCTGGGGTTTCCTCACCAACACCCAAGCAATACCTTGGGTTTCATGACCTTGGACGACCTACGGGTGTTCGTGGCCGTGTGCCGGGCCGGAAGCCTCAGCGCGGTGGCCCGGGAACTGGGCCGCACCCAGTCGGCGGTGAGCCAGCACGTCAAACGCCTCGAACGCGAGACCGCGACCACCCTGCTGGAGCGCCGCCCCCGCGGAGTGGCCCCCACCGAAGCCGGCCGCATCCTCTACGAGGCCGCCGCCGACGGCATCACCGGCCTGGACCAGGCGCTGCGCCGCCTCGGCGACCTCGCGAACGGCGAGGGCGGCTCCGTACGCGTCGGCACCGGCGGGGTGACCGTCCGCCACTTCATGGCCGAGGCCATCGCCGACTTCCGCCGCCACCACCCCGGGACGAGCCTGGAGTTCCGCACCGAGACCTCCAGCCGCCGCTGCTTCGAGGCCCTCCTGGCCGGCACCCTGGACCTGGCCTGGATCACCATCGGCCCGCCCGTCCCCGGCATCGAGCAGCGGCCGGTGGCCGACCTGCCCTGGGTCCTCGCGGTCCGCGCCGACGACCCGCTCGCGTCCCGCCGGAGCATCGACACCGCCGACCTCACCGACATCCGCCTCGTCCGGCTGCCCCCGAACTCCATATCCGGCGCCCACCTCGACGCCGCCTTCACCGGACTCGGCGTCCGGGTCGGCTCCGACACCAGCGTGGCGGACTGGGACACCGCCCTCCTGCTCGCCGAACTCGGCCTGGGCCACACCGTCGTACCGGCCGTCCCGGGCCTGCACTCCGCCCCCGACGGCCCCCTGCGCCTGGTCCCCGTACCCGCCCTCCCGCCCCTCCCGGTCGGCTGGGCGGTCCGCCGCTGGGAGGCGCTCACCCCCCTGGCCCGCGCCTTCGCCGACTCCGTCGGCGAACGGACCGTCAGCCACACCCGCGGATCGAGCTCGTCGAGGTTCAGGGTGGCCGGCACGACCTGATCGCGCAGGGCCAGGACCGCGGCGAGGGCGCCCAGGGCGCCCGCCGCACCAAGAGGTGCCCCGCCATCGACTCGGTCGCGGTGACGGCCTCGGTCAGGTCGCCCCCCTTTGTTCGACCAGCACACCGTCGCCCCGGGCATCCGGTTCGGCGATGATCAGTACATTTGCCAATCTGCCAGGGAACTCACGAAGCATCAGGTGCCGCGATCGGCGGAGTCCACGACCCGGGTTTTGTTGATTTCCTACCAAAACCGGCAAGGTGAAAACCCCCTCCGGCCGGCGGTACGGAGGCGGGGTCACCGAGCGGCGGCAGCGCCGACCCCGTCCATCAGGACGCCGACGAGGTCACGGGTGTAGCCGTCGGCGGCCGCGTCCCGCCTCACCAGGATCCGCATCCACAGCGCGCCCGCCATGGCGTCCACCAACGGCGCCGGATCCGCGTCCGGCGGCAGCTCGCCCCGCGCCACCGCCCGCTCGAACACCGGCTGGTGGCGGCCGAACCGGTCGTCCAGGAAGGAGACCACGAGCTCCCGCATCGCCTCGTGGCGCACCGCCCCGACCAGCGCAGCCTCGACGATCGTCCGCCGGTGCTCGTCGTCCAGCAGCCGCCGCACCTCCTCGGCGAGCGCCGTGAGGTCGCCGCGCAGGCTGCCGGTGTCGGCCGGCTCGAACCGGAAGACCTGCGAGTGCAGCAGCGCGTCGCGCAGCAGCTCCGACTTGGACGGCCACCAGCGGTAGATCGTCGTCTTGTTGACCCCGGAACGCTGGGCCACCCCCTCGATGGTCAGGGAGTCGAAGCCCAGACCGCCCAGCATGTCGAGCGTGGCCGCGTAGATCTCGGCCTCCCGCCGCGGCCCGCCGCCGCCCTGCTTCCGCATCACCGCTGCTCCCTTCGGTACGAGTGGGACGCCACCCTAACGCAACACAACGTTGTGTTGCATTCCCCGACCCCCCATCCCTACCATGCAACGCACCGTTGCGTTGCACTCCAACCGCGACGCCACACCCGCCAGGGGGAAAACATGCCCACATCCCACCCACCGACCTCAGCCCCGACCCCGACCCCGACCCCGACCCCGGCTCCGGCCCCGCCTTCGGGACTCCGTCCCGCCCCGGGCCGTCCGGGCATCTGGACCGCCGGAGCGCCCGAGGGCGCTCCGCTGGTCCTCGTCCACGGGATCCGGCTCTCCGCCCGCATGTGGGACCCCCACGCCCACCGGCTGGCCCCCCGATTCCGGATCACCGCCCCCGACCTGCCGGGACACGGGACCCTGCGCGACCGCCCGTTCGGCCTGGAGGAGGCGGTCGAGCGGGTCGGCCTCGCCGTGGAGGAGGCCGCCCTCGCCACCGGCCGCCGCCCCCTCGTGGCCGGCACCTCCCTCGGCGGGTACGTCGCCCTCGCCTACGCCGCGGCGGCACACCCCGCCGCGGCCGCCGTCCTCGTCCAGGGGTCGACCGCCCGGCCCGACGGGCCCACCGGCCGGATCTACCGCGCGGCCGCCCGCGCCCTCGGGGCACTCGGCCCGGCCCGTGCCGCCCGCCTCGGCGACCGGGCACTCGGACACCGGCTCCCCGCCGAGAGCTACGAGGCCGTCACGTGCGGCGGACTCGCCATGCACGCCTTCGCCGAGGTCGTGGAAGACCTCGCCCGGCGTGACTTCCTCGACGTCGCGGGCCGCTGCCGACTGCCCGTCCTGTTCGTCAACGGCCTCGGCGACCCCCTCTTCCGGGCCCAGGAGAAGCAGTTCGTCGCAGCCGTCCGCGCCGGCGGCGGATCCGCCCGGCTGTTCCACGTCCATGGCCCGCACGACATGGCCATCAGCGACCCCGCCGCCTTCACCCGGCTCCTGGAGCGAGGCCACGGACTCCTCGCCGCCGCGCACCCCGCGGCCTTCGCCCCGGCCTGATCCGCGAGGCGCCCCCTACGACGCCCCCGGAACCCCGTAGACGCCGGCCCGCCCCGCTGCCGCGGCCCCGGCGGCGGCCCGGCGGGGGAGGGCCGGGTCCGGGGCCGCCCGCAGGAGCAGCAGCTCGTGGTACAGCGGCGCGGTCGCCGCGACCAGCAGCGCGCGGGCGTCGGCCGGCCCCGGCAGCTCGCCCCGCCCGGCGGCACGGTCGACGACCACCGCGCAGCGCGCGTACCGGTCCTCCCAGAAGCGCGCCAGGGCCCCGGCCGCCTCGGCGGACCGGAAGCCCGCGGCGATCAGCGCCGTGGTCAGGCTGGGCCCGCCGCCCGCCAGGGCCTCGTAGACCTCCTCGTTGAGCGCGGTGAGGTCGCCCTCCAGCGACCCGGTGTCGGGCGGGCTCCACGTGTCGTCGGCCGCCGCGTCGAGTACGTCGGCCAGCAGGCCCCCGACGTCGCGCCAGCGCCGGTACACGGTGGTGCGGTGCACGCCGGCCCGCTCGGCGACCGTGTCGACGGTCAGCCCGTCGTACCCGCCCGCCATCAGCAACTCGCCCACCGCCGCCAGCACCTGGGCCCGGACCCGGGCGCTCCGCCCGCCCGTCCGACGCCGCGGCATGGCCGAATCCGCATGACGCCCATGGCCGGAACCTTCGCTTGCGTGCTCATCGCCATCCATGGAACGATCTTAAAGCAACATCAGTCGCAATAGGACACAAGGGAGCCCCCAATGATCCTCACCCGCCACCACGCCGCCCCGACCACCCCCTCCCACCCCCCGGAGCCGCTCCATGACCGCACAGCTCACCGCGACTGACCTCACCAAGTCCTACGCCGGCCGCACCGTCCTCGACTCCGTCGACTGCTCCGTCACCGACGGAACCCGCCTCGGCATCGTCGGCGAGAACGGATCCGGCAAGTCGACCCTCCTCCGCCTGCTCGCCGGAGCCGAACGCCCCGACAGCGGCACCGTCACCGTCCGCGCCGACGGCGGCACCGGCTACCTCGCCCAGGAAGAGCACCTCCCCGCACACCTCACCGTCCAGCAGGTCATCGACCGCTCCCTCGCCGAACTCCACGCCATCGAGGACCGCATGCGCCGCCTGGAGGCCCGCATGGCCGACGGCGACACCACGGACGAGACCCTCACCGCCTACGCCGGCCTCCTCACCGCCTTCGAACTGCGCGGCGGCTACGACGCCGACGCCCGCACCGAACGCGCCCTGCACGGCCTCGGACTCCTCGGACTGCCCCGCGCCCGCACCGTCGGCGACCTCTCCGGCGGAGAACAGGTCCGCCTGCACCTCGCCGCGCTCCTGGCCTCCGACCCCGAGGTCCTCCTCCTCGACGAACCCACGAACCACCTCGACCACACGGCCCTCACCTGGCTGGAGGACCACCTCCGCGCCCGCCGCGGCATCACCGTCGCCGTCTCCCACGACCGGCAGTTCCTCGAACGCGTCACCACCGCCCTCCTGGAAGTCGACGGCGACCTCCACCGCACCGTCCGCTACGGCAACGGCTACGCCGGCTACCTCGCCGGCCGCGCCGCCGAACGGCAGCGCCGCACCCAGGCCCACACCGCCTGGCGCGAGGAGACGGACCGGCTGCGGGAGTCAGCCGCCGTCACCGCCCGCAAGGTCGCCCCCGGCCGGGCCATGAAGGACGGCAACAAGATGGCCTACGACCGCGCCGCGGGCCGCGTCCAGCAGTCCCTCGCGAGCAGGGTCCGCAACGCCGAGGAACGCCTCACCCGCCTCCTGGCCCGCCCGGTCCCCGCACCGGCCGACCCGCTCCGCTTCACCGCCGTCCCCCGCACCGCGGGCACCACCACCCCCGACGGCCCCGCCCTCACCGCGCGGGGCGTCTGCCTGACGAACCGCCTGGCACCGGTGGACCTCACCCTCCCGCCCGGCGGCCGCCTCCTGGTCACCGGCCCCAACGGCGCCGGCAAGAGCACCCTCCTCGGCGTCCTCGCCGGCACCGTCACCCCCGACCGGGGCCACGTCGTCCGCCGCGCCCGCACCGGACTGCTGACCCAGCACACCGACCCCGGACCGGCCCACCGCCCGCTCCTCGCCGCCTTCGCCGAAGGCCGCCCCGGCACGCCCGAGGAACACACCGGACAGCTCCTGTCCCTCGGCCTGTTCGCCCCCGGACAGCTCACCACCCCCGTCGGCGGCCTCTCCGCCGGCCAGCGCCGCCGGCTCGCACTGGCCCGCCTGGTCACCGAACCGGCCGACGTCCTGCTCCTGGACGAGCCCACCAACCACCTCTCGCCCGCCCTGGCCGAGGAACTCGGCGAGGCCCTCGCCTCCTTCCCGGGCGCCGTGGTCGTCGTCAGCCACGACCGCCGCCTGTGCGCCCGCTGGCAGGGCGACCACCTCCCCCTCCGCGCAGCCACCCCGGCCGCGGCCTGACCCTGACCGCCTCACCCACCCCCCTCGAAAGGCCCGCCTTGCCCCGGACGCACCCGCCCCGCCTGATCCACACGTACGCCCTGCCCACCCCGGACGCCGGCCCCTACGCCCTCACCACCGGCCCCGACGGAGCCGTCTGGTGCACCCTGGTCCACGCCGGCCGCATCGCCCGCCTCACCCCCGACGGCCGGATCGACGAGTTCCCCCTGGACACCCCCGACTGCGGCCCCACCCTCATCACCACCGGCCCCGACGGCGCCCTCTGGTTCACCCGCAACCGCGACCACCGCATCGGCCGCATCACCCCCGACGGCGAAGCCCGCTCCCACCCCGTCCCCGGCTCCGGCCCGGGCCCGTACGGCATCACCGCCGGCCCGGACGGCGCCGTCTGGTTCACCACCCTGCACACCGCGACCGTCACCCGCCTCACCCCGGCCGGCGAACTCACCCAACACGCCCTCCCCGAGGGCTCCTTCCCGTCCTTCGCCACCACCGCCGCCGCCGACGGAGCCCTCTGGTGCACCCTCAACCAGGGCAACGCCCTCGCCCGGATCACCGTCACCGGCGACACCACCCTCCACCCGCTGCCCACCCCCGGCGCCGCCCCCGTCGGCCTCGCCGCGGCCCCCGACGGCACCCTCTGGTTCGCCGAGATCGGCACCGGCCGCATCGGCCGCCTCACCCCGGCCGGCGAACTCACCGAACACCCCCTGCCCGACCCCCGGTGCCGCCCGCACGCCGTGGCGGTCGCCCCCGACGGCTCCTGCTGGTACACGGCCTGGGCCACGGGCCGCATCGGCCGCGTCACCCCGGCCGGCACCGTCACGGAGCACCCCCTCCCCAACCCCGCCTGCGAACCCCACGGCCTCGCCTTCGCCCCCGACGGCACCCTCTACGTCGCCCAGGAGAGCGGCGAAGTCACCCGCTGGAACATCACCTGACGGCCCGGGCCAGCAGATGGCCTTCGAGGAAACCCCGCTCGGAAACCGGCCCGTGGACCAGCCGGGCCGAAACCTCCAGCCCGGCCCCGGCCAGCACCTCGACGAACCGCTCCACCGGCCAGCTGAAGGCGGGAGCCACCTTGTGGTCGTACGGGACCGGCTCCGCCGCCCCCTCGGGCACACAGAACGAAACCAGCAGCGAACCCCCCGGCGCCAGCACCCGCACCTGCTCGGCGAGCAGCCCGGGCAGCTCCCCGGGCGGGGTGTGGATCATCGAGTAGTGGGCCAGCACCCCGCCGAGCACCCCGTCGTCCACCGGCAGGGCCTCCATCCGCCCCTCGACGAACCGCAGCCCCGGATGCGCCCGCCGGGCGTGCTCCACCATCCCCGGCGACAGATCGACCCCGAAGGCGTCCAGCCCCAACTCGCCCAGCAGCGCCGTCAGATGCCCGGGCCCACACCCGACATCGGCCACCCGCAGGTTCCCCGCCTCCCGCACCAGCCCGGCGAAGACCCCCACCATGGCCCGCGCGAACGGCCGCGTCTCCAGCCGATCGGCGAACATCGAGGCGTACAGCTCGACGACCCCGTCGTAACCCGCCCTGGCCACATCCCGATACCCGTGCACCACCGCAACCTACAGCGTCCCACCAGGCCACGAGGGAGAGGTGGTTCGGGTTCCACAGGGATCCACGCAGGTTCGAATCCTGCCCCCTCCGCCAGAAAACCGGTGGGGCGATCCCTGCCGATCTGCCAAGATCACCGAATGGGTGCACTGGACGCAGCAGCCGCCAGGGTCGCCGCCGGGGCCACCGTGACGTTCCGGCCCAGCGGCTCCTCCATGGTCCCGCTCATACGCAGCCGGCAGCAGGTCGTCGTCGCCCCGGTCGACCCGTCGAAGCTGGAGGTCGGGGACATCGTCCTCGCCCGCGTCGCCGGGACGGTCCACCTGCACCTGGTGTCCTCCGTGGACGCGGCCGGGAAGCGGGTCCAGATCAGCAACAACCGCGGCCGCGTCAACGGCTGGACCAGCCACGCCCGCGTCTACGGCATCTGCCTGGCAGTCGACGGCGTCCCCCGCGGAGCAGCCGCGGAAAAAACCCTCACACCCGCCACCCGCCCCCACCCCGGACGTGCCGCGCCGCCCCTGCGGATGAGACTGTGCGCGATAACCCTCGACTGCCCCGATCCGCAGGCCCTGGCCGCGTTCTACCAGCAGGCGACCGGCCTCGACCCCCACCCCGCGTCCGACGCCGACTTCGCCGGCCTCAGCGGCGAGCACGGACTCTTCCTCGGCTTCCAGCGGGTCGACGACTACCGGGCACCCGACTGGCCCGGCCAGACCGTCCCCCAGCAGTCCCATCTCGACTTCGCGGTCGACGACCTGGACGCGGCCGAGACCCGCCTCCTCGCACTGGGCGCGACCAAGCCCGGCCACCAGCCGGACCACAACAGATGGAGGGTCCTCACCGACCCGGCCGGCCACCCCTTCTGCCTGGTCAGAGGCTGACACCCGGGCCACCGCCACGAGCCGCCCAGGACCGGTCAGGAATCGAGAAGCCCCTGCCGCCACCCACCTCCTAACGTAATGGTCATGACGAACACCGCTCCCACCACCGCCCCCACCGCCCTCGCCTCCGTCACCCTCGAAGTGGCCGACACCGAGGCCGCCCGCCGCTTCTACACCGCCTTCGGCGTGGACGCGTACGTCACCCTGCGGGCGACCGACACCCCCACCACCGGCTTCCGCGGCTTCACCCTCGGCATCACGGTCTCCGGCCCCGCCACCGTCGACGGTTTCTTCGCCGCGGCGGTCGACGCCGGCGCCACGGTCCTCAAGCCCACCGCCAAGTCGCTGTGGGGCTACAGCGGAGTGGTCCAGGCCCCGGACGGCACGATCTGGAAGATCGCGACCGGAGCGAAGAAGGACACCGGCCCCGACACCCGCCGGATCGACGAGATCGTCCTGCTGCTCGGCGTCGAGGCCGTGAAGGCCACCCGGGAGTTCTACGTCGAGCGCGGCCTGACCGTCGCCAAGAGCTTCGGCGGCAAGTACACCGAGTTCGCCCCCGGCACCGCCGGCCCCGTCAAGCTGGCCCTGTACAAGCGCCGCGCCCTGGCCAAGGACCTCGGCGTCCCCGTCGACGGCACGGGCTCACACCGCGTCGTCCTCGGCACCACCACCGCGGCCTTCACCGACCCGGACGGCTTCACCTGGGAAGCGGCCTGAAACCCGCCCCGAACACCCGCCAACACACCACCAACACTCCACTCCACCCCACCCCAGAAGAACAGGAACAACAAACCATGAAGGCACACGTCAGCTCGATCCTCCTCGGCGTCCGCGACATGGACCGGGCCAAGCGCTTCTACACCGAGGGCCTCGGCTGGAAGGTCCAGAACGACTTCGGCATCTCGGTGTTCTTCGAATCCGACGGCGCCTCGCCCGTCGGCTTCTACAGCCGCGAAGGCCTGGCCGGCCAGGTGGGCACGGACCAGGAGGGCAGCGGCTTCAGCGGCCTGGTCCTGACCTACGTCGTCCGCAGCGAGACCCGGGTCGACGAGATCATGGCGGAGGCGGCGAAGGCCGGCGCCAAGGTCCTCAAGCCCGCTGGCGCCCTCCCGTGGGGCGGCTACGGCGGCACCTTCGCCGACCCCGAGGGCTACATCTGGAGCCTCGGCTACAGCGCCCAGGGAACCGACCAGCCCTACGCGGAATGACGGAACGCCAGAGCAGACCGGAGAGAACGATGAAGTTCCGCACCCACGTCGAGCCCCCCGAGCCCATGCGGGGTCTGGAAGTCCCGTCCGAGGTGGTGGCCGCGCTCGGCGGGGGCGCGCGGCCACCGGTGACGATCACGCTGGGCGGCCACTCCTGGAAGAGCCGGATCGCCCTCCTGCGCGGCCGCCACCTGCTCGGCCTCAGCAACGCCAACCGCCAGGCCGCCGGCGTCGCCGTAGGCGACGAGGTCGAGGTCGAGCTGGAACTCGACACCGAGCCGCGCGTCGTCGTCGAGCCGCCGGACTTCGCCCAGGCCCTGGACGCGGACCCGGCCGCCCGCGCCGCCTACGACGCCCTGGCCCACAGCCGCAAGCGCGAGCACGTACGCGCCATCGAGAGCGCGAAGAAGCCCGAGACGCGCCGCCACCGCATCGAGAAGGCCCTCACCACCCTGCGGGGCTGACAAGCGTCCCCGCCAGGCGCCGTCCGTACCGGCCGTGCACCCGCCACGCGACTGATCGGGTGTCAGTGCCCGCGCCTAGGGTGCCGGGCATGGTCACGTACACCGTCGAAGAGTCCTGGGACCGCATCGAGAGCTGGCTCGCGCGGCACGCTCCCGTCACCCACGGGCTGCTGCGACCGCCGGCCGTCCCGGCGGACATCGCGGCGGCCGAACTCCGGCTGGGGGTGGCCTTCCCGCCGGACCTGAGGGAGTCGCTGCTGCGGCACGACGGCGTGGAGCTCTCGGACGGAACGCTCCGGCTCGACTACTACGGACCACCGTCCGGAGTCGCCGAGATCGTCGGGAGCACCGAGTTCCTGCGCGAGGTCGGGGAGGACGTCGCCGAGGAGGAGGCCGAGCTGGACGAGGAGGAGCGCGACGAGTACGCGTACTGGCCGCACGAACGGCTGCTCGTCACTCTGGGCATCGGCTGGCAGTCCTCCGACGGACTCTTCCTGGTCACCCGCTCCGGCCCGCACCACGGGAGGGCCGGCCGGTACTTCGACGAGATGGGCTCGGCCTTCACGCGCTGGCGGGGACTGCGGCACGTCCTCTCCGACTTCGCCACGGCTCTGGAGAACGGCCTGCCCTTCGACGGGCGAACACCCCTGGCCCACGAGGGCCGGCTGATCTGGGACGGCGGCGGGACGATCCTCGCCGACCCGACCTCCGCCCTGGACCTCGCCGCCGGGGAGCCCGAGCCGCAGGTCCCACCCGCGGCCGAGCCGGCCCCGCCCGTCCCGCAGCCCGACGGGGCATACGCCGTCATCACCTTCGGCAGCGGCGGATTCTTCGGACCCGAAGCCGCACCGCCCGTGCAGCCGGACGTCGTGTTCGTGGCGGGCATCGCCCCCGGGGAGCTGCTGGACCGGCTGGGCTCCGTGCCCGCGACCGCCGGGTCGCGCAGCCGGGAACAGGCGAGGCTGTCCGCCGACGCGCCCTGGGCCGGGCACCGCCCGATGGTCCGGGTCGGGTCCTGCGGCGACGGCGATGGGTGGTCGTACGCCACGCAGGAGGGCGGCGACGCCCAGTTCGGCCGTCCCGAGGTGCTGGGACGGCTCTCCCGCGGAACCCGGGTGGTGGCGCTGGCCAAGCAGGGGCCCGAGGTACGCGTGACCGTCGTCGAGGACGGCACCGGCCGGCCGGAGGCAGGCCACCGAGTCGAATCGCCGCGCGAGGACTACGTGACCGGACCCGACGGGCAGCAGTGGCAGCGGATCGGCGTCGACGCCTGGCCCGGCTCGACGGCCGCCTACGCGCGGCTGCTGGCAGGCCTGGAGGCGGAGCACGGCATCAGCTGGGACCCGGCGGACGACGCGACGGCGCCCCTGGCCGGCGCACTGCTGCTGCCGGTCCTCGAAGAGGTGCCGCAGGCCCGGCACCCGGTCACCGTCGTACGCGACTTCGACCTCGGAGCCCTCGTGGAGCGGACCCCGCCGGAGCGGTTGCGCTCCGCGGTGGCGGCGCAGCTCGCCCGGCTGGCGTCGGAGACCGGGATCGACGGCTACCCGGAGATCGCCCGGGCACTGGAGCAGGCAGGCCGGGGCGAGCCGGTGGACCTGACGGCCGACGGGGCTCTCGACCTGCGGATGCGGACCATCCGGGCGGAGACCCGGGCCGCCCGCGGAATGCTCGACGCGGCCCGCCACCAGCCGGATCCGGCGCCCGTCACCGAGGCCGACGTCGCGGCGTGGCACGGCCGGGACGCGGCGGCCGGGGCCCTGCGACGGCTCCTGGTGCTGCCCCTGCCGGCGGCGGCGGAGACGGTCCTGAGCCTGCGCATGTCCCTGCACTGGCGCGACGAGCTGGCGGCGGACCTGGCCGGCCAGGGGGTGTCGGAACGAGATCGCAGCCCGGAACGCGGCACATTGGCCTAGACCTATTGTGCGGCCTGGTCCGTGACGGTACGTTCATGCTCGGCTGCGCAGCCTGCACGTACCGCACCACATCGCATCGTCAGGCACTCTGCCGGGCATCCCCGGCATTTTCAGGAGGACATGCCATGTACCGCCGCACAGCAGCCGCCCTCGCCACCGCCGCCACCGCCGGAGCCCTCGCGCTCGGCGTCGCGGGCACCGCCGAAGCCGTCCCCGGCACGGGCTTCTACGCCCGCAGCAACCACGCCTCGTACACCGAATGCGTGGCCGCCGGCCGGGCCGGCTACAACATCTGGGGCCCCGTCTTCTTCTGCGAGCCCTTCAGCACCGCCCGCCCGGACATCATCACCCTCTGGGTCCGCTGACCCACCCGGCCGCCCCGGGCCGACACGGGGCCGGCCGTACGGCAGTGGGCCGGCCGTTCTCGACCTGCTGTCCGGGCTCCGCGACAACCATCCGGTGCTTGGACTGCCGCCCGGAGCGACGGCGTTCTGGCAGGTGGTCCTGGACAGCCCGGCCCTGCTCGCCCGCGAGCGCTAGATCGGCGAACGCGCCGAGGCCGCCTTGGCGGCCGCCCTCACCGCGCATCCGCCGCACACCGCGGACGCCTCCGCTTACCCCGCTCCCCCACCGCCCGCGCCGGCGCGGCCCGGTCAGGGGTGAAACCCACCGCCAACCCCTCAGTGATGATCTGCGTGGACCCGCCCCGCTACGGGTTCTCAGGTCTCCCCAGCTGGTTAAGGATCAAGGATCGGCGAAAACGAGGATGCCCTGCGTAATCGAGAGGCGATGTCGGCGACGGATGGGGGACACTTCGCCTGGTGATCGTGATGCAGCCCGTCCTGGAGATGAACACCCCCGATGGCTTCGACCTCTGGCCTGTCGCCGAGGCGGAACGGTTCGGTTTCCTGCCGCTCAGCGGCGAACTGTCACCCACCGAGATCGGGACGGCGCTCATGCGCATCGCCGCCTGCAATGACGTGGACCCCGCAGACGATGGCGACCTCCCGCCTCGGCCGGCCGAGCCTCTCAGCGGCTTCCTTCACGGGCTGCTGAACCTCGACAACCTTTACGCGGCGGGCGGCCTGCACGTCACGGACATCTCTACGGGCATCACCTTCTCGCCCGGCTGCTGCGACGGACTGGAAGACTGGCGCGACTGGTACCAGGTCCTCGACGGCAGCGGCATCATCGGGTACGGCCACGATCCGCAGCCGTCGCTGGCCGAGTGTCTCGGGGATACGATCCGCCTCACCGTCGACACTGCCCGGGACGACAGCCCAGCCATCGAGCTGCCGGTCACCGAGCTCCGGCATCTACTCGCTGGCGCCGAGCGGAACCTGACCGAGTTTCTCGCGGCGGCAACGGACTGGATTACCGAGCACCTGCCCGACCACTCCGTTCCTCTGACCGCTGCCCTTGCCCGCGTTCTCGCTCTTCCCGCGCCGGGCGTATCGCCTGCCTTGCTCGGTGCGGAACGGGCGTGACTACCGGCCTGTGCAAGGCCTGGACATTCGACGGACCAGAATGATCCACGAGTTCCTGAATTCAGGAATGAATGTACTCTCATGGTGTGCTGACTGTTGCCTCTGACATCGAGGTGCTGGCCCGGTTCGGCCGCGCGCTCGCCGACCCGATCCGCTGCCGCATCCTGCTCGCCCTGCGTGACGCCCCCGCCTACCCGGCCGACCTCGCCGACGCCCTAGGTGTCTCGCGCACTCGGCTGTCGAACCACCTCGCGTGCCTGCGCGACTGCGGGCTGGTCACCGCCGTCCCCGACGGCCGCCGCACCCGCTACGAGCTCGCCGACGAACGCCTCGGCCACGCGCTGGACGACCTGCGCACCGCCGTGGTCGCGGTCGAGACCGACCGCACGTGCCCGGACGCCGACGAGAAGGGCTGCTGCTGACCATGGCCGCCGAGATGCCGATGTCCCTCGGGCCTTCCCCGGCCCGCCGTGATGCGCTCACCCGCCGGATACGCCTGCTCGTCGCGGCCACGATCACCTACAACGTCATCGAGGCGATCGCCGCCATCACCGCAGGCACGCTGGCCTCCTCCACCGCCCTGATCGGCTTCGGTCTCGACTCGGTCATCGAGGTCTCCTCCGCCGCCGCGGTCGCCTGGCAGTTCTCCGCATCCGACCACGCCGTCCGCGAAGCGCGCGAGCAGCGCACCCTGCGGATCATCGCGTTCTCCTTCTTCGCCCTGGCCGCCTACGTCACCGTCGACGCCGTCCGCGCACTGACCGGCACCGGTGAGGCCGAAGGCTCCGTCCCCGGCATCGCGCTGGCCGCGCTGTCGCTGGCGGTCATGCCGTTCCTGTCCGCCGCCCAGCGCAAGGCCGGCCGCGAACTCGGCTCCGCCTCCGCAGTCGCGGACTCCAAACAGACCCTGCTCTGCACGTACCTGTCCGCCGTGCTGCTGGTGGGCCTGATCCTCAACGCCACCCTCGGCTGGTCCTGGGCCGACCCCATCGCCGCTCTCGTCATCGCCGCCATCGCCATCAGGGAAGGCCGCGACGCCTGGCAGGGCAAGGGCTGCTGCGCGCCTTCCGCCGCCGCTGCGGTTCCCTCCGTCGGGGCCAAGGCAGACGCCTGCGACAACTGCCCGCCCGGATGCGACTGCTGTAACCAGAGCACCCGCGGACACTGAGAGGGCCCTGGTTGGTACCGGGGCCCTCTCAGCGTTCAAGACCGAGCGGAGGGAGGCCCCGGGCGCCTGCCGTTCTCGTGAACATCGACCCCGGCCGAATCGGGCCGCCTCCCGTGATGCTGAACAAGTGCTGTTGGAAGTCGGGTTCTGGCTCGCTTTCCGTGAAGCGCGCACCCTGCGTGATCTCCGCTGGGAGAACCGTGGACCGAAGATGGGCAGCCTCACGTGCAGACGATGGGGCAGCCCCGTCGGATCGAGTGCTGGGCAGCGCGCAGGAACAGTGCGACGTAGAAGGCTGTGTCCAGGTCATTGGTCCACCCTCCTGTTCGAGTAGTGGCCAGTTCCTTTGCTTGGTTCCCGAACCACATGCTCAGGTCGAGGTTGTCGCATGTCGCCGGGGTTTCGGGTGGCAGATTGACGGCTGCCGCGAGTTTCTCGGCGAGCGGTAGCACCTGAGGCGCGCCGGCCACCATGGACTCGTGGTCGGCGGACTCGATGGGCAGCCAGATCTCCTCATCGAGGGAGAAGGGCACCAGAACGGTCCAGCCGCAGAGGATCTCCGATTCCTCTCGTGACAGGTGCGTCTGGCACAAGGTGAGGAACCCGGTCATGGAGGGGGTCAGCTTCTCCTCGAAGGCTTGCCCTGAGCCAGGTGCGAAGTCCGTCTCTGGGGGGACGTCCTCGTAGGGCGGCAGGCCCCGCCGCCTGAGTTCAGCATCGAGGTCCGAAGCAACTTCGCCCCATCCGTCTTCCTCGTCACCGAACCATTCCTCCGCGCCGACGCTCACCAGATAGACACCCATGTCGGGAAGCTATCGCGCGCATCTGACATCGATCAGTGAGCCAACAGGACTCGCTTGCGGAGCAGTGCGAAGCCGGTCCGACCGAACATCTGGCGCTTGAACATCTTGATCCGGTTGACGTGTCCCTCCACTGAGGATCCATCGCGTCACCACGCGGGGTGCCGGCGGTTGCGCGATGACCGGCCGCGACGAGGTGCGCTTCTCTCGCAGGGGCCTTCCCCTCGCGATTGGGGACCAGCACGCGAAGGCACTGGCGGTGGCGAGCGACAGCCCGCCCCGGAGCCTGATCGGAGCACCAGCAGTCACTCAGCGTGCGCGCTTCACGGAAAGAGAGCCAGAACCCAATCTCGTGAACAGAGCCAGGGGGGTGGCCGGTTGGTGCGGGAGGGTGTGGCTGTGGTGCGGTTCAGGTGTTCCGGTGGATTTCTTAGGGCGCGTCTTCGCCCAGCGCGAGTTCTGTGCCGCGGTCGAAGTGCACCAGGTACGGGAACGGGGTGATGTACTGCCGGACCGCTACCACGGTCCCTTCCGCCCCGGCCGGGACGTGGTACGGGCGCAGGCCGTCCTGTCCTTCCTCCTCCCGTGGTCGACGGCCGGCCGGACGGGCCGGGGGCTGCGCCGGTTCACCGGACTGCGCGTCCGCGCAGCCCTCGCGGGGCGGGCGGCCCGTACGGGCCCGCGCGGTCTAACCGTCCTTCGCCAGCACCGGGCAGCCGGGAACCGTCGTCACCGTCCAGCGGCCTGCCGCCCCCGGACGGCGAAGGTGGCGTTGACCAGCTTCACCAGCGCGGCGCGCATGTTGGTCTGGTTGACGAACAGGTGCCGTACCCGGCGGAGTGCCGCCTCGGACTCGCCGTGCTTGCCGGTCACCGCGACGCGCTTGATGCCCATGTTGGTGCCCAGGCCGAACAGCACCAGCAGTAGCCGGCGGCGCAGCACGTCCTTGGACAGGTTCTCGCGTGTGGCGACCGAGGTGAACTCGGCGTACTTCAAGCTGTCCAGCGGGTCGGTGGTGCCCCAGCGCCGTTCGATCTCCGCCTTGATCGCCACCAGGGACTCCGGCTCGTCCTGCTTGCCCCGCGGGGACACGCGAATCCACGGCTCGCCGTGCTTCTTCATGATCGCCACCCCGCCCGTGTTGCACTCGGCCAGGGCACGGTCGAAGCGGTCCAGCGACGCCCGCAGCCTGCTCTGGAGCACGGTGATGAACTCACCGGCGTCCTGCGGCTGGCCCAGGGCGGCGTAGTACACGTCGCGGTTCTCCTCGAAGACGGCTATGGGGTGGCGTGCAGATTCGCTTCGCGGTCCGAGGTCCGAACCGGCCCCTGCCCGCCGACGTGCTGTGGGACGGGCCCCGGGAACTACAGGTCGTGCACTGCGGCTCGGGCGGTAGAAACGAAGGCCAGCACGGACTGCCAAAAGGGGTCGTAGCACTGGTCGAAGGTCGCGAGGGCGCCCGCGTCGCCCGCGATCGACGCTGTGAGCGCCTGATACGGCGGCCTGGTGGAGAGCCGGAGGCTCTCCGCAGCCTCGGCGACGTCGTCGGGGCCCTCCAGGCTGATGATCCAGATGAAGTGGCGGAGTTTGCTGTACTCCTCTCTAAGGCTGACCTGGACTTCCTTGAGCGCGGGCACCTGCTCGGTACGCGTGCCGCCCGAGGCGAAGATGTCGGAGACCTTCCAGTACAGCTCGGCCATCTTGTGCGCCTGCTCGATGAGATTCACGTAAGCGGACCGTCGCGCTTGGCTCACTCGGACAGTGCGCTGGGTCCGATCGACCGCTTCGGCCTGGATTTGCGCGGCACGGGCGGTTCCCCGGCTGGTGACCCAACTGGCAAGTACGGCCGTACCGGCGGTCAAAGACGAGATCCAGAGGGCAGAGTCGGCCATGACGCAGAGTTTGCCCAGGCCCAGGCACCCATGGCCATCACGTCACCCGGGAACCGACTCCGGCCGTCCTGGTTTCGGTCATGCCGCATCGCAGCCATGCAGCATCGCCCCCATATCGGACGGATCCACTTCAGCAGGAGGCCAGAACCTTGCCGGGCCCTGCACACGGCTCCGGACGCCAGTGTTCGAACAGCTCCATAACCCCACGCACCTGGACAGCCGGCCTCCACCCAGCCTGGCTGAATCGGGCTTGTTCACGGAGCTGGTGCACGACGACGGCGTGCCCGGCACGCTGCTGGAGGTCGACCGTCTCACCGAGTCCGTCCACTACCTGGTGTTCAAGCTGCACCCTTTCATCGTCGCCCGCTCCAAGCAGACCAACTCCGGCAGCCCGGTCCTCACCTTCACCGGCGCCCTGGGCGCCCCTGATGCTGGCAGCCGCTCGACTCCATGGACTGGGACGCGATTCAGTTCCGCGAGCAGCAGGGACGTGCCTAACGTGCCTTCACGGCCACCAAGTCCATCAGGGCAGGTCAACGGCCTTGGTAGCCGCCGAACACTGGATAACTTGCGCCGCGGGGGAGGGGCGGTGTCCCGTGGTCGACGGTCGGCCGTCTGGGCGTGGGCGGTCCCGGCTGGGGTGCGGGTAGCCCGTGGATATGGCGTGCCCGGGCCAGGAACGGGACCGCCTACGCGACGCCATGCGCCACCAGCTGGGACAACAACTCGATTCGCTCACCACCCCCGACCTGGCCAACCGCGTCGACGAACTCACCCACCACATCCACCAGCTCGCCGACCAGCTCCAGCAGGCCACCGACGGAGCACGTTGGTTTCGGCGTGATGCTTGCGCGGCTGCTGGACCGCAGAAAGCTCACTGTGCAGGAGCTGGCCGGCCGGGCCGGGTTGACCAACGTCGAGGAGGTACGGGCAGTGCTCGCGGGGGAGACCCCAGGCGAGGGACTGCTCCGGTGCTTTGCGACTGCGCTTGGTTTCCATGCCGTCGATCTGTTCATCCTCGCGGGACTGGAGGTCCCGGACGACATGGCGCCGCTGGACACCGCGGCCTCGCGGTGGGTGCCGTACGTCGTGATGGATGCGGTGCACCTTCCAGCGGCGGGCCGACGTGAACTCCTGAAGCTGATCCGTGGACTGCCGCAGGAGGAGCGGTATTCCCGATTCGTCCCGAAGCGACTCGCACCGCTCGCCGGCGGTCCGGGCAGTTGGGCCATCCGTATGCTCCAGTACCGGAATCTGGACTGGATGGGCATGGTGGCTTCGTCGATGTGAAGCAGGAACGGTTGATGCCGGGTTCGGGCAACAGATGCTGATCAATCGGGTCGAGAATGTTGGTGAGTTCCGAGAATGCATGGCTGGTGTGTCGGGGCATGGAGGGGCTGTTGAGTGGGACGGATATCGTCTTGGCATGACACAAGAGTTCGATATTGCTGCCTCCCTCGTTGAGGGCGTTGGGGGACGCAGTGGCGCATGGACCTTCGTCCGGGGCTTCGCTGCGCATTGGGCCAGCCCACTGGAGAGCGCTGACGGGTGGACAGAGGTCGATCTGACCGCGGCCGAGGAGAGGCTCGGGGTTCGGCTGCCGACCGCGTTGCGCGAGGCGTATCTGCTGTTTGGGCGCCGCCGGGATCTGACCAGCAACCACGACGTGCTGCTCGGCCCGACGGAGCTCTACGTGGATGACGCCAAGGTGGCCCTGGTCTTCCGGCATGAGAATCAGGGCGCTGTCTCCTGGGGCATCCTCCTGGACAGCCTGCAGGATGACGACCCTGCAGTGTTCTTCCGGACGAACATGGCTGATGGGAGCGCCGAGCGATGGGAGGGCTGGATGGAGAGCCTTTCCCTGTCCTTCGTTGAGATCGTTCTCTCCGAATCCCTGCAGGCTGATGGAGATCTCTGCGACTTCCTTGACGCGGATGACCACGACGTCGAGTCGCTGGAGGAGAGCTTCGTCCGGCTGCCGTTCCCGGTGTATCCCATCGGCGAGGAGGAACACGGGAGCCGGTGGTTCCTGGGCCAGGACGCCCTGCTGCGTGCCGACGCTGGCGCAGTCATTTTTGCCCGCGGTCGGACAACAGAAGGCCTCAAGCGCGTTCGGGATCTGATTCCTGGAGACTGGCTCAACGACTATCGCTGACCATGTTCAAGTACTCCTATCTCGGCCAAGGTGCCGAGGTTGGAGTCAGCCCAGGGGCTGCTGCGTGGCCCGGGCGCGGGTGGTGGCGAGGCGGTAGGAGTCGGTGCCGGTTTCGATGATGTTGCCGCCGAAGGTGAGGCGGTCGACGATGGCCGCGCAGAGGCGGGGGTCGGTGAACGTCTTCGTCCAGCCGGAGAAGGACTCGTTCGAGGCGATCGCCACACTGTTCTTTTCCTCCCGCTCGGTCAAAACCTGGAAGAGGAGTTCGGCGCCGCGGCGGTCCAGTTCCATGTAGCCGAGCTCGTCGATGCAAAGGAGATCGACGCGGCCGTAGCGGGCGATGGTCTTGGTCAGCTGCTTCTCGTCGGCAGCTTCGACGAGCTCGTTGACCAGCTTCGTCGCCAGGACGTACTTGACTCGGTAGCCGGCCATCGCGGCCTCGGTGCCGAGCGCGATCAGCAGGTGGGACTTGCCGGTGCCGGAATCTCCGATCAGGCAGAGGGGCATGCCCTTCTTGATCCATTCGCATTTGGCGAGAAGGAGTTCGGAGAGGAAGCCGAGGTAGGACATCTGCTCGCGTTCGGCCTTCTCGGCGAGCTCGGGGAACTGGGACCGGATCGTGGGCAGCCGCAGCATCCTGCATGCCTGGTCGACGGCGGTGGTGGCGGCCTGCTTGGTGAGTCCTCGCTGGCGGGGAAGGGACACGCCGTTCTCCTCAAGGGGTGGGGCGGTCAGGTCGGCGGAGCCGCAGGAGCTGGTCGTAGTGCGCGACGGAAGGCAGCGGGCGCTTGTCGGGCGGTAGACGGGCCCGAACAGCAGCAGGCAGCGGAGCAATACCGGCCTGGCTGCAAGAGACGGCCAGTTGCGGAGGCTCCTCCGGCTCGGCGTCAGCTGCCTTGCGGGCCTCCAGGGCGACGGCGTCCGCGGTCAACGCGCCAGATTTCAGGGCCGCGGCAAGGCCGGTGATCAGGTGTTCGTGGGGCAGGTGGCGGCTGAGGAGGAGGACTTCGGTCAGGGCCCGGGTGCCCTCGCGTTCGCCGTGGGCCTTCACCGCGGCCTGCCACCAGGCATCGTGGATGGGGGTGAAGCGGCCGGCGGCGCGGGCCTGGTCGAGGGCGGTGGCGCCGGGCAGGGCACCCGGTTTGCGGATCAGGGCCTCCAGGTAGTGGTCGAGCTCGAGTCGGGTAGCGCCACGAGCGATGAGCCGTTCGCGCCGGGCGACTTCCTCGCGGCCGTCGTAGACCACCAGCTCGGAGGCGTGCAGCATGACGCGGACGGTTCGGCCGATCAGGCGGACCGGCACCGAGTAGCGGTTCATCCGGACACAGATCTGGCTGTAGCGATCGACCCTCGGGGTGGAGAGCCGGCCCGTCTCGAACGGCTCCTCCGGCAGGGGCACCAGCAGTGGCTGCTCGGCCATGAAGTACTTGCCGATGGTGCGGGGACGGGCGCGGATGCGGCGGGCGTCGTCCTCCTGGTCCCACCGATCGATCATCGCGTTGAGCTCGGCGAGCGTGTCGACTTCGGGGACGGGGACCAAGTGGTTTCGGCGGAACCAGCCGATCTGGCCCTCGACTCCGCCCTTCTCGTGGGCGCCGCGGATGCCTGGCTGGCAGTAAAAGGCCTCCAGGCCCATAGTGCCCAGCACCTGGGCGACGGCGGCTCTAAGGTTGTCGTAACGGACCTTCCCGGTCGGCACCCCACCCAGCACGTTGAGAGCGTGGACGTGGCCCTCGCAGAATGCCTCCTGCCCCGCCGAGGCGAAGATCCGGTGGACGGCCTTGCCCGAGTACGACAACCGGAACGCGAACAAGTAGCAGGTCACCAGCTCGCCGGCCAGCTTCACCGTCACGTCACCGAAGTCGACTTCGGCCTCGGCACCGGGCTTGTGGGTCTGCGGGACGAACGCGTCCACGACCCCCTTCCCGGCCCCCAGCCGGATCTCCTCCCGGCGGGCGGCGACGTAGCCGCGGACCATCTGGTACGAGATGTCGATGGCCTGATGTTCGTCCAGCAACCGGTCGTAGATCCGCTTGACGGTGTGCCGCTGCTTCCTCGGTGCGGTCAGATCCGCGGTGAGGATGGCGTCAATCACTGGCTTGTAGACGTCCAGCCGCGTCTCACGCGGCACCATCGTCTTCCTCGGTTCTGGCAACGCCGAGATCAGAGCCCTCTGTACGGTCTCGTAGCCGACGCCGTACTTCCGCATGAGCGCCCGCAGCGACATGTCAGCCTTGGCATCACGGCGGATGGCCGCGTACAGATCGATCTTGGACTTCGGCAGCACTCAGGCCCCCTCGTCGTGCACAGCACGACCATGGTCCCGAAGCAAGCACCGAGGTGTTCTCGAAACTCGACGACATCACTCTCCCGTGGAACGCAGCGTTCCCGCCGCCGAGCAACAGACGTTCCTGGAACTCGTCTACAAAGCCAGGCATGGCGAAGACGCTGGCGGTGGTGACGCCCACGTACCTGTCGGCGGCCACTTACGGTGTGATCGGCGCTGGTCGCAAGGAACTGACGCCCCGCTTGGTGACGGACTTCGCCGCTCTACTGGGGATCGATGCCTACGAACTGGCCGCACTGACGGGCATTGTTCTGAGCGAGGTGCCACGTCTTCCCAGCTCGGAGGTAGTGGACGCTGCGGCGCTGCTGTGGGAGGTGCGCCGACTGTCTGCCACCCAGGCACGACACATCTCCGATGTTGGCGCGCACCATGCCATCTTTTCCTGTCTAAAGCCGGACACTATTTTGAATCACTGCTTTGTGGGCTGGTTCTTTCGAAGGGGCGGGGTATGGGCTACGGAGCCGAGCAGCGGGAGATCGAGCAGGCGCTGCGCCAGAAGGCCATCGGAGGGGCATCCACGCTGGAGATGCTCACCTGGCTGAGAGGCGACCTGGAGACCCGCATCAGCGATCCGGTCGACCGTGACGGCGCGATCTCCTTCTGCATGATCGCGACGTTCACGACGGTCTTCGACCTCGGCCTCACTCCCGGACGGTTCATCGCCTCCTGGGACCGGTTCGGAGGCCACCGGGACGACGAGGAACTGGTGCGGAGGCTGGGCCCGCTGATCCTGGCACCGGACGTGGAACCCCAACCCTGCGAATGCGACGCCAACTGCGGCGGGTACTGGGTCCGAGGGCAAGCTCGCCCAACATGCCACAAGGCTTTGACCCCGCGAAACGGGGTCATTTTGAGAGCACGCGGTGGGGCGGGCCGGATTCGAACCGGCGTCATCCCCCTTGCAGGGGGGAGCGTCAACCTCTGCACCTGCCCCCACCGAGGCTTGTACAGCCTATGCCAGCCCTGAAGCGGCTTTTGAGTGGTGACGGGGCCGGTGCTGGCAAGCGTCTGCATGGCCCTTTACACCGGTCGCCGGTTGGGCGACGGGCCGTGTTGCTGACCGACTGTTATCTGTGGCCTGGACGGCGACCATGGGTGTGGGACTGGCCTGTTCCGCTGTTGGTCGGGCGTGCTTGCTGGTCTTTCGGCTTGGAGGGGAGGGCAGGGTATCGGTCTGGTACCCGTTTGGATGGTTTCCGTCGTATCGCGCAGTGGCAGGATCCGGCTGGTTCCTACCTGGACGATGAAAGGGCGTAGGCATGCCGAATGGCACGGTGAATGGCACGGTGACGATGTTCAATGATGCGAAGGGGTGGGGGACGATCAAGTCCGATGATGGTGAGGAGGTCCCTGTCCATCACACCGAGATCATCGCCGAGGGCTTTCGGACGTTGGCGGTGAACGCGAGGGTGGTCTTCGGTATCAAGGACGGCCCCAATGGGCGCCAAGCCGAGAAAGTCATGGTGGTGGGCTGACCCCCGCACCCAGCCGCTTCCCCTGTTGCCGGCCGGTCCGCGGAGCGGGTACCTGAGCGCTGCGCGCTCAGGAGAGCCCCGCCTCGCTGCGCTCGGCGGGGCTCGGCTTCGCCGAGCCAGGGCCGGCCCTTCGGGCCGGTGTCCTGCGCTTCGCTTCGGACGGGTTCGGGGCCTCGCTTCGCTCGCTCCCGAACGGCCCGCTGCGCGGGCCTAGGTGACCCCGTTTCACGGGGTCTGGGCCTTCGGCCTGTTGGGGTGTCCGCTTCGCTCCCACCCCGTCCTTCCGGCTCCGCCTCCAGGACAGGCCCGCTTACGCGGGCCCGGCCGGCAGCAGAGGGCGCGGCTCAGATCACTCGGACCTGCTGGGCTTGGGGGCCGTTCTGGCCTTGGCCGATCTCGAACTCGACCCGCTGGCCCTCGTCGAGGGCCTTGTAGCCGGTGCCCTGGATCTCCGAGTGGTGCACGAAGACGTCCGGACCGCCCTCGTCCTGCTCGATGAACCCGAATCCCTTGTCCGTGTTGAACCACTTCACGCTGCCCCGCGCCATCGCCTCATGTCCTTCACGCTCGTGTCCGCGGCCCGATTCGCCACGGTACGAGCCGATCCTGACGTGCTAGCCCCATCGCAGAAAACCCTACGGGGAGATATTGACTCGACTGGGTGAACTGGTCCCTACGGGTCCCCAGGGCGGTACAGTCATCAGTGTGCATCAGACTGGGATGCAGTGTGTAGTATCCCGAGGATCTGGCCACTCCCGCCCGGCGGTCTTTTTCAACCGGAGTGACGAATGCAGCAGACCGATGGAATCACGCTCCGGCCTCATCAGGAAGAGGCCGTCGAAGCCATCGTGCGCGGGCTCGATATCCCGCCGGGAAAGCGTATCCCGAAGAACGGACTGCGGGCCACGGTGGTGGCGGCGTGCGGAACCGGGAAGACGTTCATCGCCGCCGCGGCCGCCCTCCGCCTGGCGCGGGGCGGGCGGGTGCTGGTCCTGCTGCCGACCCTGGACCTGCTCACCCAGACCGCCCGAGAGTGGCGCACCGCCGGCCACAGCGGGCCCGCGGTCGCAGTCTGCTCACTCCAAGACAACGTCCAGCTCTACGAGCTGGAGGTGCGCGCGACGACGTCGGCGCCGCAGCTCGCCCTGTGGCACGGGCGCGGGCCGATCACCGTCTACGCCACGTACGCCTCACTGCCCGTCATCGCCGAGGCCCACCACGGGGAGTACGGGCTGCCCATGGAGGCCTTCGACCTGGTCGTCGTCGACGAGGCGCACCGCACCTCGGGGTCGGCAGGGAAGGCCTGGGCGGACATCCACCGCCAGGACCTCATCCCCGCCCACCGCCGGCTCTACATGACCGCCACCCCGAGGATCTGGGCGGAGCGGCCGCGGACGGCGGCCGAGAAGCGGGCGGCCGCGGCAGCACACCGGCGCCAGGAAAAGACTCGGCGGCGAGAGGCGGAGGCCAAGGGGAAGCCGTATGTGCCGCGCCACGAGGCTTTGCCGGCGGAGCTGGCGTGTTCGATGGACGACCCGAGCGTGTTCGGGCCCGTCGTCTACGAGCTGCCACTGGCCGACGCCATCGCGCGCGGGCTGCTGGCCCGCTATCAGGTAGTTGTGGCTGAACTGGTGGACCCTGTCGTGACCCCCGACCGGCTCTACGGCACGGAGCGGTTGGACGAGGAGCTGCGGGGCGAGCGGCTGGCGGCCGTGCAGACCGTCCTGCTGGAGACCATGGCGGCCCATGACCTGAAGACGACGATCACCTTCCACCACCGCACCATCGAGGCCCAGGCCTTCGCCGAAGGCCTGCCCCGGGTCGCAGCCCGGCTGCACGCCGTCGACCCGGGCCGGCATCCGGCGAAGGTGTGGACGGGGTGGCTGCGCGGCCAGCACGACGCCGAGCACCGCGCCAACGTCCTCACCGACTTCGGCCGCCGGGCCGGCCGCGCTGTCCTCGCCAACTGCCGGGTTCTGGGCGAAGGCGTCGACATCCGAAGCGTGGACTCGGTAGCCCTGATCGACCCCAAGGGGTCCGCCGTCGACATCGTCCAGGCCATCGGCCGCGCCCTCCGGCAGAAGCCGGGGGAAGGGAAAATGGCCACCCTGATCGTGCCGGTTTTCCTGGATGAAGATGAGGACCCGGAGGACATTCTTTCCTCGAAGTCGTATGGCCCTTTGATTCGGGTATTGCAGGGGCTTCGGGCGCACGATGAACGCGCCGTGGAAATGCTCGCAATTCCCCAGGAAGCGCAGAAGCGCATCGTAGCGCCGTCGCGGCTGATCGGCGAGGCACCCGACGAGGGTGACGAAGAGGCCCGGCTGCTGCTGCGGTTCGCCGCCCCACGGGACCCCGCGCTGATCGCCAAGTGGATCAGCTACCAGGTCCTCGACACCGAACGCCAGGACTGGCGCCGCGGCATCGAGGCCGCGTTCCGGTACCGGGAACGGGAGCAGCATCTGGAGGTGCCCTACGACCACACCGAGGGTGCGCACCCGCTGGGGCGGTGGCTGTCCGACCAGCGCAGGGTGTTCCGGGCCGGGCAGATGACGGGCGAGCGGGCCGCCGAGCTGGAGGAGCTGGGGATCGTGTGGGACACCGCCGATGCCGGCTTCGCGGAGAACCTCGCGGCCGCGCGGGCGCACTTCGCCGAGCACGGGACGCTGGCCGCACCGCGGCACGCTACCGCGCTGGACAAGCCGGTCGGGCAGTGGCTGACCAACGTCCGCCGGCCCGGCGGACTCGGCAAGGACCCCGACCGGGCCGCACGGCGGGCCGCCGCCCTCGCCGCCATCGACGAGGACTGGAACCCCGGCGCGCTCGGGTGGACGGTCGACTGGCAACGCCAGTACGCGGGCCTGCGCGCCCTCCTGGCGAGCGGTGCACGCCTTACCGCCGTGGTGCCGGGGGTGACGTGGCACGGCGAAGACATCGGCCGCTGGACAGCCACACAACGCCGCGACTTCCGCCAGCTCAACGAGGAGCAGCAGCGCCGCCTGGCCGAGCTCGGGGTGAAGCCCGCGCGGGCTGTGCGGGCCCGTACGGCGGCCGCGGAGCCAGGCACGGCCACCACGTCCGGACGGGCCGCGGAAGCCTTCCACAAGGGCGTACAAGCCCTCACCCAGTACATCGAACGGGAAGGCCGGCTCCCCGGCCGCTCCGTTGTCCAGCAGACCGAGGACGGCGAGCACCGCACTGGCGTATGGCTCGCGAACCAGCGCCAGCGCCGCGACCGACTCGACCCCGCGCAACTCGAAGCCCTCGCCGACCTCGGCGTCCAGTGGGCCGGCTCGTGAGCTCCCGCCCCGCCCCAGCCGCAAATCTGCACCGAGGTGTCCAGCAAAATCGTCATGACCTGTCACCACTGAATACGCGGCAACCTGTCACCACCCCAACCATCACGAGCCAGTCACCAGTACAAACAACGTACGGCGCTCAGTGACAACACCCCGCTCCCCCAGTGACAACAAACCGCAGATTCGCAGACGGATCGGACGTCCCAGAGTCACGCCGGATGTCGTCCTGGCGGACAAGGCCTACTCGTCCCGGGCGATCCGCCGCCACCTTCGGCGGCGCGGAATCCGGGCCGTCATTCCACAGCCCGCGGACCAGGCCGCCAACCGCAAACGCCTCGGCCGGTTCGGCGGCCGCCCGCCGGCCTTCGACCGCGAGGCCTACAAGCAGCGGAACACCGTCGAAGGCTGCATCAACAAGTTCAAGCAGTGGCGCGGCCTGGCCACTCGCTACGACAAGACCGCCACCATCTACCTCGCCGGACTCCACCTCGCCGCCATCTTCATCTGGTCAGCAAGGTGATCCGAGTTTGCGGCCTACCCGTTCCGCCAGTTGACGAAGGACACCTCGTCCTGGAGGACGATGCTGATCTTCCCCTCTCGAAACACCGCGTCACTCAGAAGCCGATGGAGGAAGGCCGCCATCCCCAGAGGGACCAACCGCATAGCGTCGTTGCCCCTTGAGAAGATCAGGACCGGCCATCGATCCGGGTCGTCGTCCGCTGTCACCCAGGAGTAGATGTCCGCGCCCGAGGGCACGCCCCACGCCACGATGGACTCGGGGTCCACGTCAAAGTCGGTCTCGTCCTGCAGGCCCGGGTCAGCCTGGTAAGGCCACCCCTCGACATGCGGTGCCGGCAGCAGAATGCTGATCGTCTCGCTGATGTCCCCCGCCCCGTACACCTCCATGAAGCGGACGTAGTCCGAAGGGAACCGGGTCCCCCAGACTGCCTCGACGTCACCCCAGTCGACGTGTTCGTCGACCCCGTCAGTCACCGGCATGAGCTCGGCAAGTGCCTCCACCGCGTCCGTCCCGCGCATGTTCCACCCTTCATCCGGCCGCCCATACAGCGCAGGGCGTCTTCTGCGAGGGGCAATCTACGAGGACCGGCTCTACAGCGAGCTCCTGGGGCGCCATCCTGAGCCCTGCCAGATCCGAAGGAAACGGCCTAGGGGCGCTTCCACTTCATGTTCGCGCCGGTGCCGCACTGCCAGAGGCCGACCACGGAACCGTTCGCGGTCGCCTGGCTGAAGACGTTCACGCACTGGTCGGGCTTGAGGGCGCTCTTGAGGGTGGTTCCGTCGTAGGTCCACTTCTGCTCGGCACGGCCGTCGCAGGGCAGGGTCTTGAGCCGGGAGCTCTGGGGGGCGCCGGGCTCGGCGGTCAGGCACTTGTCCGTTCCCGCGCGCAGTTCCTTGGCGGGGTTGAGGTCCCACTGCTGGGCGGCTCCGCCCCAGCAGTCCCAGACCGCGACGTCGCTGCCGCCGTTGGCGTCGAGGCAGCGTCCGGACTGCTCTCCCTTGAGGGTGCTGGACGCCCAGCGCTCGCCGCCGCCGGACCAGCGGCCGACGAGGCTGCCGTTGCCCTCCAGGGTGGCGTAGGAGCCCGGGCCGCCAGCGAACGCGGTCCACAGGGCGGTGCCGTCGCTCTTGGCCAGGACCAGTGAGCCGTCCGCCTTCATGTGCAGCTGCGCCCCCTTGTTCCAGGTGGTCCTGCCCCAGACTTCACGACTGGTGGTGTTCTCGCGGATGCTGATGTTGCCCTCGATGTCCAGGAGCATGACCTGTCGGCCGTTGGTCAGCCAGGCACCCGGGGTCAGTTTGGTGTTCGAGGCCAGCTTCTCGCCGCGGGGATAGGTGTCGGAGTGCCACAGGTGGCCGCCGATTCCGAGCCCGCCGTCCTTGGCGTAGACGACGAGGTTGGCGTCCGCCTGGAGTTCCAGGCGCGCGCCGTCCTTGCCGTAGGTTCCCGAGGACCACAGGGCTCCGCCGGGGTCGTTGCCGGCGGTGCCCTTCTTGTAGATGACGAGGTTGCCGTCCGTCTGCATCCTGGCGAACGCACCCGCGTTGCCGTGGGTGCCGCTCGCCCACAGGGCGGCGCCCTTGCCCTCACCGCCGGTGCGGTGGTACAGAACCAGGTTGCCGTCCGCCTGCATGACCAGCTTGGCGTTCTCAGAGACGAAGGTCTCGCCGGACGGGATGGTCTGACCGCTCGGGACCACGACGGGGCGCGCCCGGGTGGAGGAGACCCAGGCGGCCAGGCCGTCCGAGCGAGCCGCGATCGCCCCGGTGCGCGTCTCCGTCGAGCCCAGGCAGCCGCCCTGCCAGGATCTTACGGCGACGCCGACGACCTCTCCGCCGGAGTTGTGGAGGGGGCCTCCGGTGTCACCCTTGCAGATCGCCCTTTCCTCGGTACCGGTGATCGTGAGGGTGGTGGGCGTGGACGCGTCGAGGGAGAACGCGCCGGCGTGGACGGTGTCCGTGACCCAGTCGGTCTTGGTGCGTCCGAAGCCGGCCGCCGTCAGGGTGCTCGAGGCGGTGGGCGGGGAAGCGGCCAGCGGAGCGGGGCTGATGTGGGTGACCGGGGTGTGCAGACGGACCAGGGCCAGGTCGCGGTCCGGGCGGGGGACGACCTCGACGACCTTCGTCGACGTACCGTCGCCGAAGGTGGCGGTGGTGGGCAGAGCGGGTGCTCCGGCCGGGACGGTGCCGCCGGGCGTGTTGGCGAAGCAGCTGGTCGCGGTCAGGACCCAGCGGGGGTCGACCAGGGTGCCGCTGCAGGCCCTGCTGTCGTCCTCGGTGCCCAGGTCGAGTTTGACGGTGTGACGGTACGCGCCGGAGTCGGCCGGGGGGCCGTTCACGGCGAGGGCCGGCGTGAGGGGGAGCAGGCCAGCCGAGAGGGCCGCGGTCGCGGCCAGGAGTCCGCCGACGCGGACGGCACGAGTTCGGGTTTCGGGCATCTTCTTCTTTCGGGAAGGTCGTCGTACCGGTTCGCCGAAGGCCCCATGTCCCAGGTGCGGTCGCGGACCGGTGGTTCGGTGCGGTTCCGCCGGTGGTGCGTGGCGGAGAGCGCTCGCGGGGCGCTGGCCCTCGGGATCGCTCAGCTGGACGTCCGGATCTCCATGAGCATGAAGCTGCGGCCCTGTTCGTCGGCGCTCTCGCCGACCGGGGTCCAGGTGTTCCGCTCGGCCTCGTAGGTCGTCTCCTCCGTGCCGGCCCGCATGTCGAGCTGGGTGGTGAAGTCGTGGCCCTTGACCGCGTAGACGGCGGGGATCTCCAGTGCCAGGTAGCCCCTGTCGCCCGTCACCCGGAAGCAGATCCGCTCGTTCTTGCGACCCCAGACTTCGAGGAGGTCGGATGCCGCGGAGCAGTCGGCCAAGAGGATGCGGCCGTTCCCTCTCTTGAGAGTGATCTTCTGTTCCGTGAGGATCCTGTCCGCGTTCGGGTAGGCGAAGTCCTCGATGGCGTAGCCGGGACCTTCGTCGGCCACCGTCTGCAGGCCGGCGGCTTGTCCCGCCGCGTCGGTGGCCCCGCCGAGGAGCGGCCATGCAAGTGCCGCCGAGGCCAGGGCCGCAGTCAGCGCGCGCAGCAATGTCTTACGTGCCTTCATCACTGTCCTTCGTAGTCGCCCGGTGGACGCCGAGCGCATGTCAATGCGGAAGTGGAGAGGGACCGGAAAATCGGTCGAGATGCGGTTCGTTCGATGAAGTCGAATTGACGCAAGAAAAAGCCCACGGAAGATCGGGGCCGGTTTCGCGCCCGAATGTGTTCCGCGACTTGATGGGTGTACGGCAAGGGATGGCGGCGTGTTGATGATCCCTGCGGCCCATGTATAAGAGCATTGATCTCGGCGTTCGTCCAGTCGCAAGAACATCCCAAAACGGGTCACACGGGCCGGACGCTGCGTGGCATGCGTCACATCAGCTGGGGTGTGGGGGCCGGACATCCGGCCATGCAACGAATTCCAGCTACTGGAATGTCTTATTCCCGGTGTTGGCGGGTCCGGGAGCGTGTTGTGTAATAGCCCGACCTCCCACGGACAGCCGGTGCGTTTTCTCCTCCACCCTTCCGTGGGCATCTCGCATCTTCACTGCCGCCCGAATTCATCGCCGCACACGGCTCGGGCGTGCCCCCATTACTCGCCCAGGGCCATGGCGCCGTCCGCGCGCGCCGTGTCCCGGGCACCCATCCATCTCGCAGAGGATCGTCTTGGACACCAATGAGTGGAGCAGGCGACGCGTGCTCAGCGCCATCGCCGCCACCGCGGCCGTCGCCGCCGCGTCGAGCCTGGTACTGAACCCCACGGCCGGCTGGGCTGCCGCACCGCCTCCCGAGGGGGACGACGGCGACCCCTTCCGCCTGCCCGAGACCCAGCGCGCCAAGGTGGTCGAGGCGTACCTGTCCGGCGGCCCCGCCGTCAGGGCCGCCGCGGCGGTCGCCCTGACCGGTTCGAACGCCGACGTCGAGCAGTTCCTCGGGGGCGTACTCGCTCGGGAGCGCGCGGAGGACAACAGAGTCGCGGTTCTCACCACGATGGCGGGCGGCGGCCAAGGCACCCGGCGTGAGGCCGGCGCCGCCCTGGACGCCGGCGACGACGCCATCGCCGCCTTCCTGGCCGACGGGTTCAGGCCCGCCCTGCAGGAGGACCTGCGCGTCGCCACCGCCACCTTGATGGCCGTCGGCGGCAAGGGGGTCAACGAGGCGGGCGGCACGGCTCTGGACGCGGGCACGCAGGACGCGCTGGAGCACTTCCTGCGCACAGCGCAGTACGCCGCCCGCCAGGACGACATGCGGGTGGAGACGGCCCGGCTCATGGTCAAGGCCGGCCCGGAGGTCAAGAAGTACGCGGATCGCGCCATGTCGGGGACGGCCGAGGACGTGGAGTGGTTCCTGGAGACCGGACAGCACATCGCGCGGGCCCGGGACCAGGAACGGGGCAGGATCGAGGAGCTCGTCGCCGTCGTCGAGCGCGAGGGCAAACGGGCCGAAGCGCAGACCAAGCACGCCGAGGAATCCGCCGCGCGCGCCGTGGCGGCGGCGGCCAAGGCGAAGCAGGCGGCGGAGAAGGCCGCCTCCGAGGCCCAGGCCGCCCAGCAGGACGTCGCCAAGGCGGGACGAGCGGCTCGGGCGGCCGGCGAGGCCGCCAGGGGAGCCGCCGATTCGGCCCGTGTGGCGGTCAACGCCTCGCACGCCGCCGTTCAGGCCTCACGGCGCGCCGCCTACGCCGCTGCAGCCGCCGGGCAGGCGGCCGCCGTCGCAGGCTCCGCAGCGGCCAGGGCCTACGGCGCGGCGATCGCGGCCTCCAAGGACGCCGCGCAGTCCGGCATCGCCAAGGACGCCGCCGTCGCCGCCCGCAACGCGGCCGCCCGCGCGCGAATCGCGGGCGAGGCCGCCGGCCGCGCCGCTGACGCCGCTGCCGCGTCGGCGAGCGCGGGTGTCGCCGCCGCGTCCGCGGCCCGCAACGCCTCCGCCGCCGCCCAGGCCTCCGCCGCCGCCTCCTCGGCGGCGAACGCGGCCACGGGGCAGGCCGCCGCCGCCCGCCGCGAGGCCCGGATCGCCTCCGCCAACGCGCAGATCGCCATCGACGCCGCCGGAGCGGCGCAGGCCCTGGCCAACAAGTCGGCGGCCGCCGCCAGAGCGGCGCGGGACGCGGCCCACAAGGCGGCCGGTCACGCGGACAAGGCCGCGGAGGCCGCCGAGTGGTCCGTCAAGTACGCCGGTCAGGCGGTCGACCATGCCAACAAGGCGACCCAGTTCGCCAACGAGGCCACCGCGGCCGCCGACACGGCCCACCAGGCCGTCACCGAAGCGATCTCCGTGGAGAAGAGCGCACGGGAGGCGGAATGGCAACGCCTGGACTCCGACACCCGGTTGGGCGTCGAGGAAGCCCGGCTGCTCGCGGAGATCGACGTGGCGGACCGCGCCCAGTACGCCGAGCGGCAGACCCAGGCACTGCAGACCGAACAGGCCACCAAGGACCTGATCGCCCAGGCCGAAGCGGCGCTCGCCGCCGGTGATCTTCCCCTGGCCGCGCAGCTCGGCCGGCGGACCGCTCACGCCCTGCTGACCGCCACCGGCACCTGGACCCGGAGTGCCGCACGGTTCGCACTGGCCGGCGCGGACGAGGACGTGCACGCCTGGCTCGACGCCGACCGCGCGCTGGCGCAGCGGCTGGACGACCGCGAGACCGTCCTCTACATCGCCCAGACCACCTCGCCCGACGTCGCCGAGGCTGCCCGACTCGCCCTGGAGAGCACGGACGACAGCGCTCCGGCCGCCTTCCTGACCACCGGAGCCGCCCGGGCCGCGCTCGACGACCAGCGCGTCGCGATCGCCGCCATCCTGCAGCACGCTCCCGGTCGCGCCGTCACGGAAGCGGCCAACAAGGCCTTGGACGCCGGCACGCTCGAAGCCGTCCAGACCTTCCTCACCAAGGAGTACGAGCCCGCGCTGCGCGACGACGACGCGGTGGCCACCGCGGCCCTGCTCGCGGGCAGCGGTCCGTACACCAAGGCCGCCGCGCAGGTGGCCATGGAGGGGCCCACGTGGATGCGCCGCAGGTTCCTCGCGTCCGTGCGGTACAAGACCGCGCGCCTCGACCACGACTCCGCCACCCACAGCGCCGCCATGCAGGGGGCCATCGCCGCGGCCGCGAAGACCGCGCACAAGGCGCGGGAGGACGCCGCCCGGGCCCAGGAGGCGGCGGCCAAGGCCCGTTCTGCCGCAGCCGAGGCCACGGTGTGGGCCGGCAAGGCGGTGGAGTCCGCGAAGCAGGCGGCCGCCTCCGCGCAGCAGGCCGACGCCTACGCCGACAGCGCCGAGAAGTCCGCCCGTGACGCCCAGGCCGCGGCCTCCAGGGCACATGAAGCCGCCGCCACCGCGCGCACGGCGGCCCGTGAGGCGAACTACTCCGCCAACCGCGCGGTCGACGCCGCCCGCAACGCGGTCGCCTCCGCCAACAGCGCGCAGTCCTCGGCCGCCTCGGCGCGGGCTTCCGCGTTGCAGGCCCAGCAGAACCAGCACACCGCGGCAGTCGCGGCGACCTCGGCCCGCGCGATCGCGTACGACAAGCGGCGGGCCGAGATCGCGGCCAAGGCGAAGGTCGCCGCTGAGCACGCGCAGCTGGCCAAGGCCGCCGGCACGCTCCCCTCGGACACGCCCGAGAACGACACGGTCAAGAAAGACCTGTCCTGGTGGAAGGCGGGTGCGCAGTGGGCGGCCAACGCCACGGACACCCTCGGGACCGGGGCGGGCATGCTCTCGGTCGGCTCCGGGACCGCAGCTCTGGTGGTGGTGCGTTTCAGCCCCCCTGCGGGTGCGGCTCTCGCTGGCTTTTCCGTGTCGATGAGCCGGGTCTCGTTCGGCCTATCCGGTCTCAACATGGCGTTCAACGCTGCTGGTTATGGCTTCTCCAGCAGTCAGTTCAAGGAGTCCGCAGGGAAGTTCGGGCTGGGCGTCGTCACCGGCGGCCTCTCCCACGCCATCGGCCGGGCCGGTGGCAGCTATGTGACCAGCAAGATCAGCCAGCTCGGTACCGAGGCGACCTCCGTCCTCGTCGATCTCTTCGGCTGATCGGGGATCGGGGAGGAAGGAAGGATGACCGGCTTCATGGCGAGGGTCATGAGTAGAAGTACTTCAGGAGCAAGGCGACACCACGGGGTCTCCCGGTGGACGGCCGTGGCCTCGGCACTCGCGGTGCTGTGCGCGGCGTTCTCGGTCCTGGCCCTGCCCGCGAGCACCGCGGGCGCCACTTCGATCACCGGCGGGCACGCTCAGGTGTTCAACGGGAAGGACAACGACGAGTACGCCTGTTTCCGCAGCCCGGCGGTGGTGAAGGCCAAGGACGGCGCGCTGCTGGCGTTCGCGGAGGGGCGCATCGGAGACTGCGGTGACAGCCGCCCGACGGACATCGTGCTGAAGCGCCAGGAGCCCGGCAGCAGCGTATGGGGGCCGCTGAAGGTCGTGGCCAGGCACGCGCCCGGGAGCGGCCGCCCCCACAACCCGGTGCCAATCGCCGACACCACGAACGGCAACCCGGACCGGGTCGTCCTGCTGTACTCGTGGAATTTCGACGGCGTCTTCCGCACCGTCAGTGACGACGGCGGGAAAACGTGGGGTGAGGCACGGGACATCAGCGCCTCGGTGTGGCCGGCGGACGCCGCGAAGTGGGGCGCGTACCCCGGCGGCCAGATGAGTGTCGGTCCGGCGCACGGGATCCAGCTCGCCCAGGGCGCGCGTGCCGGCCGCATGATGGCCGGCATCTGGCTCCGCAAGGCCCCCGGCACCCCGCGACAGTCGGACATGACCGTCGGCCTCGTCTACAGCGACGACAACGGCATGACCTGGCAGCTCGGGGCGCATTCCCTCGACGCCGAGCCCGCGATCGGCGCCCAGGAGGCGAGTCTTCTCGAACGCGGTGACGGAAGCGTCCTCGTCGTGGCACGCAACGAGGAGGGCGATCCGGCCACCAGGAACCGGGCGGTCTACGCGACCTCCGCGGACGGGGGTGTGAGTTTCGAGAACGGTCTGCAGCTGCTCCCGGACCTCGGCCTGCCCAGCGGCGGCGTCCAGGCGTCCGTTCTCGCCGTGCCCTTGGAGGGGCGCGAGGGCATCACCCGTACCCTGCTGGCCGCGCCCGCACCTGGAGCAGGAAGCCCGGCCGCACGCAAGAACCTGACTATCCGCTCCTCCTTCGACGGAGGGCGTACCTGGCAGGGCCCCGACCGGGGAGCGGTGGTCCGGGAGGGCTTCTCCGCCTACTCCGACATGGTGGCCCTGGGCGAGGGCAGGTACGGCATCCTGTACGAGGGCGGGGAGGCGGGCCCGTACGAGTTCATCCGCTTCGCGACCTTCACCGAGGCCGACCTGGACGGCGACCTGCCGACGGATGCCGGCAGCCTGAACGTCAACCAGCACGGTGGGGCCCTGGCCACGAGCAACCCCAGTCAGCTGCACTTCTTCTCGCCCACGACGGACGGCACGCTCGGCAACTGGTTCCGCAACGCTGACGGATCGCTCACCGAGGGCGCCTGGGGCAACGGCAGCGAAGGCGCGGCCGTGTCCTTCGCCTCCGGCACCGAGCAGCACGTGCTGGTGCGCGGCGGCGGCGGAAGTCTGCTCCACCGCTTCTGGGCCCCGGGAGGGAGCGTCACGCAGGAGACCTGGACCGACGCGGGCACGGCCGTGGCCGGAACGCCGGCGGCGATCGTCATACCGGGCCAGCAGCACGCCTTCGCCCGGTCCACGAAGGGTGAGCTGCTGCACATCTGGAAGGACGCCGGCACCGCGTCGCTGCAGCGGGCGAACTGGGCCCCGGCAGGCACCCTGGCCGGGGACCCCGTAGCCCTTGTCTACGGCGAGCAGCAGCACGTCTGGGCCGCCGGAAGCGACGGCAGGCTCCACCACTGGTGGTGGACCAGGAACCACGGAGTTCGCCACGAGGTCTGGAGCGGATCCGTCAAGGGCGCGCCGACTGCCTTCGTGTTCCAGGGCCAGCAGCACGTGTACGCCAGTGACAAGGACGGCCGGCTGGCGCACTGGTGGTGGGACTACCGCACCCAGGCGGTCAAGCGGCAGGTGATGGACGCGCAGCGCCTGGTGACCGGGCGGCCTTCCGCCTTCGTCCACGGCGACCAGCAGCACGTCTTCGCCCGGACCAAGGACAACAAGCTCGCCCAGTGGTGGTGGGACCAGAGCACCCGCACCGCCGACTCCAGGGTGTGGGAAGGAGCGCTGCACAGCGACCCGGTCGCGTACACCGCGGGCGGCGCCCAGCACGTCTTCGGGGCGGACCCCGACGGCAGGCTCACCCACTGGTCGTGGAGCAGCACCACCGGCCTCCAGAAGGAATTCTGGGACAGCCGGCGGATCCCCACCACACCGAACTGATCACCCGCGGGGCAAGGCCCACACCCGGGCCCTTGCCCCGCGGCAACCCCGGCCGGTACCTGACCCACCATCCGTGAACAGCTGAGGCCGGAGCCGGGTCGACGCGGCTCGCCGGTGTAGCTGTACCCGGCGAAGAGGCAGCCGCGCGGGTGCGGCCGGTGGCGACGGCAGGAATGGGCGGGCCCGCGCGCGGGGCGCATCATCCTCCACCCGATCAAGGAGCTCCTCATGTCACCATCGCGGACGAGCCGTCGCACCCTGCTGACCGGCCTGCTGGCCGCCGCCGCGGGCGGCCCGCTGGCGGGCGCCCTCACGGCCGCTCCCGCGTACGCGGCCGACACCTACCCGACGAACACCATGCTCTACGCCGATCCGGCCAACGTGGAAGGCGTCGACTTCGCCCGGCGGTTCAAGCGCCACGAGATGCTCGACACCCAGCGGGCCACCACCCCCGGTCCCCGGCTGAGCACCATCCTGGCACTCCACGGCGGGGGCATCGAACCGGGCACCTCCGAGCTGTGCCTCGGCGTCGCCGGCTACCTGCCCGCTTCCGTCGAGCCCCGCACGGCCGGTGCCCCTCTCCACGACTACTGGATGTTCGAGGGACTGCGGCCCGCCGGCGCCCAGCCGGGCAACGGCGACCTCCACGTCACGTCCACCCACAACGACGACCCGGTGGCCCGCTCCCTGGCCGCCGGCAGCGCCAACGTCCTCAGCATCCACGGCTGCACCGCCGCGCAGGCCGGTCTCACGGCCGGCGCCAAGGGTGCGGTGGTCGGGGGCCGCAACAGCCGTCTGCGCGTGCTCCTGACCGACGAGCTGCGCCGGGCCGGATTCCTCATCGCCCCCGGAGGCCCCGAACATCTCAACGGCGACCTGCCCGAGAACATCTGCAACCGCACCCTGACCGGCGAGGGCGGCGCCCAGCTGGAGCTGACGTACGACCTGCGCAAGAGCCTGTTCGACGACTTCGGCGGCGCCCCCAACGCCACCAGCCCCACCAAGCGGGCCCAGACCGCCAACGCGGAGTTCTGGAGGCTGGCAGACGCCTGCCGGGCCGCGCTCGCGCAGATGGAATCCGAGCAGCTCGCCCGCGGCAGCATCTTCGATTACCTCATCGCGGGTTGACCAACAGCGGTGGGCCCCCGCCTGAAGGCGGGGGCCCACCGTGTCGTTTCTTCTGTGCCCAGGCCAGTCGGCCCCTGACCCGCATGCGTGCCGGCGCTCGTCCGCTCCGAGCTCGCCCGGGGAGACTGCCTGCATGGCTGCCCCGGGGGAGCGTCCCCCGGACATGCCCCGGGGGGCGAACCAAGCGCGTGAACAACCGGGCGCGGCAAGGAAGCAGCGGACCGCCCGCTGGACGTTCGATCGTGAGGTCTCCATCGTCAAGGCGTCGTGGAACGATGTCAGCCGTGCAGGCCGATGCTTCATGACATCCGATGGTGGACGCATGTCCGTCGCTGAATGGCGCCCAGGCGGCAGCAGGTCACGCTGCGGGGACCGCCAGAACGGGGCTCCGTCCGCGGGCTGCCTGCCGGTCATGCCCTGAACCGGTCCCGTGGGCCGACACGCCATGAAATCGGCTTCCCTGCAGGGCTGCTGCCGTTGGCCGCGTCGTCATCATGTGTCGGCGTACTCGCGAGTGTGCGCGCCTGTGTACGGACGGCCGTGCTCGGTGTCAGGTGGTTCAGCGGAAGGCGTGGGCGTTCTCCTCGGCCCACTGCCGGAACGGGCGGGCGGGCGTTCCGGTGATCCGTGCGATCGTGTCGCGTACCGTCAGCAGCTCGTCGTTCACGTCGCCGCCGATGACGTCGAGCACCGCGTCCGCGGCCTCGGCTCCGAAGACGGCTGCCATGTGCACCTGGGCCTCCCGGCGGCTGATCTCGGTGAAGGGAATCTGCCAGCCCAGTGCTGCAGCGATGACCTCGACCTGTTGCCGGGCGGTCACCGGCTCTGGACCGGTCAGGGCATAGGTCTGCCCGTGGTGTCCGGGCTCGGTCAGTGCCACCCGTGCCACGGCCGCGATGTCCGCGGGGTGGATGGTCGGCAGCGCGGTCTCGGCGTACGGCGCGCGGACGGTCTCGCGGCCGCGGATGGAGGCCGCCCACATCAGAGCGTTGGAGGCGAACTGCGTCGGCCACAGGATCGTCCAGGCCATGCCGCTCGCCTTGAGCAGGCGCTCCACCGCCAGGTTCGCGCGGGCGGGGCCGAGGTGCGGGTGGGTCTGGACGGTGATGGACGACACCAGCACCACATGGTCAACCCCTGCCTGCCGGGCGGCTTCGAGTATGCCGGCGTCCGGTCCCAGATTTGGCAGGAGGAACAGCGAGCGCACCCCTTGGATCGCGGATATGATCGATGCCGACTTGGCGAGGTCGCCCTCCACGGCCTCGACCCCGTCGGGGAAGAAGGCCGTTGCAGCATCACGGGTCAGCCCCCGCAGTGGCCGTACTCCGCACGCCTGCAGCTCCTTCAGCAGGGCGCTGCCTATATTTCCGGTGGCTCCGGTCACAAGGGTCATGGGCGTGTCTTCCTGTCGTCAGATGATCAAGAGAGCGACACGCTAGAACCACGACCACGCTTCAGGGCAAGGAGTGCCCGGCCACTTCCAACTCCGTAGAGTCGGCACCCGACGGGCGCTCGCGTGTACGCCGAGTCCGCCGTTGGTCGGCAGACCGAGGGTCGGCCGCCTCTGGTGGTGGCTGGACCTTGGGGCCACATGGAGGCGTCATCCGCAGTGAGGGCCGGCCTTCCCCGCCGTGTCGCCTTCACGCATAGGCAAGCGTCGAAATTGGACTTCATCACCCCTTACGGAGACCGGTGTGGACCTCGGGTCGTGCAGGTCAGGGGGTTTTCAGTACCAGTGCATGCCGCTCTGCCCGGCCTTGCGCCAGAGCTGGGCGTTGGCGCCGTTGGCGGTCGAGGAGTTCTCGATCTCCAGGTATTTGTCGCTGTGGACGTTGCGGATGACGTGGTCGCGGCCGCTGGTGTTGATCACCTGCCAGCGCTGGCCGCCGACGTTGGCGCAGGACCACTGCTGCACGCGCGCGCCGTCAGCGGTCGAGGAGTTCGAGACGTCCAGGCACTTGCCGCTGCGGTTGTTGACGATGCGCACCTCCCAGTTATTGCCGAACGCGTACTCGAGGCGCCAGTACGAGCCGGACTGGCCGGCGCACTCCCACTGCTGGGCCTGGGCTCCGTCAGCGGTCGAGGAGTTCTCGATCTCCAGGCATTTGCCGCTGCGGCCGTTGCGGATCTGGATGACGCCCGAGCCCGGCGAGATCGACAGGGCGGCCGCTGGATCAGGCATCGGGGCCGTCACCTGCGCAGCGGCCGAGGGCGCCGCGACAGGCTCGGCGGCGGCGACAGGGGCAGTGGTGGCGACGAGCGCGACGGCGGTCAGCGGGCCGGCGACCAGAGAGGAGAGGTTCACAGCGGGATGTCCCTTCAAGACGTGGCAGAGCAATGGATGAAATGCGCGCGGGAGGCGCGGGGAACCTGACCCGATCGATGGGGCCAGACGCGGCCTGTCGGCGCAGCGAAGCGGAACGCGTTCTCACCACGTGGCGGAGCGCGAGATGTTGCGCTTGCTCAGCCGGTGTGCGTTCCCAGGAACTTCGCCGGAGCCAGATTGAGGAAGGCGCTCACCGAGGGGGCCAGCCGGGCCGCCTCGGGGCTGTCGGAATCGCCCGCCAGGCTGCGGAAGGTCAGTTCCAGGGCCCGGTCGCCGTGGCGCACCAGCAGGGTGGTGATCCGGGCCTGCTGCCCGGGCGAACCGGCCAGCATCGTGCGCATCAGGGCCTCGTCGCCGAACCGCTGCTCCACCTTGAGCGGCTCGCCCGGGCCATCGGCCGGGTCCACCACCTGGACGGTGATCTCGTCGTCGCCGATGCTCATCGTCCACGAGGCGCACTCGGTGTACACGCGCCGCATGTCGGCCATCCAGGCGGCGGCCGCGCCCGGCACCCGCTCCGAGACGCCCTCGTCGACGACGATCGAGGAGTCGGCGTTCATGAACGAGGTCCTGACCTCCCTCGCGGCCTTGTCGCCGAACGCCCGGTTCAGCACGGCCGTGAGTTCCGGGGTCTGCGCGGTCATCGGCGGCGGGTCCTCGTCGGACGAGGGCGACGCCAGCTCGGTGAAGTCGTCGAGGCCCGCGCCGGCCAGGTCGTCTGTGGAGGCCAGCAGCCGCTCAAGTTCCGCAGGCGCGGGGTCGAATGGGTCTGAAACCATCCCGATTGAGCGCCCAGGCCTGCTGCCGCCGGCGTCGCTGGAACTACCTCTTGCCTGCACTGCTCCCCCGTGGGTTCCGAGATCTCATATGGCGTCACGACGGTCTTCTGCCTCAGCCACAAAGGTGCTGAGACAACTCCTGATCAAGCCCGTTGGTGCCCTACCGCCGTCGGACAGAACCCTGCCGTGACCGTCCTGTGTCGGCTATCCGCTTTCGATGGGCCCCGGGGCGCGTTTTCGGATAGCGCGAGCGCGACGACGTCGGCTTAGCTGGAGATGTGAGCGTTTCGCAGTGTCTGCGCGGGAGTCTCACCGTAGGCTTCCCGGTAATAGCCGGTGAACCTGCCCAGATGGGTGAACCCCCATCGCAATGCCACATCGGTGACGTTGCCCTGTGCCTGGCCTTCGGCTACGGCGACAAGGTCGCGACGTACGCGGGTCAGCCGGACGCTGCGCAGGTAGGCCAGTGGTGTGGTGCTCAGGTGCCGGCGGAAGCCCTCTCTCAGGCTTTGGACGCTGATACCGGCCGCCCGGGCCATGTCGGCCGGCGATATCGGCTCGTGAGCGTGGTCGGCACAGAAGTCCCTGGCACGGCTTACGGCGCGGGGTATGACGATGGCTCCGCGGCCGCCCGCGGCGTCGCTGAGCCCGTGGGGCTGCACGTCGAGCAGGCCGTCCACCAGCAGTTTCTCGAAGTGCCCCAGGGCCAGGGGCGAACGGGCGGCCATCCCTGAGTCGACGAACTCGGCGAACTGTCCCGCCAGCCCCAGCCACACCCGTACCTCGTCCGCCCTCTCGTCCAGGACGGGATCGAACGCCAGCGGGCTGTCCGGCGGCTCGCCGAGCCTGACGGCGACGGCCTGTTCGGCTACCTCCCTCTGGATGATCAGGATGCGGTTGAGGGTTTGCTGGCTCCAGCGCATCGACACCTCCTGGCCCGGTCCCGCGATGCTGAGGGTGGAGGAAAGCCTCTTTCCGTCCAGGGTGACGACACCGTGACCGGCAAGCGGGATGTTGACCGTGTAGAAATCGAGGGACTCGGCGGGCGTGACGCCGATCTCCGCGCCGTACCCCAGCTCGTACAGCGCCACCGACCCCTCATACGCGCACTCGAAACGGCCGTCCAGTGCAGGGCCGCGAAGAACGTCCAGTCGGTGCGGCGCAAACCGCGTACTGACCAGCTCGTGCAGCTCATCGACATCGCTGCCCCGAAAGAGGACCTCCCTCTTCCCACACCCACCGGTCACCCTGTCCGCACCCTTGCTGATGTCGAACAACGCGCATCTCCCCACGTCAGCCCGCCTCTCCAACCTGATCCTGGCATGCACCTGACGGACAGGCGCAACTGGCACGGCACCCGGCGGGGGTGGCGAGCCGGGCCTGCCGCCCTTCGTCAATCCTGCTCCAGGCCTGCCGTCGGGGAAGGCGCCTGCCCCTTCCCCCAGTGCTTGCGCCACCACGTCCGTGCCCAGAGCCCCTGGATGGAGAGCAGCACCAGCAGCGTGGCAAGGCCGTCGGCCCGCTCAGCCGGCGTCCTTCCGCCCACCACCGCTTCCATCGACCGGCCCGCGAGCGGCAGGGTCACTTCGTGCAGCATGGCCAGGCCGAAGACGACGCACGCCGCAGACCCGATCGCCACGAGCAGGGCGTAGGCGTGCACCCCGAGGCGGGCGCCGGCATGGCGGCGCCCCGCCGGGGGGAAACGGCGCAGCAGCGCGGTGGCCTCGGCGTACAGGTTGTGGCTGCCCGAGAGGTCTTGAAGTACGTAGTAGAGGTCGGTGCGCATGAACACGAGGCACTGCACCGCCGACGAGTAGGTCAGGGTGAGCACGACCACCGAAAGGAGCGGATGGTCGGCCCCTGCCGCTCTCGCGATCAGGCACGCGCCGGCGATCGCGGCGTCGAGTACAAGGCCGGACAGGTAGACGGTGAGGCGTTCGCGGCGTCCCTTGAGCCAGATACCCGAGACCTCCGTCTGGGCCACGAGGAACTGCAGCCGGGTGCCCAGGCCGAGCCGGCCCCGTACCCCGACGGCCCGTGCGGTGAACAGGTGGGCGAGTTCGTGCAGCAGGATCAACGTCCACGTCGTGACCGCCTGGACGGCCAGCGTGACGACGCCGTAGCGCGGTGCGAGCAAATCGCTCCATGGCGGCCGTGCGTCCGGCTCTGCCAGCGCCACCACCGGGCCGCAGAGGGCCAGGAGCAACAGAACTCCGTGCAGCGCGGGGTGCAGGGTCCAACGCAGGTGCCGGCGTCGGACCGCCGGCAGGCTCTCCCGTACAGGCCGGTGCTCGTACCGGTGGTCACCGACGGCGTCGGCGAGGCCTGCCGCGCCCAGGCCCTCGGCGAACGCCCGTACGTCCAGGTCGCGGCCGGTGGCGTGGCGCAGCGCGGCGCGGGCCTCGTCCGGTGGGCACCCGGCGTCGAGGAGGAGCAAGGCATCGAGCCCTTCCGGGGGGAGGGCGATGGCCGTGCCCGTGTCCTGGCGGCCGACGAGCCATTCGCGGCCGTGCGGGCGCATCTCCAGCTCGGGGAGGACGGTGCTGCCCGGGGTCATCGGGCGCACACGGCGCAGTCGGGCCGTGCGGGGTGGCGGACGTGGACGAGTTGGTCCGGGGCTATCAGGTTCATGCCGCGCACGTAGCCGAGCGGTTCACGGCCGATGCCGGTGAGGAGCGCGATGACCTCGTACGCAATCAGCTGCCCGGAAATGCCTGCGACGGGGGCGAGAACGCCCTTTCCTCCCATGCGCGGATGGGCGCCGGGCTTGAGCCGGGCCTCCTCCCCGGCGGCCACGCACAGGTAGCACGGGCCGTCCGGTCCGTACGTGCCCACAGCCACGAGCGGGCCGTTGTATCCGGCGGACACCCATGGCACGCGCAGGCGGGAGCAGACCTCGTTGGCCCAGTGGGCCAGCACGTCCACGCGGGGCTCGTCGGCGCAGAGGGCGAGGGCGTCGCACCCCCGCAGCAGTGTTTCGAGCTCCTCGGGGGAGTCCACGTGACACTTGAGCGCGGTGTAGGTTCCCGCCGAGTTGACGGCCGCCAGCCGGCCGACGGCGGCTTCGGCCTTGGGGCGGCCGATGTCCGACTCGGTGTACAGCACTTGCCGCGTCAGGTTGGATTCCTCGACCACGTCCGCGTCGACGCACGTCAGCAAGCCCACGCCAGCCGCGGCGAGCGCCCATGCGGCGTGAGAGCCGGTACCTCCCAGGCCGATGACGAGTACCCGGGCCCGCCCCAGCGCGAGCTGGGCCTCCCACGGGTCGTTTCGCGGTCTGAGGTCGACGCGCCTGAAGTAGGCGTGGTTGCGGCTGTAGCGTGCTGCCGCCGCCGGCGGCGGGGTGTGGGGGCCAGCGGAGGCGTCCTCCACGTAGCCAGAGTCAATGAGGGCGTTCACCAGGCGTCGCGCCCCGGCTGCTCCCAGGCCGGGGTGGAGGGCGCCGACCTGGGCCTCGATCTCTTCGGGCGAGTGCTCGCCGTCCATCAGCTGGAGGGCGCTCCACGCCCATCCGTTCGGATCCGCGATCTCCGCGGAGATCCCGTACAGCTCGCCGCCGATGCGGACGGATCCGTTGTCGAGCCGGTGGGCCAGGTGCTCGGGCTTCACCCTGGGCCGTTTCATCGGTGCCTCACCCTTCGAGCGGGACGGGGCGGAACGGGCCACGACCCGTTCCGCCACGGTGGACTGTCCGGTCTTCCTGCCGCTGTCAGGTCTCGTTGGCCTTGTTCTGAATGGTCTCGATCTTGTCAAGGAGCCGTATCTCGATGGTTGCGGGCTCCGGGTGCTCGGCGGGTGCCACCTGGCCGGCGGACTCGTCGCGGGGCGTCTCGTTCATGAGGTCTCCTTTGGTCGTACGCCCTCGGCAGGGCGTGACTCCATGCTTGCGAGGAGGCCTGTCCCGGGTCTTTCACGAGCCTGTCGGAAGGCCCGGGCGGCGGCGCGGGTACGCCGCCGCCCGTCCGGGCTCTCGTTCGCCGGTCAGTCCGTCGTGCGTGGCAGTCGAGCCGCGAGCCCGTCGATGAGGGAGTGGAGGCCGAAGCCGAACGCGCCTTCCGGCGCCTCGGCGTAGTCGGTGGCGGCCGCGGCGGAGATTCGGGACCGCAGACGGGGGAATCCGGCGGCTACCTCAGCGGCCTCCTTCATCACGACGCCGAAGGCATGCTCCGCGTCGCCGCCGTCCCGCTCGATACGCCGGGTCAGGGCCGCGGTCGCGGCGGCACCGGAGGCATTGCCGAGCACGTACGTGAAAACAGCGGCGGCGGCCCGGTCCGCTTCGGGCCCGCTGAACCCTGCGGCCTCGTAGACGGCCAGGGTGTGGTCGTCGTGGCGGGCCTTGGCCTCGCCGTGGAAGAGGTGGCTCGCGAAGGCCTGCACCAGCCATGGGTGGCGGGTGAACATCGCGTACAGGTCGTCGGCCATGGCCGTGGCGGCGGTACGCCAGTCGACAGCACCGAGGTCGGGTAGACGGATCTCGTCCCAGACGCGGTCGCCGGCGAGGGTGACGAGATCCTCCTTGCTCTTCACGTGCCAGTAGACGGCCGTGGCTGCGGAGCCCAAGCGCTGACCGAGGGCGCGCATGTTGAGCCCCTCGAGGCCCTCCTCGTCGAGGAGGGCGACGGCGGTGGTGACGATCTGGTCGCGGGTCAGAGTGGAGCGGGGCATGGGCTCACGATAGAGCCCCGAAGCCGGACTGCACAAAGTTCAAGAGCGGAGTTGCACTTAGTTCGAGAGTGCTCCTACAGTTCTCGGCAACACAAATTGAACTATGTGCAAGTCCAAGTTCCAGGGGACGCACCTCCGCCTGACCAGCCGTCGGGCCTCCTCGAAGAGTTCCACGCCCTCCGGCTTCCTGCCGGATTCCGCCCACTCGCCACGGGGGACACCGTGCACATTCAACTCCTCGGCCCGGTAAGGGTCTCCGCACTTCGGTCGGGAACGCCCCACCTGCTGCCCTCCGCCAAGATGCGCCACCTGCTGGCCCTTCTGGCGTGGAAGCCCAACTCCTTCGTCTCAGACGACGAGGCCGTCGCGCACATCTGGGGTGAGGAGCACCCCAAGGACCCCCGGGCGACGCTCTACACCTGGGCCAGCAGGCTGCGCCGCCATATCGGAACAGTCACCTCCGGACGGCCAGGGCCGGACGGCCCGCTCGTGCGCCGAGACGGCGGCTACATGCTCCTCACCGATCCCTCCGACGTGGACGTGCACGAGCTCCGGCGGCTCGTCCGGGCCAGCCGGGCAGCGCGGCACGCCGGCCGGGTGGAGGAGGCGTACGAGCTGCTCGACGATGCGCTCGGCCGGGCCTGCGGCGTGCCGCTGGCCGACCTGAGCTCGCCCTGGGCCGACCGGGCCCGCTGGTCGATGGAACTGGAGCTGCTGACGGCGCGCCTCCAGCATGCCCAGCTGGCACTGGCGTCGGGCCGGTGCCAGGAGGTCCTCGCCGTGCTGGTGGAGCTCGCGGACCGGCACCCACTGGACGAGGCGGTCGCCGAGATCCTGATCCGCGCGCTGTACCTGGCGGGCAGGCAGGCGGACGCCCTCGGCCGCTACCGGTTGACCCGCACCGTCCTCGTCGACCAGCTCGGCCAGGAACCTGGGCCGGCGCTGCGCGACCTGCACGACATGGTGCTGCGCCGTGATCCCGTCCTGAGCCAGGCGGCGGCAGATCCCGGTTGCTGACGCCAGGTCATCGAGTCACAGCTTCCGCAGGACGCTGCCGAGCACCCGCTCGCAGGGGAAGAACCCGAACTGGCGGGAGTCAAAGCTGACCCGGGCGTGGTCGCCAAGCAGATAGAGCGCGTCGGCAGGTACCGCTTGGGGTGGGTGAAGTCCGTGAGGTGCCGGGGTGGGATCCCCCGGCACCGCGGCCACCCGCTTGATCAGCCATGCCCGGGCGTCGACACCGACCGCCGGGCCGCCGAGGCCCGGCGCAGGTTCCGTCCAGTGCGGTGCGTCGGCATTCGGACGTTCGACGACGACGATGCCGCCGCGCCGGGGGACACGTCCGCGTCTGACCAGGACCCGGTCACCGGGCTGGTAGGTGGGCTGCATGCTCAGCCCGTGGACGGTGACGACGACGAGCCGCCGGCGCAGGCGGGCCAGGACCACCGCGACCGTCGTGGCGCACACGAGTACGACGGCAAGACCGGTCATACGACCGGCTCCTCGGCTCGGTAGCCGGAGGCCTGGAGGGCGAACAGGCGGGCGTAGGCTCCGCCGCCGGCCATCAGATCGGCGTGGGTCCCTTCCTCCGCGACATGGCCGCCGGCCAGCACCACGATGTGGTCGGCCTCGCGTACGGCTCCCAGGCGGTGCGATATCAACACGCTGGTCCGGCCGGTGCGCAGCCGGCTCAGAGCGGTGTGGATCTCGTACTCGGCTTCGGCGTCGAGTCCGGACGACGGCTCGTCCAGGATCAGCAGATCACGATCTGCGCGCAGGAAGGCACGGGCGAGGGCAAGGCGCTGGCTCTGACCGCCGGAGAGCATCACCCCGGTCCGCGCCACGGCCTCGTCCCCGTCCTCCGAGGCCGCTTCGAGGTCCTGGCCGGCGAAGAACGTGCGGGTCAGCAAGGTGTCATAGCCCTGGGGCAGGGAGCTGAGCGTTGCGTGGACGCCGGACCTGCGGGCCGCTTCCTCCACGCGCGGGCGCTCCTCCATGGCCGTCAGGTCTCCCAGCGCGATGGATTCATGGGCCGTCAGGTCGTAGTGCATGAAGTCCTGGAAGACCGCTCCGAGCCGCTCGCGCAAGGCGCCGGGATCGACGTCACGAAGGTCCACTCCGTCCCACAGGATCCGCCCCTCGGTGGGGTCGTAGAACCGGCAGAGCAGCTTGACCAGTGTGGACTTCCCCGCGCCGTTCAGGCCGACGAGGGCTACCGCACGCGCGAAGGGGATGGTGAAGCTGACGTCGCGCAGCACCCAGGGGTGATCCGGCGAGTAGCGGAAGGACACGCGACGGAACTCGATGCCGCGCGACAGACGGGGCAGCGGCCGGGGCACCGAGGGAACGGGAAGGTCTGGTCCGGCCCGGGTCACGGTCCGGTAGTGGTCGAGGAGTTCCAACGCCTGGTGCGTCCTGCCGATTTCGCCGGCCAGACGGGCTGACGAGCTCTGCACGCCGGCGACGGCCGCCATGAACATGGTCACGTCGCCCAGGGACAGCGTCCCGGCGGCGGCGGCGCGCACCGCCCACAGCATCCCGGCAGCGGACACGGACGCGGCGAGGACCGCCAGTGCCGACTGCGTGCACACCTCGCGCCGGTCCTCGCGCCGGATGCCGGCGTCGGCGCCGCGGCGCTCGGCGCGCATCCGCCGAAGGAAGAAGTCTCCGATGCCGAGCAGCCGGATCTCCTTCGCGGCCGCCTCGCTGGTCAGCAGCTGGTCGTAGAACAGCTCCCGGCGCTCGGCCGGGCCGATCGCCCACATGGCGGCCGCCCGGCGCCGTGCAAGGAGCACCTCGGCGACCAGTACCGGGACGCTGAAGGCGAGGACGAACACGGACATCACCGGGGCGATTACGGCGAGCGACGCCACGAATCCGAGGAGGGTGAGCACCGCGCCGGCGGCGCCGAGCAGACCATCGGTGGCCGCGCCCGGCGAGTGGCGGCCCGCCTGCTTCGCCAGCCTGAGGCGGTCGAGGAACACGGGGTCCTCGAAGGGCCCGAGTCCCATGATCCCGCCCACGGCGGTGAAGAGCCGGTGCTGCGCGAGCAGGCCGATGGTCCGGTTGAGCTCGGCGCGCAGGAAGGCGTGGAGGTGTGGGGCGGCGGACTGCACGACGCCCGCGGCCGCCAGGCACAGGACGGGTACGGCTGCGGCGGCCAGGCCCTCGCCCTCCGCCAGGGCGTCCAGAGCGATTTTGGTCGCCCAGCCGGTGACTACCGGAAAGGCGCCCGCGAGGAGCACGAGGGCGGCGTGTATGAGGAGGAGTGCGGGCGCGGCCGCGAAGGCCAGGCCGAACGCCGTGCCAAGGGAACGGACCCGGCGCCGGCCGGGGAATGTACGCAGCACTTGGGGCTCACAGGCCAGCGGTGGCGGTGGCGGTGGGCAGCGCAGCGGCCGCCGGCAGGCCGGGCGCCTGCCGCAGCCGGGCGGAACTCACCTCGGAGCGCAGCACGGTCCCGTCGGCTGAGACGACCAGGTAGGTGGGGAAGATACCTACCCCCAGATCCGCGATGAGGTCGGCCGCCGGCCCGCTGTCACCGGCGCTCACCAGGGTGGCGAGGTCACCCAGCTGCTCCCGGTACAGCGCGGCGTCCGCGGCGTCCCCATGGATCACCGACACCACGCGCTGCCGCGGCAGCGCCGTGCTCTGCAGGTAGCGGCGGTATTCGGGCAGCTGCTCCTTGCAGCCGGCACAGCCCACGGCCTGGAAGGCGAGGATCCAGGGCCCGCCGTCACCGCCGTTCGGCAGCTCGAAGCGATCACCGTCGAGATCGTTGAGGGGCGGTTGCACCGGTACCACGGTGCCGACCGGAACGATGTCCGGGCGCCGCCGCCCCAGCAGGCCTTCCTGGACCATCGGGTCCAGGAGCTTCTTCACTCGCAGGGCGACGGCCAGGGCGAGGGCGCAGCTCGCGGCGGCGAGGAGCAACGCAAGGAAGGTCAAAGGGGTCAGCACGGCATGAACCTTTCAGGAACCCGGGCCCAGGGAGGTCCGGAAGAAGTTCAGAACGTCGGGCATGTGGAACAGCAGCGCCCCGAGGGCTGCGGCCGGTGCGGCGGACGCCGCGTACGCGAGGACGCCGTGTTCGGCGTGGGCTGTGGTGATCGAGGCGGTGAACACACCGGCGGCCAGCGCCAGCAGGAGGCCGTTGCGTAGGAGGTGGACCCCGGAGGCGGCCTGTTCGTCGCTGCTGCCCCCGCAGCCGCAGGGCGCTCCCTCACCCTGGCCGATCAGCCGGGCGAGGTACGCGGTGAAACCGATCAGCAGGATGAGACCCAGCGCGGATCCCGCCCGGGCCGTGCCGGGGTGCAAGAGGGCGGTAGCAGTGAGGACTTCGGCTGCCAACGCGAGGCCGGCCACAAGCCGCGCGACCCCGTGGGGCAGTGGCACGGTCGCCTCCACGTGGGCCTGGAAGGCGGCGAAGCCTCGGGCCTTGGGCACAGCCGAAACAGCGAACACGGAAGAGAGGACGAGCTGGCCGAAGAGGAGAGCAGTGGTCATGGTTCCGCCTGTGGGCCGGTCCGGCCGCCGCGCCGGAGGGGGATCGGCGGCCGGACACACGGGGGACGGTCGTGGGCCTGCGGCCCTGCGGAGGTCCTAGTTGCAGTTCATGCGGCAGTCTTCCCAGATGCAGCACCACTGGCCGGCCGTCTGGTTACGGGTCGTCACCATCACCTTCCAGCACTCCCGGGCGCAGCCGGCCGAGGCGCTGGTCTCCGGCAGCAGGGCCTCGGCGATCCTGCCGGCAAGGTGGCGGACGGTCCTGGTCATGGCGTTCTCCTTCGAATTCCGGTTCGGGGCTCCTATCGCCCCGGCCCCTGAAGGTTGTCAACCGGCGGTGTCGCATGTCTGTCGTCGGGCTGTCCCCGGGGCCGGGGGAGCCGTAGGCGCGGACTTGCCTCCAAGTAGGTTCCCTCTCTGCCACGTTCGGCCCTTCCGGGCCGCTGGCGAGGACGCGTACGCAGCCAGGTGCTACTTCCACTGCGTGGACGGCGGTGTTCAGCCGTACGTCCAGGGCGCCACCCGGACAGCCCTTACACCTTCAGCACGGCGGCGCCGAGCCGGCCCCGCCGGCGGCAGAGCAGGGCGCCCGGCCGGCCGCGGCGGCGCGCCGGGCGGATCCGGTACTGCGTCCGCATCCTCGCGGCCGGTGTCACCGTTGAGGCCCAGGTGACGAAACATCCCATGAGCAGCGCGTCCGACCTGTCCGAAGCCTCCGTAGCGTGCTGCGCGACGTACGCGGTGTACGGGAGACCAACACCGTCGTCCTCGAATACGCCGGCGACTCCGCCGCCGTGAGGGTGGCGCTGGAGGCCAACCTGACGCACGACGAGCTGCGCTCGCCGCCCTGCCCGCCGACGAACCTCGGCTGGTCTGCACGAGCTGGCGTACGTCGCACCGGGCGGCGCCCGCCGCCACCAACACCTCCTCATCCTCTGGCTACCGCCCACCAGCAGCAACGAGGCCCCGGAGACCTACACCGCCGGCTACGAGGCCCTCAGGGACTACCTCGCCTGCTGACCCGCAGGCAAGGACCCGCCCGCCATGCGCCGTCCCCGCACGGGCCGGTCGACGACCCGGCGTCGAGAGGCCCCCTGGAGCGCCCCGCGCGCGGCCACGGCCGCCGCAGTCAGCCCTGGCCCACCAGGCTGTGGGGGCACCTCCAGGACGTGACCGTCGGCTACGGCTTCAAGCCCGCCCGCGCGAGGTCAGGAGGCGGTGCGCCGCCAGGGCTCTTGGGCGTCCCGCTGGACCAGGTACACGTCCGGCCACTGCCGGCGGCTGTCCTCCCAGACGGCCTTGGCACGGCGCGGGGAGATCCGCCCCAACGGCTCGATGTCGTCCAGGGAGTCGGAAGCGAGCCCGTACTCGGGCGCGGTGCTATCGCTCATCATGTCCTCCTCGGGAACTGCGGCAGGTCGGGCTCGGGGCGCTGCTGAAGTTGCTCCTTGACGTGGTGGGCGTAGCGTTCGTGGGCGGACTGGCGGGAGCAGCCGAGGGCTGCTCCGATCGCTTCCCAGGTGACGAGGGAGCCGCGGGCTGCGTGGACGGTGTCGAGCGCGAGGCCGGGAAGGGTGTTCTGGAGGCGGGCGACGGCATGCAGGGCGGTGACCGGCCGGGTGCCGGAGAGTTCCGCGATGCGGTCGTGCAGGGCGGTCAGCAGCTGCTCGACGTCGCGTGGGAGGAGGCCTTCGACGGTGGTGACGTGGTACTCCCAGTCCGCGAACGGGCCAGTACGGGCGTGCTCGCCCTCGGTCGCCTCGACGTCACCCCACACCACCGGGTGGGTGCCGGTCGCCCGCCAGCCGCATCCGCAGGCGGCTTTCACCGCGACCGCGCGCTCGGACACCGTGCCCTCACTGTCCCACCACGCCGTACTCCCATCCAGAGCCGCGATGGGCGCGGCCTCCTGGCCGTCGGCCAGGACGGCGGCCACCCAGCCCTCGTGCCGGCCGCTCTCATCCACCCACCCCATCCTCGACACCCTTCCCCAGCACAAGGCTGTCAGGGTTTCCTGACACCAGACAGGCTGTCAGGAAAACTGAGAGACGTGAGGGATTCCGGGCTCTCTCCCCCCCCGGCGCCAAACGGACCCGGCGCCGCCCACCGGCACGGTGCGCTGCACCGGCCGCTCCGCGACGGGGGCCCGGCGGCCACGGCACCGCGGCGCAGGCGGCGCGGAATCCTGTCGCAATGCCCGCGTCCGGTCTCCACAGTCGCGGCATGGCCCGCGAGGAAGAGAACTCAACGCAGCCCGACATCACCGCGATGCTCAACGGCCAGACCAGTGCCTGCACGGCAGCACGCGAAGCCGTCGCCGCCGGCGGCGAGGTAAGGATGCGAGAGCCCTTGCCAGGTGGCGTGCCGCGGCGTTCAGGCCGGGGAGAGGCCATGGCGGTGTGGAGGAGCGGCTCAGCGGTGGTTCTGAGAGGTCGTTTTCGTCCGATGTTTCATCCCGGAATCGGGTGTTCTGCGGTTTTCTTCGGGTCGCGCCAGGAGATGGGGTTCTCGCCGGTGAGGCG